>JAFXBE010000042.1 GCA_017516765.1 Clostridia bacterium | reverse complement strand
TGCCAAATACAAAGGCCCGGAAATCAGCCGGATCGAAAGCCACGACGAACGCACCAAAGAGAAATACGCCAGCAACCCGGACATTGATCCCAGCCGTTCTCACCTGAACTTCCACCTGATCACCCCCAAACGACGATACCGGGCAGAAGCGGAGCAGCAGATCAAGGAAGCGGGTTGCCGCACCCGTACCGACAGCATCCGCATGGTGGAAACCCTCTTCACCGCATCCCATGAGTTCTTCAAAGACAAAAGCATAAAAGAAATCCGGGTTTTCTTTCAGGAAGCGCTGGACTTTCTCAGCAAACATCAGGCACAGGAGACCATGATCTCCGCAGTGGTGCATATGGACGAGCGAACGCCCCATATGCACCTTTGTTTTGTCCCGCTGACCGCCGACAAGCGGCTCAGCGCCAAGGACATCATCGGCAACCGGAAGCAGCTGTGCCGCTGGCAGGATATGTTCTGGGAGCATATGTCCAAGAAATACCCGGAGCTGGAGAGGGGCGAAAGTGCCAGCGAAACCGGTCGCAGGCACATTCCCACCAGCGTATACAAGCAGATGTCCCGCCTGACCAAAAAGCGAAAGCGGCTGGAAATGCTGCTGAGCGACACGAATGTGCTCAATCTGAAAAGCCGGAAGCAGGAGATCAGTCAGGCGCTGGACAGCTATCTTCCCGATGTATGGCAGATGGCAGCCACCATGAAGAAATACGATGCCGCTTTCCGCGAAGCCGAGGCTTTGGAAGCGGAGAACGAAGCGCTGCTGAAGGAACTGGAAGCCGCCAAGAAAGGCAGCGTGATGGAGAAGCTGCAGCAGGCAAAGATGCGCAAGGATTATCAGGAGGCGGTTGCGCTGCTGGAGAGGATCCCGCAGGAGATCCTGAATCAATTGAGGGAGGAGGATCGTGGTGTCAGCAAGACCATCACGGACAGCTTGAATAAATGAATACCCCTATGATACAATTATCGCAGGACGAACTCCAGCGGATGCTGTGTGTGGCTGCCAAAGAAGGCGCGCAGACCGCGCTGGGGGCTTCCGATGCGTTCGTGAACCTTGACAATTGCACCAACAATCAATCAGAAAGCTCGGACATATCGAAGGAGGAAAACAACGATATGTCCCGTACAAGAATCAGGCATAATCTGGTTATCGGCCATGAGCCCGATGGCAAGCCTATCACCCGCTGGATCAACGGTTACACCATGCAGGAGATCATCGAAAACGGCGCTGCGCTGCTGCGTCCCGCAGGGGTGCAGGAAGCCCCTGAAACACGAAATGCTCCGGAATTCCGGCAGTATGCCACAAGCTGGCTGTCGCTGTACAAGACACACACGGTGCGTCACACCACCTACTCGGAATACGCCAGCATCCTGCAAAAGCACCTGATCCCTGCCTTTGGCGACCTGCCGGTAACGGAGATCACCACGGACAAAATTCAGCAGCTGCTCAACGAAAAGCGCGAGTACGCCAGCAAGACCCTGCACGAGATCCAGATGGTGCTGGGCATGGTGCTGGAAGGTGCGGTGGAAGACGGACTGATCCCCCGCAATCCTGCCAAATCCAAGCGGTTGCGCAACCCTTCCACCAAGAAAAAGGAGCGGCTGGCATTGACGGAGGAGCAGGTAGCCGACATTCTTAACCATCTGCCGACCCTGAAGCAGAAACGTGACCAGCGTTACCTTGCCCTGCTGATCTACACCGGTATGCGCCGGGAAGAAGTGCTGGCGCTTCGCTGGGAGGATGTTGATCTGGAAAATGGGCTGCTGCATGTGCGCCGTGCCATCACCTTCAAAGGCAATCTGCCGGTCATTGGTGAAACCAAGACTCAGAAAGGCAAGCGTACCATTCCGTTGCACCCCGATTTGCTTCAGTGGCTGACCCACGAAGAAAACAACGTGGAGTATGTGATGCAGGACAACGTGACTTCATCCACCATGAAGCGCACCTGGGAGCGCATCAAATCGGAGATCAACGTATACGGCGCAACGCCCCATTGCTTCCGGCACACCTTTACCACGGTCTGCCGCCGCAGCGGCATGGATGAAAAGACCATGCAGGTCATCGGCGGCTGGTCGGATATCGCCACCATGCGCAACGTGTACACCCATGTGCAACAGACCGATTTGAAGCGAGCCGGGCAGCTGATGGGCGGTATGTTTCAAGCCAGAAATTTGCCATGTGAATTGCCAACCTGATAAGCCAGCAAAGCATTGAAAACAAAAGCTTTGCTGGCCCTCAAAGCGCAACAGAATTGCCAACCGGTTTGCCAAAGGGGCGATTCTGAACCAAACGGATCAGGATCGCCCCGGGCGGCAGGTTCTCATTTGCACAAAACATAATAAAAACGACCGGATCTCACATGAAATCGGTCGTTTTGCTGGTCGAGGTGACAGGATTTGAACCTGCGACCTTTTGGTCCCGAACCAAACGCGCTACCAAACTGCGCTACACCTCGAAAAAAAACTGGAGCCAATGAGGGGACTCGAACCCCTGGCCTGCTGATTACGAATCAGCTGCTCTACCGACTGAGCTACATTGGCATATCAGCAAAGTTCATTATAGCAAACGTTCCCTCCTTTGTCCAGTACTTTTTCCAAACAGCGACCGTTTTTCCTTGCCAATCTACCGATTGCATGGTATACTATCAAGGTATGCGGGCATCCTGCCCTGCAGAACCGCCTGCCACATGGAGACGTATCGAAGTGGTCATAACGGGGCTGACTCGAAATCAGTTTGCCTTCACGGGCACGAGGGTTCGAATCCCTCCGTCTCCGCCAACAACGGGCTGCCATCAGCAGCCGCAGAAAAGCTCTGATCCCGATCAGGGTTTTTTTGTTTTTACAGACAAAATCTTCGCTGCCGGTTTACCCGAGCAACAAATATGCAATAACACAAAACATTCTCAACAAAATATTGATCCAAACCCCAACCTTTTCAAAATCCCGTGTCTGTATAGGTGAAAGCTTTCAATCGAGGTGCAAACAAGTGAACCGACAAGACGTAGAGAAAACCATAGCCGAATATCTGAAGCCCATATTCGGATTTGCGCTGAAACGGTGTAAAAGCATCCACGATGCGGAGGATCTGTCGCAAGAGATCGTCATCAAAGCGTTCCGTGCACTCCTTGTCAAGGAGGATGTGGCGGACATGGGCAAGTTCATCTGGACGGTAGCCCATCATGCGCTCAGCAACTACTACCGTGATGCTGCGGAAAGCATGGTCGGCGTTTCAGTTGATGAGGTCGCGGAGCTGCTCGCAGACCCGTACTCTGAGCCGGACGCCGGTGACAATACGGAGGCCATCCATCGTCTCCGAACCGGGATCGCGTACCTGTCCAAGCTGCAAAGAAGAATCGTGATCGCGTATTATTTCGAAAATCGTAAGCAGGCAGAGATCGCCCGGGAGCTGGAGATTCCTCTCGGTACTGTCAAATGGCACTTGTTTGAAGCGAAAAAAGAATTGAAACGAGGTATGGATACGATGAGAAACGCAAGTCAACTCATGTTTAACCCCATTCGCTTCCACTCCTGGGGGATCAACGGTTCGGTGGGCAAAAAGTCTCCCGACGAATTCTTCCGTTCCACGCTGGTACAGAATATCTGCTACTGTGTGCGCCATACGGCGAAAACCGTCAACGAGATCGCCGATGACCTTGGCGTTTCCCCCGTGTATGTGGAAACAGAAGCGGAGTTCCTTGAGGAATACGGTTTCCTGCAGGTACAAAAGGATAAGTACATTGCCAACTTCATCATCAGCGAGCCGACGGCGGATCTGCTTACCATGCAGAACAACATGTACAGACGCGCCGCCGAACTGTTTGCCAACGATCTGTACGATGAACTGACCTCCTCCGGCATTCTTGATGACCCGGACATCCGGTGCGGACAGACCGACCGACCCCTCTCCCCGACCGGGTTCCCTGAAGCGGATCGGAATTTTGTCCTGTGGACGCTGATTCCCTATATAGCTGCATGGTCGGGCAAAAAGCTGATGGATGATCGCATCTCCTTTGAAGAAGTCGCCACGCTCCGTCCCGATGGCGCCCACAACATCTTCCATGCATCCGTTGTTCCCGATGCTCTGATCCTTCCCGATGACTATGTTTATATGAAAAACTGGAGCGGGCCCCGGTGGAATGGCAACGGTGGGCGCATGCTCTGGCAGATCGACAGCGAGTGGTCCAATCGCGGAGACGGTGACAGGCTCAGCTACTCCGAAGAATCCAAACGCATCCTTTCGCTCTACGAAAGAGAATCCGGTGATCGTCTCTCAAAGGACGAATACGCTTGGCTTGCGGAACGTGGTTTCATCAAGACCAACGGCGATTATGACGGACAATTCAGATCCGCTTGGCAGATCGTGGTTCTGGCAAGCGACGAAATCCGTGATAAGCTCCTTGCCATCGGCGAGCGGATCAAGGCAAAGCATCAGACCGACTTTGATGCACTGAAAGCGCCTTATGCCAAAGCTGTACTGGATTCCGTTCCCGCTCACCTCAGAAAAACAGCAGAGTATGAGCTGCAGTTTGTCTTCCACGCCGACGGATGGTTCCTGTTGCACTGCATCACAACGCTCCTGAAGAACGGTAAACTGAAGGAGCCTACCGAAAACCAAAGGAAATCCCTGACCACACTGATCGCTAACGTATAAGCAAAGCGTTGCATTGATAATCATCCGGCATAGCGTTAATGCCATGCACAAACGGTAAAAAACTCCTGTTTTGCAGCCCATAAGCAAAGCATCTCCGCTCCCGCTTTATGCAGGGACGGAGATGCTCTTTTGCTTCAAGGCTCTACACGGGCATATGCAACGGTGGCATCGTCCTTCAGCTTGAACCGGGGCAGACGATCCAGCAGCGGGTCTGCCTCCAAAGCCTCATACAGTCCTTCCACCAATTTCGCAGCCGGCGTGTTTTCCAGCAGCGTCATCAATTCCTCGTGGGTGGGGCCGCCCTCAAGCTGGGCAATGTCGTAGAACCCATCCGACATCAGCGCAAGGGAGTGTACTTCCCCCGCAGGC
Source organism: Clostridia bacterium (assembly GCA_017516765.1). Classification (GTDB taxonomy): domain Bacteria; phylum Bacillota; class Clostridia; order Christensenellales; family Aristaeellaceae; genus Limiplasma. Next base: position 33,617 of record JAFXBE010000042.1, on the reverse strand, counting down.
AGCAACAGCCGCTGCCCGTGGGCAATCCCCCTGCCCGAGGGATCGAAAATCCAGTAGCCGCCCTCCCGGTTGCGCAACCGACGGTTTTCCACCACATAAGACCTGAGCTCGGGCAGCGCCTGCGCAACCGAACCGCCGCAACTTTCTGCCAGCTTCTGGGCGCGGGTCAGAACCGCATTGTCCAGCCGGGTCACCGCCGCATCGTGGCAGCAGCACACAGGCCGCCCGTCCCGCCAGCGGATCAGGGCGGTGCAATCTCCCAGCGTATACAGCTCGATCTCTTCTCCCATCCGACGGGCGATCATCAGAGAACCGCTGGGGTAAAGCTCCGGTTCCTCCGGATAGCCAAAGGCAGTCAGCCCCTGCCTGAGCGCTTCGGCAGTCTCCTCCAGTGCTTCGGCAATGGGTCTTTCCGACGCATTCAGCTTCTCTGCCAGCAGCGCAACCGCCGTATGGGACAGCCAACAGGCATCGGTAGGGGCATCTGTCCTGTGTATGCCGTTGAGACCGGATGCGCCGTCCATTACAATAAGCAGCCCTTCGGCAGTGTACACCGCATCCTCGTTATGCTCCAGCCCTGCGCAGCTGTAAGCGTTGATGTTAACGAACAAGCAGCAGCCCTCCCAAAATGCAGATCAGCCCCACGACAAAAACAATGATCCTCGCCGCTCCGGGCCGCTTCTCCATATGCAAAAGCATCGCAAAGCAGTTGAATACCACCAGCAGCGCACCCAACAGCACCACGATAAGCCCCGCAGCCTGCGCCGGTGCATAGGCTTCCACCAGATTCAGGCTGGCGACCACAAAGCTGATAATACCGGAGAAGAACGCAATGATCTCCACATTACCCAGCAATGCCCCGCGGATGCGCTCCACCTCGCCTGTCATGCGCTGCTGTTGCTCCTTGAGCCGGTAGGTCTCGCTGCGGGTCTGAATACGCACCAGATGGGACTGGTACTGCATAATGCGCAGGGAATAGCGGTTGGCATCCTTCTTGGGCGGCTCCAGCGAAATGGCTTTGCGCACCGAAGCCACTGCCTGATCGTACTCATGCCTGAGCGCCTGCAATCTGCCTTTGGTGCAGTAGTACTTCGCATATCCATGGGACAGCTTAATGGCTTCCTCCAACGCCCGTTCGGCCTTGCGCCCCCACTCATCCAGCAGTTCCCCGCAGTTTTCCTCATCCCGTTCGCAGCTGGTAATAAGCAGATCGGCAAAGGCATGCTGCACCCCTGCCAGATTAACCTCCTGCCCGCGCAGATCCAGTCGGCGGTATTGTTCCGCCACACCGGCGGCCTTCGCCAGATGCTCCTTCAGCTCGGCGGCGGAAAAATCCTCGCCGGAATCGATATAATACATGGTCTGCAGATGTCCGAAGCTGATAAAACCGGAAAACGTCGCCGTATGCCGGTCAAACAGCATCTGCAGCTGGTCGTACTGCATCAGACGGCGGCAGTAGATAAACAGACCGTAAAAACCCAAATAACGGGTGTTCAGATCCTCCGCCTTCATCAACGCTTCCAGCGCATCCGGGTCGCCCATCTCCTCCACAAAGTGAGAAAGCTCCTCCTCAAACCGGCGGGTACAGTCGCCGTTGTTGTCCATCAGCGCGATCAATTGCTCAAGGGTGAGCGTTTGCTTGTGTTCCATCTTCTTCCTCCCGTTTCCATCGTCGAAAACAGTATAGCCACCACAGAAGAAAGTACCACAAATGCCGCAGGGTTACAAGTTCTTTTCACCTGCCGGGCGGTAAATTTCAAACCCCGGCAGCAATTGTCCCCGTTCTGCGGTTCCCATCCATCCATTCCGAATTTTTGTCCGACCGAAGCACTTTTGTCCCATCTTTGGCACAGGGCTGCATTGTGTTGTCTCCCCCGCCTGCCCTATACTGATTCCATACCCCTCACCATAAAGGAGGTTGCCTTATGCGCATTTCCCGTCTTCTGCTTCTTGTTCTGCTGTTTACCCTCTGCACCGCCCCCGCCCTTGCCGGGGAGGATCCCTATCAGCCCGTGCCCGACTTCAACCGGCGGCAGGACGGCGTTGCCTACGCCGTGCCCAAAACCGTTACCTACTACTCCTCCACCTGCGGGATGGATCGCAAGTGCAATGTGTACCTACCAGCCGATTACGACGAAAGCAAGGCCTATCCCCTGCTGCTGCTCCTGCACGGCATCGGCGGCGACCATAAGGAATGGATGGGCGGCGTGCCGGAGATCATCATCGGCAACCTGATCGCTGCGGGCGAAACCAAAGAGATGATCATCGTCACCCCCGATATCAAGGCCTTCCACAAGGATGCTCCGCCCGCCGGGTTCTACAGCCCCGAGACCTTCGCCGCTTTCGATAATTGCCTCAACGACATCCGGGACGATCTGCTGCCCTGGCTGCGGGAAAACTACAGCCTCGCTCCCGGACGGGAGAACACTGCTGTGGCCGGTCTGTCCATGGGCGGACGCGAGGCGCTGTATGTGGGGCTTTCCCTGCCGGAGACCTTCGGCTATGTGGGCGCCTTTGCCCCCGCCCCCGGCGCGCTGCCCTATGCGGTGGAAAAAGGTCTCTTCCCCACCGACGGCTTCAAGGCTGCCGAAGGGTATGACACCTTCATCATGATCGTGCACGGGCTGACCGACGATGTGGTCGCCCCCTGGCCCAAGACCTATTCCGATACCCTTACCGCCAACGGCACAGAGCATGTGTACTACGAGACCCCCGGTGCTCACAACTTTACCGTGTGGATGAACGGTCTGTACAACTTCGGCAAAAACCTTTTCAAGGATTGATCCTCTCCCACACCCGGCCGCACAGCGCAGCCGGGTGTTTTCTTTGCCCCGCCCGCTGCCGCCACGCCCGCTTCCCTTCTTTACTTTCCCACAAAAATCGGTATAATATCAATAACCACAAACGGAGACGATCCCCCGAAAACCAAATACTCCGCCAAGAAAGAAGGTATCCCTATGGCAGGTCCCCTCGGCACCCTTCGCGTATCCCAGATCGGCTTTATCGTGCGCGATATCGAAACCACCAAGGTAAAGCTGGCAGAATTTCTGGGCATTCCCGTGCCCCCCACGGTAAACGGCGGCGATTTCGCCATCACCCAGACCACGGTGAACGGTCAGCCCGCACCCGATGCCAATTGCCGGATGGCGTTTTTCGATCTGGAAAACATCCAGCTGGAGCTGATCCAGCCCAACGGCGCCAAAAGCACCTGGCAGGATTTCCTCGACAACCGCGGCGAGGGCATCCACCACATCGCCTTCGGCGTAAAAGGCACCGACGAAAAGGTCGTCGCCTGCGAGGCCATGGGCTTCCCCTGCACCCAGCGAGGCAAGTACGGCGACGGCGGCGGCGAATATGCCTATTTCGATGCCACCGAGACCCTGAAGTGCTTTATCGAGACTTTGGAAAGCTATTAACGAAAGGGGTTTTTCATCCATGCAGACCAAACCTGTCAAAACGGCTGTGGTGGGTTGCGGCATCATCTCGCAGGTCTATCTGCGCAACATGACCCGCCTGTTCACCATTCTGGATGTGGTGGCGGTGTGCGATCTGGTGCCCGAGCTGGCGCAGGAAGCCGCCCGGAAATACGGCGTGCCCCGGGTGATGACGCTGGAAGAGATCCTGGCCGACCCGGAGATTGAGCTGGTCATCAACCTGACCGCCGCATCTGCCCATTACGATGTAATCCGTCAGCTGCTGCTGGCCGGTAAGCACGTCTACACCGAAAAGACCATGACCGCCCGTCTGGAGCAGGCGCAGGAGCTGGTCGATATCGCCAACGAAAAGGGACTGTATCTGGCTGTTGCCCCCGATACCGCGCTGGGGGCCAGCATCCAGACCGCCCGCTGGGCTGTGGATCACGGGCTGATCGGCGAGGTTACCTCCTGCATCGTTTCCATTAACCGGGATCAGAACCTGAATGCGGAGCGTTTCCGCTTCCTGCGCAGCGAAGGCGGCAGCCTGCCCTACGATGTGGGCATCTATTACATTCAGGCGCTGCTGTGCATCCTTGGCCCCGTGGCGCAGGTGACCGGCTTCGCCGCCCCCGCACCCGCCCGTCAACGGCAGTTCCTTTTCAACAAGGACGATCCCGAGGGCTGGCAGATCCCCGGGAACAATCTGGTCACCGGTTCGCTGCGCTTTGAGCGGGGCGCGCTGGGCATGCTGCATTTCGACGGCAACACCATCGGCGCAGAGTGCTCCACCTTCCGCATCTACGGCACCGCCGGCATTCTGGAACTGGGCGATCCCAACCGTTTCGGCGATCCGGTTCGGCTCATCAAGCCCGAAAGCCCGCCCTGCGATCTGCCCCTCACCCACGGCTACAACGGCAGCTGCGTTCTGGACGATGCCACCGATTTTGAGCGGGGCTACGGCAACCGGGGCATCGGCGTGGCAGAGCTGGCATGGGCCATCCGCAAGGGACGCCCCAACCGGCTCAGCAAGGAGATGGGGCTGCACGGTCTGGAGGTGCTCCACGGGCTGGACGAAACCGCCCGCACCGGCGGCGTTTACACCATGACCTCCACCTTCACCTGCCCGCCGCTGAAGGCAGGCATCTACTCCACCATGTGGGGCGGCGGCGCACGTGCCGACGCAGAGCTTTCGCTGGTGGATTAACAGAACAGTTGTGAACGCTCCTGCAGCCCACAAATTCCGATCAAACAAGCGGCTTTCCCACCGGGAAAGCCGCTTTTCTGCACACAAAAACACCCCCGGCACGGCACCGGGGGCGAAAAGCTGCTGGGGCTTTTTTAAGGAGGAAGAAACTGTTTACACAGCGCAGATTACATCGTCAGGCAGAGTGTATCCGTCATTCCTTGAGCAGTTCCTTTGCCTTGGCCTTCTTCTTGGCGCGCTGGCTCAGCACAACGCTCTGCAGCAGAATGAAGAAGCACAGCATCGCGCCCGTGGTGATCGACTGCCACCAGGGATCCCGCAGACCCGAGGTGGTAACGATGGCCTTGATGGTGGTCAGGGTCAGCACGCCGAAGAAGGTGCCGATCACATTGCCCACGCCGCCGCTGAGCAGCGTACCGCCGATAATGGCAGAGGCGATGGCGTTCATTTCCGCGCCGGCGGCATTGGTGGCATTGCCTGCGCCGGTGTGCATCATGAACACGAAGCCCGCGATACCGCTCAGCAGACCGCTGATCAGGTAGGAAAGGAACCGGGTGCGCTTCACGTTCACGCCCAGCATCAGCGCGCTCTGGCTGTTGCCGCCGATGGCATAGAAGCCGCGTCCCAGACGGGTCTTCTTGAGCATGATGAAGACCACGATCAGCACCACCAGCGCCACCACCACGCCGATCTCCATACGGGCGGGGATCAGGTTGCCCTTCTTGGCAACATAGCCCAGCCACGGGATCTCGATCTTGGTCTTCATCAGTGCCTTGAAGCCCTCATGGGCGATCTTCTGGGGCTCAAGGCTGACGATGGTGGTCATGCCGCGGGCAAAGAACATACCCGCCAGTGTGATGATGAAGGGCTGGATCTCCAGATAGGAGATCAGGAAGCCATGCACCAGACCGAAGCACAGGCCGATGCCCACAGCCAGCAGCGCAGCGGTAACGATGCTGCCGCCGTTGTTCATGTGTACAATGCAGCTCATCACCACCAGAGCGGTAACGCCGCCAACGGAGATGTCGATGCCCCCGCCGATCATAACGATGGTCAGCCCGCAGGCAACAATGATCAGCGCAGCGTTGTTGTTGAGCATGTCAAACACCTGCTGGAAGCGCAGGAAGCCGCCGCCCCACACCAGCATGGCAAGCCCGTACATGGCAAAGAAAATACAGATGGTAATGGTCAGAAGCAGCTGGGTATCGGTAAGCGGCTCCCGGCGTTTCAGATTGTTGTTGCGCATCATTTACACCGCCTCCATTCCTTTTCCGCTCTTCTTCAGCCGTGCCCACAGGCGGGAGAAGTACGCCTTCACCACCGGCGAACCGATCACCACGATCAGGATGATCACGATGGCCTTGTACGCCTTCACCGCCGTGGAAGGCACCTTCATGGCGTAGAGGGTGATGGTGAGCGCCTGAATGGCGTATGCGCCCAGCACCGAGCTGGAGACCTTGAACTTGCCGCCGCCCAGCGCATTGCCGCCGATGGCCACCGCAAGGATGGCGTCCATTTCGATTTCCAGAAGCAAGGTCTCATGGTTGATGAGTCCCAGACGGCTCACGCCGATGCAGCCCGCCACAGCGCAGCACACGCCAAGGATCATAAAACTGAGCAGCTTGATCAGCGTGGTGTTGATGCCGTTGAGCCGGGCAGCCCGCTGGTTGATGCCCACCGTCTGGGTGTACAGCCCCAGCGTGGTGAACTTGAGCAGCAGGGCAAACAGAATGCCGCAGATGGCAACGATGATGATCGGGGTGGGGATCGGCACACCGGGGATGAAGCTGCCGATGGCGTTGATCAGCGGGCTTTCCACGGTGGGAGTAGCGCCGCCGTTGATCCAGTACGCAATGGAGCGGCCGCAGGTGAACAGCACCAGCGTCGCGATCATGGGTTGGATCTTGAAAACGGAAACCAGCGTGCCGTTGAATGCGCCGAACACGATGGCAATAGCGCAGCAGCACAGGAAAGCCAGAATGATCGAACCAACAGTGATCTCACCGGAGCGCAGCACCTTTACGAACATACTGCCCGCAATGGCCGCCAGTGCGCCCACAGAGATATCCTGGCCGCCACAGGCAGCGGTAACCAGCGTCATGCCCATGGCAAGTACCGCCAGCTCGGAAGCGCCGTTGAGGATGCTGATCAGGTTGCCGGTCAGCACGGTGTTGCCCACGTTGTTTTTGGCGATCTCCACCGAGAAAAAGCTGGGGTCGCGGATCAGGTTGAACACCACGATCAGCAGAATGGAGATAAGCGGCAGCATTAGCTGCGAATACTTGCTCCAATTGAATTTCTTCTGTGCCATATCAGTCCGCACCTCCCGCAATGGTACGCATCACGTTGCTCTGGGTAAGCTCCTGCCCGCGCAGCTGACCCACGATGTGCCGGTCGCGCATCACGATCAGGCGGGAGCAGGTGCGGAGCATCTCCTCGATCTCAGAGGAGATAAAGGTAACGCTCATGCCCTCTTCCGCCAGCTTGCGCACCAGACGCTGGATCTCGGTCTTGGTGCCCACGTCGATGCCGCGGGTAGGCTCGTCCAGGATCAGGTACTTGGGGTGGGTGAGCAGCCAGCGGGCAAGGATCACCTTCTGCTGGTTGCCGCCGGAAAGGCTCTTGATGGGCGTTTCGCTGGAAGCGGTCTTGATCTCCAGCGCCTTGATGTATTCATCGGCAAAGGCCTCCGCCTCCGCCTGGGAGAAGGGCCGGAAGAAGCCCTTCATTACTTGCAAAGCCAGAATGATGTTATCCCGCACAGAAAGATCGGCAATAATGCCGTCATCCTTGCGGTCCTCAGGCAGATAACCGATGCCCTGCTTCATGGCCTGAATGGGCTTCTGGATCTTCATGGTCTTGCCGTTCATGGTCACGGTGCCGCCGGTCACACGGTCGGCTGCAAAGATAGCGCGCACGCTCTCGCTGCGCCCGGAGCCCAGAAGGCCCGTAAAGCCGTTTACCTCGCCCTTGCGAATGGCGAAGTCGAAAGGATTGGTGCAGGCTGCGCTGGAAAGGCCGTGGGCTTCGTAGATGGGGGCGGCGGTATCCTCTTCGGGCTTTTCCTCCCGGTTCAGCTCGCCCAGCTCCTCCAGCTCCTTGCCCATCATCTTGGCAACCAGCTCTACCTGCGGCAGATTTTCGATTTCGTACTCGCCCACCAGCTCGCCGTTGCGAAGCACGGTGATGCGGTCGCTCACCTCGTAGACCTGCTCCAAAAAGTGCGTAACAAAAATAATACCTACACCGCGGCTGCGCAGATCGCGCATCAGACCGAAGAGCATTTCCACTTCCTTGTCATCCAGAGAGGAGGTGGGCTCGTCCAGAATGAGCACCTTACAGTCCATATCCACCGCACGGGCGATGGCGACCATCTGCTGCACAGCCAGCGAGCAGCTGCCCAGCTGCTGCTTGGGGCGGGCGGGAATGCCCAGATTTTCCAGAATGGCGCCCGCTTTTTTCTCCATGCCCTTCCAATCCACCAGCACATCGTTGCCGCGGCCGATGAACATGTTTTCCGCAACGGTCAGGTTGGGGCACAGGGTGATCTCCTGATACACCGTGCTGATGCCCGCCTTCTGCGCATCCTGCGGCGAACGGATGCTTACCTCACCCTCAACGCCGTCAATAAAGATCTGCCCGGCATCTTTGGTATAAACGCCGGTTAAAACCTTGATCAGCGTAGATTTTCCTGCGCCGTTTTCACCCATCAGCGCATGGATCTCGCCCTTGCGCAGGGTAAAGTCCACATTCGAGAGCGCCTTCACGCCCGGAAACGTCTTGCCAATCCCGCGCATAGACAAAACGATATCGTTTTGCATACACGTTTCCTCCTTCCCTGCAACAAACAGGTCGTTTCAACTTGCGAAAGCGCGGTGCGGAATGCGGATCAACTCCACATCGCCGCACCGCGCAGTTTACTCAGTTAAGCCGAAGCTTTGGTGCCGGATTATTCGCCCAGACCGTAAGCGTCGATGTCTTCCTGGGTGATGGTGGCAGCGTCGAAGCCCTTCTCTTCAGAGATGACCTTCTTGTCTTCGGGCAGCTCGAGGGTCTCGCCGGCTTCCAGCTTCTGGATCATGTCGCTGATGACCTGAGCCTGGAAGGGAGAGCACTGACCGTCGTAGTTCCAGTTGCCGGCGAGCACTTCGCGAAGAGCCCAGCGGTTGCAGTCAAAGCCGATAACGATCACGTCGCCGTCCTTGCCGTGGGTGATGCCAGCCTCGTCCAGAGCAGCCACAGCGCCCTTGGCCATGCCGTCGTTCTCGGCATAGATGACGTTGAAGGCTTCCTTGGCGTTGATCACGGATTCGGTGATCTTCTTGGCTTCAGCCTCGTCCCAGGTAGCAGTCTGCTGCACGACCAGCTTCCAGTTGTCGTTGGCAGCGACCTGAGCGTCCAGAGCGCCGGTACGGCCCAGCTGAGCGTCGGAGCCCATAGCGCCCTGAATGTGGATGATGTTGTAGGCTTCCAGGTTCTGAGCGATCAGCCATTCAACAGCCAGCTTGCCCTGGTTGGCCATGTCGGAAACGATAGCGGCATTGTAGAGAGCGGGGTCGCAATCGATCATACGGTCGAAGAGGAACACGCCGATGCCGTTCTCCTGAGCAGCGGTCAGAACTTCGTCCCAGCCGGTGGTCTCAGCAGCGGAGATGAGCAGGTAGTCCACGCCGTCGGTGATGAACTGGGTGGCGGCAGCCAGCTGTTCGTCGTTCTTCAGGCTGTAGTAGGTCTTGGCTTCGTAGCCGTTCTCAGCGGTGAAAACAGTCTCGAAATCCTTCACGTTGGCTTCACGGTAGCCGGACTCGGAGGGGGGATTGTTCACGATACCAACGGTGATCAGATCGGCTTCGGCCATGGCGACGCAAGCGGTCAGAACCATGAGAGCAGCCAGCAGCAGAGCAACAAACTTCTTCATTGAGGGTACCTCCTAAACGATTATTTGTCCAATCTGGTGGACTTGTTACTGTTATTGTATATGAAAACACACCCGGGAACATTCAAATTCTTTTTTTCTTTTTAGCAAGTTTTTTGGAAGCTTTTCTCTGCCGCCTGCCAAACTGAAAAATTCATTCGATTCCTGATACTTTTTTTCGGTGTTGGGCAAAAGAGCGCAAAATCATGCTATAATAGCAAAAGAAAATCGTATGCTTTCATTAAATAGATAACTCAGAGGAAGGGAGGCATGCCCCCTTGGAGTCCAAAGAAAACCGCAGTATCGAGCAGCAGATCCGCAAGCTGCTGCTTACCGTTCTGCCGGTGATGTGCGCCATCATCCTCATGCTGATCGTGATGCTGATCACCGTAAACGGGCAGTACACCAGCGTACTGCAAACCGCCAACACCGCCGCAGATTTCAATCAGGAATTCAAAACCATGCTGGATTCGGGCATGTACAACCATGTGATCCTGCCAAGGAGCGAAGCCTCCGCCGAGCAGCTGCCCACCGGCGTTCTGGACGATGCCGAAGCGGTGCTGCGCCGTCTGGAGCTTACCACCTCCCTGCCGGATAACCGCTGGCGCATCCGCAGCATGCTGGATATGTGTGCGAACCTGCGCAGCTATATGGACGAGATCGCGCTGGAGGAATCCTACGACAACCGCATGGAGCTGCTGGAGCGCAACATCCGCGGCGAGACCGGCCTTACCCGACTGATCGAAAGCTACATGCACGCCTTTATCGACGATGAGGTGCGCGAAATGGCGCGCCTGCAGGAGCAGCTCACCGGGCAGGTGACAGCGGTGATCATCATCGTGGGCGCAGGGGTACTGGTGCTCACCATCGCCATGATCTGGTACTCCGTGCGGGTCACCCGCCGCATCACAGAGCCTATCGGCGCGCTTTCCAAAAAGGTACAGCAGTTTGGCGAAGGGCATCTGGTGGCAGAGCCGGTAAGCACCAACATCACCGAGCTGCAGACGCTGGACAGCGGCTTTGACGAAATGGCCCGCCGGGTGGATGCGCTCATGGAAAAGCAGATCCAGAACCAGCAATCCCTGCACAGGGCAGAGCTGGAGCTGCTGCAGGCGCAGATCAACCCCCACTTCCTCTATAACACGCTGGATTCCATCGCCATCCTTGCCGAGAGCGGTCGCAGCGAGGATGTGGTGGATATGGTCACCAGCCTTTCCACCTTCTTCCGCAATTCGCTCAGCAAGGGCGAAGACATCATCTCGCTGGCTGCCGAGTGTACTCAGGTAACCAGCTATCTGGAGATCCAGCAGATCCGCTACAGCGATATCCTGCGCTACCGTATCGATATTCCCGACACGCTGCTGGATTGCCGCGTACCCAAGCTGATCCTGCAGCCGCTGGTGGAAAATGCCCTCTACCACGGCATCAAAAACCGGCGGGGCATGGGCACCATCACCGTAACCGGCGAATGTGACGGCGATGATATGGTGCTGCGGGTCAGCGACAACGGCGCAGGCATGGACGCCGAGCAGGTACGCATCCTGCAGGCGGGCATCTATGAAGACAGGCACACCGGGCTGGGGCTGGTGAATGTGCATAAGCGCATCCGTCTCTACTGCGGCGAACCCTACGGCCTGTTTTTCGAAAGCGAAGCGGGCAAAGGCTCCACCGTATCCATCCGCCTGCCCCAGAAACGAACCCAAGCAAAGGAGGAGACCCTGCCGTGAGCAAGCATCCCCGATATTCCCTGACCCTGCTGTGCCTTGCATTGCTTGCGCTGCTGTGCGGCTGCACCGCCCCCGTCCCGGTGGAGGAGCCCTACAAAGAAGCGATCGTGGTGGGCTTTTCGCAGGTAGGCGCAGAGAGCGACTGGCGCAATGCCAATACCCTCAGCATGCAGCAGGCCTTCTCTGCAAGCAACGGTTACCGCCTCATCTTTGACGATGCCCAGCAGAAGCAGGAAAAGCAGATTACCGCTATCCGCAACTTTATCCATCAGGGGGTGGATTACATCGTGCTGGCCCCCACCACCGAAAAGGGCTGGGATACGGTGCTGGCAGAAGCCAAGGCCGCCGGCATCCCGGTGATCATCGTAGACAGAATGATCGAGGCAGAGAACGATTCCCTCTTTACCTGCTGGATCGGCTCCGATTTTCTGGGCGAGGGGCGCAATGCGGTGCGCTGGATGGACAGCCATCTGGAAGACCGGCCCCTGCGCATCGTACACCTGCAGGGCAACATCGGCTCCTCTGCCCAGATCGGGCGTACGGCGGGGCTCAACGAAGGGCTTTCCACCCACCCGGAGTGGGAGCTGGTCTACCGTGCCAGCGGCGATTTTACGCAGGCAAAAGGCCAGGAGCTGGTGGAAGCAGTCCTGACCCAGGGGATCGACTTTAATGTGATCTTTTCCGAAAACGACAACATGACCTACGGCGCCATCGATGCGCTGAAGAACGCCGGGCTCACCCCCGGCAAAGATGTGACCATTATCTCCTTCGACGCCAGCCGCCATGCGCTGGAGCTGGTGATGAGCGGCGAGATCAGCTACGATGTGGAGTGCAACCCCCTGCACGGTCCCCGGGTGGAAAACATCATCCAGCGGCTGGAAAGCGGGCTGGAATCCCCCAAGCTGACGTATGTGGAGGAATCCGCCTTCGATGCCGCAACCATCACCCCCGGGCTGCTGGAAAGCCGGGGTTACTGATTGCCCTGCACCCGGTTGCGGTATTCCTTGGGGGTAATGCCCTCCAGCTTGCGGAATACATGGCTGAAATAGTTGGGTTCGTTGTAACCGATCTCCATGGCGATACTGGAAAGCTTCATATTGGTGGTGGCCAGCAGTTCCTTGGCGCGCTGAATGCGCATGGCGGTCAGATAGTTGATGAATGACCGTCCCAGCGTCTGGGAAAACACGGTGCTGAAATGCGCCGAGCTGAGCCCCACATACTTGGCCACGCTGATGAGCGAGATGTTCGGGTCGCAGAAATTCTCTGCCACGTACTTTTCCGCCTTGCTGATCACGTGGCTGTTTTTGACCCCTGCCAGATGGTCGGGCTTCATGCAGGCGGCCTGCCGCAGCAGCTCCACCGCCGTCTGGCGGAAGCTGTCCATACGCCCGGAGGCGGCGAAGATATCGTGCTGCTCGCTCAGCCGGGCGGCGATGTCCTTTTCGTCGGTGCCGGGGGTCTGTCGGCTCAGCTGGGCGGCCGCCATCTTGAGCAGATCCAGAAGAGCGTAATAGCGCATCAGCGTACTGCCGAAGCGGTTGCCCTCCGGGCTGTCCAGCACCTCGTCCACCAAAGCGGGCACATCTGCCGCAGAAGCGTATTGCAGCTTCTGGCGGAAGCTCTCGCCAAAGGGATTGTCCAGCTCGATCATCCCGGCGGCGATCTGGGCGGTGTCGTTCACATCCACCACCTGCCCGGCTGCCACGCTCCATACCCGCTTGATCAGATCCAGCGCGGTCTTGTAGGCCTGGCATACGGCGCTCAGCCGCTGCACCGTGTTGCCCACCACGGCGGTAACCTCCGGGCAGTATTCCTTCATTTCGTGGCGCAGAATGGCGATAAAGCGGTATGCCTGCTCGCTCAGGGCTGCGGCATCCGCGCCGCAGAGCAGCACCGCCAGCTGGTTGGCTTCGGCAAAATAGAACAGCTCCATGCCCTGCTGCTTGAGCAGCTTCTGGGCCGCTGTGCGCGCGCTGCGGTAGTCCAGCTCCTCCGCACCGAAATGGAACAGAAGGATCCGGTAACAGGGGCTTACGATCTCCAGCTTCAACGCCCGGGCACGCTCCAGAAGGGTGGCGGTATCCAGCCCGCCGTAGAGCAGCTGCTGCATATAGTGCTGCAAAAGGGCATGCTGCACCTCGTCCTCATCGTAGCCGCCGGGCAGGGAAACGGATTGCTTGCTTTCTTCGATCTGCTGTGCCACCTTTTCGATCACCCGGGCAAGCTCGGCAGCGCGCACAGGCTTGAGCAGGTACTGATCCACCCCCAGCGAGATGGCCTTCTGGGCGGTCTCGAAATCGCCGTAGCCGCTGATGATGATCACCCGCAGCCACGGCATGATGGCCTTGGCGTGACGGATCAGCTCCAGACCGTCCAGAAAGGGCATGCGGATATCGGTCAGCAGGATGTCGGGCATCAGATCCTGCATCATGGAAAGGGCCATTTCGCCGTCGGAAGCCTCGCCGCAGAAGGAAAAAGGCCCCGGCATGTTTTCGACCATGTTGCGGATGCTCTGCCGGATGAGCAATTCATCCTCCACCACAAAAACCTGATACATGTGCTGCCTCCTTCCGGCATAGCTTCTGTTTCTGTTTTTCCGAGCTGCATAACAACAATTTCATTATATCTGTTTGCATCCAATCTTGCAAGGCTCTGATATTGCCCATCGCTTCCGACTGGAGTATAATAGCACCAACAAAACCACAACCGCACAGAAAGAGGGATCCCTATGCTGAAACGGATATTTCTCATGGTACTGAGTATGATGCTCTGCGGAACGGCCTGCCCCGCTCTGGGCGAAGGGCTTCCCCAGCCCAAAGACCTGCCTGCCATCGACGGGCTGCCCGAATTGATGCAGCTTCAGGACGGCACCCCCGTGACCACCCCCGAAGACTGGTCGAAACGGCGGCAGGAGCTTTTGGAGCTGTACAGCTTCTACATGTACGGCTACATGCCCGATGCCGCGCAGGAGACCCTTTCCTATACCTTGGAAGACGAACCCGTTACCGGCGAAAAGCTGCTGACCATCACCGTCACCGTGGGCGAAACCAGCGCCGATTTTTCCGTGCTGGTCACCCTGCCGGAGGGGGAAAAGCCCGAAGGCGGCTTCCCCTATTTTATCGACTACACCCCCTACCATTACCAGAGCTGGTTCACCCACCAGTGGGTCACCGAGGTCTCTGCCAACTGCCGCTATGCCGCCTCCCGGGGCTATGCGGGCATCAATTACGACTGCTCCGCCGTGGCACAGGATAACCGCAATTTCTCCGGCGCGTTCTACACCCTCTACCCCTACAAGCTGCTGGATCAGCAGAGCCGCAACGGCACCCTGCTGGCATGGGCATGGGGCGTAAGCAAGATCATCGATGTCATGGAGCAGGGCGCGGGTGCAGAGCTGGGCATCGACCCAGCCCTGTCGCTGGTGGGCGGCGTTTCCCGCTACGGCAAGAGCGTGGCAGTGGCAGGCGCATACGACGAGCGCATCAAGGTGGTCATTCCCTCCTGCTCGGGCGCGGGCGGCATTGCCACCTACCGCACCAACAACTCCGGCAAGACCTACGACCTGACCAGCCTTGGCGGCTCCTCCGCCTGGACCAACACCTCCGCCAACGAGCCCCTGAGCAATCTGCAGGGCGGCGAGGGCTACTGGTTCTGCGGGCGTTTCGCCGTTATCCCCTCGGTGGAGCAGATCCCGGTGGATCAGCACATGCTGGCGGCAATGGTGGCCAGCCCCGACCGGCATATGATCATCGTTACCGGCATTACCTCGGAGGGGTGGAACAACACCGAGGGACAGTGCCTCGCCTATGCCGCCTCCCAGCCCGTGTGGGATCTGCTGGGCTGCCCGGAACAGAACAATATGATCATCCATCTGGACGGGCATGCTATTCTCCAGAGCGATATGCAGATGATCCTTGATTACTGCGACGTACATCTCTTCGGCAAAGCCCCGGAGGATGTCAAGACCGATCTTTCCCAAATGAAGGGCAACCTGTTCCTTGAAAAAAACCGGGAGATCCTGTACCCCGAATTTGCCCCCTACTTGGAAAAGTGATTTTCCTTACGATTCCTGTACCATTTGCTGATCCAAAAAGCCGAAAAACAGGGAGCTATGACCATGCAGACGACCGAATTTTCCATGGAACGCTTTGCCGCCGTTGCCCGCGCCGCAGCCGCCGAGGGCTGTGTGCTTCTGCGCAACGAAAACGCCGCCCTGCCCCTTGAAGACGGGTGCCGGGTGGCCGTGTTCGGGCGCACCCAGATGAACGATTTCAAAAGCGGGCTGGGCTCCGGCGGTCTGGTCAACGCCCGGTATGTGGTGGGCGTGTATCAGGGGCTGGAAAGCAGCGGCCGGGTACAGCCGGACAAAGAACTGCGCCGTGTCTACGAAGCATGGGTGCAGGAGCATCCCTTCCAGATCGGCGACGGCTGGGGCAGCCACCCCTGGTATCAGGAGGAAATGCCCCTTGAAGATGCCTTGGTAAGCCGATGCGCCGCCCGCAACGATGCGGCGGTGGTGATCATCGGGCGCACGGCGGGCGAGGACCGGGACAACGCCGAAGCCCCCGGCAGCTGGCTGCTGACCCCCGAAGAGGAAGCCATGCTGGAAACCGTATGCCGCCACTTTGCCCGCACCATCGTGGTGCTGAATGTAGGCAACATCATCGATATGAACTGGGTGGAGCGCTGCCGCCCCGCCGCTGTGCTGTATGCATGGCAGGGCGGGCAGGAGCACGGCAACGCCGTGGCGGATGTGCTCACCGGCAAGGTTTCCCCCTGCGGCAGGCTGACCGATACCATCGCCCGGAGCATTGCAGACTATCCCTCCGCCGAGGGCTTCGGCGACGGGGAGCGGGTGTTCTACCGGGAGGATATCTACGTCGGCTACCGCTATTTCGAGACCTTTGCCAAGGACAAGGTTCTCTATCCCTTCGGCAGCGGTCTCAGCTATACGAGCTTTACCCATGAACCCCTCAGCTTTGCATGGGACGGCGAAAAAGCAACGATCCGTCACCGGGTCACCAATACCGGCAGCCACCCCGCCAAAGAGGTGGTGCAGGTCTACGCATGTTTGCCCATCGGCATGCTGGGGCAGCCGGAGGTACGGCTGTGCGGCTTTGCCAAGACCGATCTCCTCGCCCCCGGCGCATCCGCGATCGTGGAGATCGTGATCCCCGCTGAACGGCTTGCCTCCTACGACGACAGCGGCGTAACAGGCAACCGCTTCTGCACCGTGCTGGAGGCGGGCGAATACACCCTGCTCTGCGGACACGATGTGCGGGACAACACACCATCAGGCAGCTTCACACTGGAAACGCTCCGGGTGCTCTGCCGCCACGAAGAGGCCTGCGCCCCCGTGGAGTCCTTCACCCGCCTGCACCGCTGCCCTGACGGCAGCTCCGCATACCGTCCCGTCCCCACCCGCACTGCCGACCCGGCAGCCCGCAGGCTGGCGCGGCTGCCCAAAGAACTGCCCCAGACCGGCGATATGGGCTTTACCCTGCTGGATGTTGCGGAAAACCGCTGCACCATGGAAGCCTTCATCGCCCAGATGAGCGATGAGGATCTGTGCTGCATCGTCCGGGGCGAGGGCATGAGCTCTCCCCGGGTCACCCCCGGCACCGCCGGTGCCATCGGCGGCGTTTCCTCCCGCCTGACCGACCTGTTCGGTCTGCCCACCGCCTGCTGCGCCGACGGCCCCAGCGGCATCCGCATGGACTGCGGCAACAAGGCCTTCTCCCTGCCCAACGGCACCGCCCAGGCCTGCACATGGAACGAAAGCCTCATCGCCGCCCTGTACCGCATGGAAGGACTGGAGATGCGCAAATATCAGGTGGATGCGCTGCTTGGCCCGGGCATGAACATCCACCGCCATCCGCTGAACGGGCGCAATTTCGAATACTTCTCCGAAGATCCGCTGGTTACCGGGCGCATGGCGGCAGCCCAGCTTTCCGGTCTGCATTCGGTGGGCGTTACCGGTACCATCAAGCATTTTGCCTGCAACAATCAGGAATACAGCCGCCGCCGGGTGGATCCGGTGGTCTCGGAGCGCGCCCTTCGGGAGATCTATCTCAAGGGCTACGAGATCGCCGTCAAAGAAGGCGGCGCACATACCATCATGACCACCTACTGCCCCCTCAACGGCTGCTGGACAGCCAGCCATTACGACCTGAACACCGCCATCCTCCGGGACGAGTGGGGCTTTGACGGCGTGGTGATGACCGACTGGTGGGCCGTTGGCTGCGAGGAAGGCAGCGAACCCTCCACCCGGCTGGTGGCCTCCATGGTACGGGCGCAGAACGACCTGTTCATGGTCATGAACAATGCGGAAGAGAACACCGGCGGCGACGACAGCGCGGAAAGCCTGCGCCTTGGCAAGGTGACCCGCGCCGAATACCAGCGCTGCGCCATGAACATCTGCCGCTACCTGCTGCGCACCCCGGCCTTCCGGCGCAAATACGGCAAAACCGACGGGCTGGACGCTTATCTGGAAAAGCTGCGGGACGAGGACAGGAACGTGATCCTGACCGTGCCGGAGATCCGGGTGGATGCGGAAACCGTGCTTCCCGGCAGCGATATCCCCCTTGTTCCCGGGCAGAACGCCCTCTTCCAGATGAAGCTGCAAAAGCGGGGCAAGTACCGCATCGATGTGGTCTGCCGCGCCGCAGCCGACCTGCCCGATACCGCCCAGCTGCCCTTGTCGGTCTCCATCGACCAATTCCTGCTGGGCACACAGGTGCTTACCGGCGGCGATAAAGGGTGGCAGACCCTCAGCTTTACCAGCCGGGAGATCCGCCGCCGCCTGATCGCCTATCTGAAGTTCTTCTGCCCCGTGGGAGGGTTGGAGATCGACAGCGTGCGTATCGTCCGTACCGAATGCTACGAATAAGCCCACACCGGGAGGATATATAATGATCAGTCAGGACATCCGCGCCATTGCCCCGGAGCAGGATCCACTGCGCATGGGCATGGGCTGGACGGCAGCCGATCTTTCCAAGCCCCAGATCATGGTGGAAAGCACCTTCGGCGACAGCCACCCCGGCAGTGCCCACCTGCTTTCGCTGGTGGAAGAAGCCGTGGCAGCCGTTGCCCAGAGCGGCGGCAAAGCTGCCCGGTACTTTGCCACCGACATCTGCGACGGCATGGCGCAGGGACACGACGGCATGAACTACTCCCTCGCCAGCCGGGACATGATCGCCGGGATGATCGAGATCCACGCCGGGGCCACGCCCTTTGACGGGGGCGTATTCATCGCCAGCTGCGACAAGGCCGTACCCGCCCACCTGATGGGCATCGGGCGGGTGAACATGCCCTCTGTTCTCGTTACCGGCGGCGTGATGGATGCCGGCCCCGACCTTTTGACGCTGGAGCAGATCGGCATCTATGCCGCACAGTGCGCCCGGGGCGAGATCACTCCGGAAAAGCTGGAATGGTACAAGCAGCATGCCTGCCCGGGCTGCGGCGCCTGCTCCTTTATGGGCACCGCCTCCACCATGCAGATCATGGGTGAAGCCCTCGGGCTGATGCTCCCCGGCACCGCTTTGCTGCCCGCCTCCGACCCGTTGCTGGCGCAGGCAGCCCGGGATGCGGGGCGGCAGGTGCTGCGGCTGGCAGAACAGGGACTGCGCCCCCGGGATATGGTCACCCGCAAGAGCTTCGAAAACGCCGTGATGGTGCATGCCGCCATTTCCGGCTCCACCAACAGCCTGTTGCACATTCCCGCCATTGCCAAGGAATTCGGCATCGACTTCGATGCCGAGCTGTTCGACCGGCTGCACCGGGGCGCACACTATCTGCTGGACATCCGCCCGGCGGGTCGCTGGCCAGCCCAGTATTTCAGCTATGCGGGAGGCGTTCCGCGGGTGATGGAGCAGCTCCGCTCCGTGCTTCATCAGGACGTGATGACCGTTACCGGCAGGACGCTGGGCGAAAATCTGGACGAGCTGAAGCAAAACGGATACTATGACCGCTGCGACCATGCCTGCGCCAAGGTTGGGCTTCGCTGGCAGGACATCATCCGCCCCTACGGCGAAGCCCTCGGCACAGACGGTGCTGTTGCCATCCTGCGGGGCAACCTTGCCCCCGACGGTGCGGTGATCAAGCACACCGCCTGCCCCCGGGAGATGTTCCGCGCCACCCTGCGCGCCCGCCCTTTCGATCGGGAGGAGGATGCCCTTGCCGCCGTGCTTGCCCATCAGGTGCAGCCGGGGGATGCGGTGATCATCCGCTACGAAGGCCCCAAAGGCTCCGGCATGCCGGAGATGTTCTATACCTCCGAGGCTATTTCCTCCGACCCCGCGCTGGGGCGCAGCATTGCCCTGATCACCGACGGACGCTTCTCCGGGGCATCCACCGGCCCCTCCATCGGGCATGTAAGCCCGGAGGCAGCCGAGGGCGGCCCCATCGCGCTGGTGAAGGAAGGGGATCTGATCCGCATCGATATTCCCGCCAGACGGCTGGAGATCGTGGGCGTCGCCGGGCAGGAGCTGCCGCCGGAAGCGGTGGCGGCTGTACTGGCAGAGCGGAAAGCGGTTTGGAAAAAGCCGGAGGGCAAGTATAGCCGCGGCGTGATGAAGCTGTTTACAGAGAACGCCGCCTCCCCCATGCAGGGCGGCGGGATGGAGTGACGGAATGAAGAAGGAAACCCTGCTTTTCTACGATGCCTACCGGCAGTTCTATCAAATGGCAGACCGTTCCGATGCCTTCCGTGCGTTCTGCAGGGACGCTTTCGGCAGCGACTTTTCCCAGGATGGCTTCAGCGATCTTTCCCAGGTGGATCGGATCCTGCCCCATATCCCGCAAACGGGCGATGTGCATATTCTGGACATCATCTGCGGCAACGGCAAAATGCTGGGCTACCTGCAACAGAAAACCGGTGCCTTTATCCATGGCTTTGATTATTCCGAAGCAGCCATCCAAACGGCGCAGCGGCTGTTTCCCGCCCGCTCCGATTTCCGGGTGGGCATCATCGGGGAGACGGATTACCCCGATGCCGCCTTTGATGTGGTCACCGCCATGGATACCCTGTATTTTGCCAAAGACATGACCGGTCTTGTCCGGCAGATCAAACGCTGGCTGAAGCCGGGCGGCGTATTCTTCGCAGGCTACACCGAAGGAGATGTGGTACCCAGAACCGAAAACGTGCATACGACCCTCCTTGCCAAAGCCCTTTCGGCAAACGCCATGGACTACCAAGCGGAAGACATTACCCAAGAGACCTATGCACTGCTGAAACGGAAACGGGCTGCCGCACAGGCGCACCGGGCAGCGTTTCTCGCAGAAGGCAACGGCAAATGGTACGAGCTGCTGTTGCAGCAGACCGACTGCGCCGCCGAGCCGTTTTCCTCCTTCCGGGAGAAAATGGCAAGGTATCTGTATACGGTGCAGGAGTAAACCTCCGGTCTGCTCTGCCATACAAACCAACACAGAAAACGGGGCCGCTCAGGAAATATGATGTAAAGGAAGGGTTTATCCTTCACATTCCATCATGGCTTGTGATAGAATGATGGCGATAAACGAAAATGACGAAGTGGGGGAAAGCGTTTGAATTACATAGAGTACGGAAAAAAGAATAGTAACGTAATGATCCTCTTACATGGCGGAGGTTTGTCTTGGTGGAATTATAGAGAAGTAGCTGAAAAGCTTCAATCTGATTATCATATAATCCTTCCGATACTGGATGGTCATGCAGAAAGCGACAGGGATTTTACGACAATAGAAGATAATGCAAATGAAGTGATAGAATTTATCGACGACCAATTTGGTGGTTCGGTTTTGTTGATGGGTGGCCTGTCGCTCGGAGGGCAGATTTTGGTAGAAATCTTATCTCGACGTAAGGATATTTGTCAATATGCTATCGTTGAGAGCGCACTTGTCATACCTTCGAAATTAACATATTCTATGATTAAACCTGCATTCGGAAGCTGTTACGGTTTGATACGTCATAAATGGTTTTCAAAATTACAATTCAAGTCGCTTCGAATAAAGCCAGATTTATTTGAGGATTATTACAGAGATACTTGTGGCATTTCAAAGAGTAATATGATTGCCTTCTTGCAAGAGAATTCCTTGTATTCATTAAAAGAATCCATCGGTGATTGCAGAGCAGAAGTTCATATATTTGTCGGAGAAAAAGAAAACCATGCAATGAGGAAGTCTGCCACAATCATTCACAAGAAATTACAGGATAGTTTTCTGCAAGTTCTTCCTAATATGTATCATGGAGAGTTTTCAATAAACCATGTGGTGGATTATGTGAACAAAATATTAGAAATAGTAGAGCAAAGATAAATTCCAATTTATCAAGCAGATTCAAAGCATGCTTGCCCAGCACTTCATGGGGGCGCAATGATATGCACTGTACCGGTGCATTGCGTTTGTTGGGAAGCAGCAATAGGCTGACTGATACAAACGAGCATCCGGTACATTCGCCAAATGCTCGCTTTTTCGTTGGAAGGATAAATTCATCCTTAAGAACCCTCCCACCACCGGCAGCCCCGTTTCTTGTTGCGCATTCATTTTCTTGCCACCACAACTTCCCTGCAAACAAAAACCCGCCCCCCGCGCCGCAAAGCAGCGCAGAGAGCGGGATGGAGGCACAGGGAAACGGCATTCCCCCGCCCTGTGATTACCGGTTCAGGATCAGCTTGGTCAGCTCAACGGGCTCCACGATGGTGCCATCCTTGTACACACGCATGTTACCGGAGGCGATCTCGTCGATCAGGATCACTTCGCCGTTGTTGTAGCCGAACTCGAACTTGATATCCCACAGATCCAGACCGATGGTCTTCAGATCGTCGGCAACGATCTTGGTGATGGCCAGGGTCTGCTTCTTCATGCTCTCGAACAGCTCGGGGCTCATAACGCCCAGTGCAGCCAGACCTTCGCCGGTAACCAGGGGATCGCCCTTGGCATCGTTCTTGAAGGTGCATTCCACATAGCCGCCCTCCAGGGGAGTGCCATCGGCGATGTACTCGCCGTAGCGGCGGATGAAGCTGCCGGTGGCGACCAGACGGCAGATCACCTCCAGACCGTGACCGAACACGGTGGCGGGCAGCACTTCCATGGTGGCATCATCCACATTGGCGCTTACATAATGGGTCTTGATGCCGGCGTTCTTGAGCATCTCGAAATAGTATACAGAGGTCTGCAGGTTGGCCTTGCCGATGCCTTCGATGGTGAGACCCACGGTGTTTTCGCCGGGATCGAACACGCCATCCTTGCCGGTGCAGTCATCCTTGAACTTGAGCAGCACATTGCCGTTTTCAAGCTCGAATACGTCCTTGGTCTTGCCTTCGTACAGCTTCTTCATCGTAACCAACACTCCTTTATTCGCAGTGAAGTTTTCGGTCCGGCGTTTCCCCGGGTACGGACACCGGGCAGCACCTCAAACCACCTAAAAAAACCGTGCTTATCATATCACAACGCAAGGATGAAAATCAATTGCAGGGTTGGCGGTTTTTTCACCGTTTCCGTCTTTTTTCTGTGTTTGTACCTCAGCCCTTCCGCCCGGCAAAATCTGCGCGGATCTCATCCAGACAGTCGAGCTGGATCCCGCCGCACATCCGTGCGCAGGATACCGCCTCGCTGAGCACCCGGTAATTCAGCTCCACGCCCCGGGCATCGTTGTGGAACTGCACGGCGTGGTCCGCATCGATACCATAATCAGCGGCGGTCTCCACCGCGTCGATGTTCGCGCCCAGAAACAGGAACTCCCAGCCGTATTTCTCCTTCTGCCGGCGGATCATCTGCCGCACCTTCCCGGCGGAGTAGCGATGGCTGGCATTCTCCATCCCGTCGGTGGTGATCACAAACAGGGTATGGGCGGGCACATCCTCCTTGCGGGCATACTTGTGCACATTGCCGATGTGATGGATAGCGTCGCCCAGCGCATCCAGAAGGGCGGTGCAGCCGCAGGGACAGTACTCCCGGCGGGTGATGGGGGTAACGCCGTGCAGGGATGCCCGGTCGTGAAGCACCGTGCTGCGGTCGTTGAACAGCACCGTGGATACCAGCGTTTCCCCCTCCTCCTGCTGCTGCTTTGCCAGAAGGCTGTTGAAGCCGCCGATGGTGTCATCGGTCAGCGTGGCCATGGAGCCGCTCATATCCAGGATAAAAACCAGTTCTGTCAGTTTGCTTTTCATGTTTTCTGCCTCCTGCTGAAAAATCTGCCGCACACGGCGGCGAGTAATGGCAGGGCAGCTTCCCTGCCTGCGATTACAGGATAGCAGTAACGGGGCGGCAGCAGGTCGCTTGGGAGGCGACATTGGGGAAACGGATATTTTCGATTGTTCCGGTATCTGTATTGTGCTACAATAAACAAAAATCCAATACAGAAAGGATTTATCGATGGCAACGATCAGGCTCCGCACCGTTACAGAGAACGATGCCCGTTTTCTTTGCTCCATTATGAACACCAGCAGTATTCTTGAAGCATTGAACGAAGTACCGACTACGTTGAGCGATTGGCAAAACGCCATTCGGGAATGGAACAACGACGATGATGAAGAGGACTACATCATCTTTCAGGACGAGATTCCCGTCGGTTGGCTCGGGATCAACGGTCTCTCTTCGGCTAACTCGACAGCATTTCTGAAGCTGGCGGCATTGCTGCCCCAATACCAAGGTCTGGGGATCGGTACGGCGGCGATCTGTCAAGTGATCGAAATGCTTCGGCAAAGAGACTATTCCTGCGTTTCGCTCTACACCGATCAGGACAACCGCAAGGCACAGGCCTGCTATCGCAAATGCGGTTTCCAGATCACAGAATCGCTGATGGATGAATCCTCCAACGGCAAAATTGTGCCACGTTTCAGAATGACATTGGAATTGCTTTCGTAAGCATCGGACGCTTCCTTAATAGGAAGAAGCTGCTGCAGCAGGGATGATGGAAAAAAAGTGTTATCCTTTGCTTTATATAAGGTAAACTGAGAAACTGCAATCTTTGGTCGGTTTGCAGTTTCTCGTATCGTCGTGATAGAATGAAAGCACAAACCTGAGTTTGACAAAGGAGCGTGATTGTATGAAATGTCCTTATTGTAACAAAGACATGGAATTAGGATATATTCAATGTCGAGATGGTGTCACTTGGACACCCAAAGAGCAACTTGTTGCAGCATTATCATTTTTAGGCAAAGGTAGTGTATCTCTTGCAAATGGTGCTGCTGACCATTCGCGAACTGTTTATGCCTATAAGTGCGGTGAGTGTAAAAAAGTGATTATTGATTATTCCACAGACTAATTCCAATTTGGCAAAGGAGTGTGATTGTATGAATGAGAAGCAAATGAAAGCATTTACGATTATTGTTCGAACCCTCTTAATAATCGGAGGACTTGGGATACTGATTGTGTATCCTATTATGATTAAAAACATAGACAATGACACTTTATATCAAACTTTGTCTATTGTTTCCAAAATTTCAGTAGTGGTAGCGGCAATAGGTCTGTTTGGAAATCTATTTCGTGCTTTGCTTCTTTTACATCAAGAAGAAACAAAAAAGAAAGAAAAGAATAACGAGCATTAAAAAGATAAACAAATTCCAATTTGCCGAGCAGCCGAAAACTCACTATCCCACCAATTCAGG
Organism: Clostridia bacterium; assembly: GCA_017516765.1. Taxonomy (GTDB): domain Bacteria; phylum Bacillota; class Clostridia; order Christensenellales; family Aristaeellaceae; genus Limiplasma. The sequence goes on along the minus strand of JAFXBE010000042.1, from coordinate 8,772 downwards.
AGAGCACAATGATACGCACCGTTCCGGTGCATTATCTTTCCCAAAGACACAAACAAATGAGCATCCAATGCACATAACTTGCTGTTTTTGTACAGCAGGGTTACAGTTCTATGTATTTTATTCCCTTCAGCATGGCTTCCCTGATTTTCTGCATACAAGCCATTGCTTCTTCAGACGTGGTATACCAGCATAATGTGTACCATTCGTCATTTTCCATCTGCACTTCAATCGTGCATCCGTCCACCTTCAGACCCCTCTGGCAGTAAAGCATTATTTCCTTATTCGGACTGAGAACCATGATGCCCTTATTCGGACTATCACAACCAACAGTCGCGTTTCCGGTTTCCAGCAAACTGTCCAGAGAGACATTCAGTCTTTTTGACAGGAGCAGAAGTTTGTCAATTTCCGGATATCCCTCACCAATTTCCCATTTTGATACAGCTTGTCGGCTTACATCCAGCATCTCTGCCAATTCTTCCTGTGAGAGCCGGTTCATCTTGCGGACCGCCTGCAGGTTTTTCCCAAAACTCATTTCTTCTGCCCCCCTCTCCCAAAAGATCATACTGCCTCGGGCGTGCTGACTCCACCAACCTCCGTTTGCCTTTTCGCAACCTGAAGTTGCGGATCCGTTTTCAGTTTTTTGTTGCCGGATCAATCGTTCCTTATGAACACTCCCACCATTCCGGCAGCCTCTTTCCCTTATCAATTCCCCAGCAAAGGCTGATCATACGCATACAACACTTCGTTGATGCGCAGCACATCAAAGATGCCCCGCTCGATAAAGAAGGCAACGATCAGGTCGAAATAGCTGCTGCGGCTCAGGGCAAGCCCGGCAGTGCGCAACAGCCGGTCGGTCTCCGGCAGGCTCAGTCGCAGGGCAACGGCAAAAGCCAACGCAGTCTGCTTGCTGGGCCGGTAGCCGGGATTGCTGCGGATCTTGGAAAACAGCCGCCGGTCGATGTTGGCTCTGCGATAGCATTCAGGGTCGGTCATGCCGCTTTCGTCGATGCGGCGTAGCAGCTGCTGGGAAAAGCTCTCATCCGGTTCTTCCAGCAGGCTGCGCAGATCCTCCTCCCAGTTGTCTGAGCCAAGAGGCGCACAGCGTTCAAAGGTTTCCTCATCACATACATCGTCATTCGCCGCTTTGCTGCCGTCTCTCCCGGCAAACAGGTTGTCAGTCTTTCCGTGGTCTTCCGGCTCCGGCACGGCTTCAACAGGCATAAGGTACTCGACGCTCAGCCATTCCTCCTGCCGGGCAAACTGCGGCATGGGCGGCGGCAGGCGATCCTCCCGATGCTCCTGCACATACCGGTCGTCAATGTACTGCCGGATATCCGCCTGCAGCTTTTCGCCGATGGCAAAGCTCTCGCTGTCATACACCACCAGATAGACCATCAGATCGTGGGTCAGCACAAAATCCCGGATGGCATCGGTGGCAGCCAGCAAAGCCCGCTCTCTGGGAAAGCCAAACAGCCCGGAGGACATCAGCGGAAACGCGAGGGTTTCCAGCCCGCGGCGCACAGCCATCGCCATGGCATCGGTATAGCAGGCGTACAGCTCCCGCTCCTCCCCTGCGCCGCCGCCCTGCCACATGGGTGCGACCGTGTGGATCACATAACGGCAGGGCAGCCGGAAGCCCGGGGTCAGCAGAGGCCTGCCGGGCTTTACGCCGCCCTGCGCCCGGCAGGCGGCCTCCAACTCCGGCCCCGCTGCCCGATGGATGGCGCCGTCTGCGCCGCCGCAGTTGGCATGGCCGGGAGCGGTGGAATTAACGACCGCATCCACCCACATCCGGGTAATATCGTTTCGTACAATGGTAAATGGCAAGGCTTCTGCCCCTTTCTCAGTCCTTCAGTCCCAGCAGCGCAGCCGCGTTGCCGTGGGTGATGCATCCAAGCTCCTTTTCCGTAAGCCCCAAGGCCTGCAGCCCTTCCAGCGTATGCAGCGGCTTCTCCCAGGGGCTGTCGCTGCCGAAAAGGATGCGCTCCACGCCATGGCTGCGGATGATGCGCAGATACTGTTCCGGGGCGATATGATCGCAAACGAATGCCGTATCCAGCCACAGATCGCGCCCCACAAGGGTTTTTTCCACATCATCCCACATGCGCCAGCCGCCCAGATGGGCAGCCACCACCCGGCAACCCGGGGCGGCATCCAATGCCCGAGCCAGCATCTGCGGGGTGCAGTGCACCGGCGGGGGCATGCCGATATCCTTGCCCGTGTGCAGAACCACGATCAGCCCCAATGCTGCGGCCTTTCGCAGAATGGCGATCATCTCCGGGCTGTCCACATCGGCATACTGGAATTCCGGGTGCAGCTTGATGCCCTTGCCGCCCAGCGCAGCGATCTGTTCCAGCACTTCCTCCCGATCCTCCTGCATGGGGTGCAGGCTGTAAAAGGACAGCAGCCGATCCGACTGCACACCGGCAGCAAAACGGTTGATGGACAGGGTCTGGCTGGGCTTGGTGGCAATGGGCAGAACCACGCTCCTGTCCACAGCATTTTCGGTCATGGAAGCCAGAAGGCCCGCCACAGTACCGTCGGTGTTGGGCGGCACAGCCGTGCCCTCCACCCGCAGGGTACCTGCCTGCAAAGAAGCCAGTGCCTTGGGGGCTACCGCATCCGGGAAAATATGCGTATGAAAATCGATCATCCAAACACCTTCTGTTGCCTATGATATTGTTCATTGTACCGCCGATGAACGGAAGCGTCAATAATGACAAATCGCACCGATTGGGGTATAATAAAACGCGGGCGGCGTATCTGCCGCCACGTATCCACAACCCACACAGGAAGGAGTTTTTTCATGTATTCCATCCGTGAGCTTTACGATCTGGATCATACCATCGCCGCCGATTATCTGAAGGGTTTCACCTATCCCTGGGAAGCGCTGGGCGGCATCAAAGCCCTCATCCGGCAGCTGGGCGAAGGCCTGAGCCCCGAAGAGTTCGACCAGCCCTCTCCCGGCGTATGGGTGCACAAGACCGCCACCGTTGCCCCCACCGCCTATCTGGGTGCACCCTGCATCATTGGTGCAGGCACGGAGGTACGCCACTGCGCCTTCATCCGCGGCGCTGCGCTGGTGGGCGAAGGCTGCGTGGTGGGCAACTCCACCGAGCTGAAAAACGTGATCCTCTTCGACAAGGTACAGGTGCCACACTACAACTACGTGGGCGATTCCATTCTCGGCTATCGCTCCCACATGGGCGCAGGCTCCATTACCTCCAACGTAAAGAGCGACAAACAGCTTGTCAAGATCCGCACGGGCGAAGGCTATATCGAGACCGGTCTGAAGAAGGTGGGCGCTATGCTGGGCGACGATGTGGAGGTCGGCTGCAACAGCGTGCTCAACCCCGGCACCGTTATCGGGCGGGAAAGCAATGTCTATCCCCTTTCCTGCGTGCGCGGGCTGGTGCCCCAGCGCTGCATCCATAAGAACAGCGGCGAAATTGTCGCCAAATGGTAAATAACGCCCGCAGCGATTGACAGCGGGCCGCGCAAATGCTAACATCCAGGCAACGGACAACCCACAGCATAAGGAGGTATCCCCATGGAAGAAGTAAGCAACATCATCGTGCTGAACGATGAAAACGGCAACGAAGTGGAATTCGAATTCATCGACCTGATCGAGTATCAGGATCACGAGTATGTAGTGCTCCTGCCCGTCGAAGACGATGGCGACGGCGAAGTCGTGATCCTGCAGGTAGAAGAAGGCGACGAAGACAGCGACGAGGAAGCCTACGTAAGCGTAGAGGACGATGACGTTCTGACCGCCGTATTCGAGATCTTCAAGGAAAAGTTCAAGGAAGAGTTCAACTTTGTTGACTGATCACACCCTGCAATCAAAACCGCCCAGCGTTCGCTGGGCGGTTTTGATTGCTGACAAACTCCAGAAATGTGGTCGGGCCGCAGCCCTCTGACTGTCCATCCGTTTCCGGCGACATGGGTGATAATCGTCAAAAAAGCCGCCGCAGGCGTGTTTTTGACGAACTGAAGCCGCCCGGCGTTCGCTGGGCGGCTTTTCTTTATTCTGCGGGCGGTATTTCCCCGCCGGTCAGACTGCATTCCAGATAGTACAGCTCCGAATCGAACAAACCATGGTGGCTTACCAGCTTGCGCCCGCTGATACGGAACCCCAGCTTGCTGTACAGCCGCTGGGCAGGCAAATTGCCCACATAGGTATCCAGCCGGATCACCTTGCAGCCCATGCGGCGCGCCTCCTCCATGGCAAAGCGTACCATACGGGTGCCGTAGCCCCTGCCGCTCATTTCCGGCGGCATGGTCAGGGTGTGGATCACCAGCACCTGCTCCGGGTCTGCCGGGTACTGCCAGTCCATTTCGGCATACGCCTCCGCCTGATGCCGGTTCAGGATCATGCTGGCGCAGACCTGCCCATCCTCCTCCAGCACATAGAGCGTACCGTTCTCAAATGCCCGCTGGGCATCCGCGCGAACGGGATAGATACCGGGTTTCCAGTTGGTATAGCTGTGGGTCGCTGCCTCGTGGCTGAGCAACCGCTCGTAACCGGCGGCCACCGCGTCCACATCCTGCTGAATCGCATGACGGATCATGCCCGATCCTCCTTTGCCGGGGCAAATTGCCGCAGATAGACCTGATTGCCGTCAGGGTCTTCAAGGATCATATTCACCGTGCCCCACGGCTGGCGCATGGGCGGCTGCACCACCGCTGCGCCCATCCGCAGCACATGCGCACAGGCTGCCTCCATATCCTCCGTGGTAAAAGCCAGCACAGCCCGCTGGGGTGCATCGCCGGGCAGATCCTCCCGGTGCATAACGGTCAGCATGGGCTCCCCCTGCACGACCGCCTGCCAGTATTCATCGGTACTGCTGCCCTCTGTTCCAAGCAGCGTCCGGTAGAACTCCGCCAGACGGGGAACATCCCGCGTCAGCAGACAAACCTCGCCCAGATGCATTGTCTCTTTCCTCCTTGACCATACGGCATAAACACCGCATACAGGTCGGGCAGCCGCGCAAAGAAGCGGCTGCCCGATGTTTTTTCATGGGTTTGGCAATCCGTTACCGGATGGGAGGGGCTCAGGCCTCCGCATCGGTGCCGTTGCCGGCATCATGGTAACGATCCACCCGGCTGGCACGGCGGCGCGGTGCAGCCGTTTCGCCGGTCGCATCCTCTGCGGGAGGCGCATAAAGCTCCGTCCGGGCGCTGATGGGACGTGCGAAGGGATTATCGCCCATCGGCTGCGACGTCCTGCCGGCAGAGGAAGCATCTGCCGAAGGTGCGTAACGGTCGGCAGGGCTGCTCTGGGGCTGTGCGCTCTCTGCAGGCGGTGCGTAGAGATCGGCAGGACGGCCGTACGGGCGGGCCGCGCCGTAGGGATTACGGCTCTCGCTGCTGCCGCCGTTGTAGGGGCTGCCGCTGCCGGGCTGCGCATAGGGATTGGGCGCCTGCTGCACCGTGTAAGGATTGCGGGCGCCTGCCGCACCGGGCTGCCCGGACGGTGCGCCGGGTACGCGGCGGGCGTTGGGATACTGAGCCGCCTGCGCGCGCTTTGCCTGCGCCGCGCGGGCCGCAGCAGCCTTGCGCTTGCGGTTCTGGTTCATAGCAAAGGCATACACGCCGCCCGCACCGCCAATGAGCACCACGCCTGCGGCGATCAGACCCCAGGGCACGGTAGCGGTCTGGGTCTCCTTGCTTTCATCGGTGTAATCGATGGGGATCATGGTGCCGATCACGAAGGTGGGGGTGGGGGTCACCATGGCGCTGGCAGAGGGCGATACGCTGGGCAGCGGGGTGGCCGTGGCGATGGGGTTGAAGGGAGCGTAGCTGGTCTGCACCGATACGCCCGTATTCTGCCATGCGCCAACGTTCCAGTCCTCCACAGAACCGATGTTGCCGGGCTTGGAAACACCGGTGGAACCGGTACCTGCGTACTCCTCGTTGCTGCCGTTTTCCACGCCGGAATTGGCGATCAGTCCCTGCTTGTATTCGTTGCTGTTGAGGAAGGCGGTCAACTCGGTCAGGTTCAGCTGATGGAAGTAATCGCCGTGTACCCAGCCAACGGTGCCGTTCTGGTTCACGTTGTACCAGGTAACACCGTTCACCTCGCGGGTGCCCATCACCAGACAGAAGGCATAACGGTTGAGCACCTTCATCTTCGCGCCGTTGGGCTCCTCGCGGAAGTTGACGGAAGAAGAATTCACATAACCGTAGCTGGACATACCGTAGGGATCGTAGGGTGCGGGGGTGATATCGGGATTCACCGTGGGCGGGTTCTGCTGACCGAGGTAGCTTTCCAGCTCTTCATCAGTCAGACGGCGGAGCATATCGTGACGGATATAGCCGCTCTCGCCCTCAAAGTCGCACAGATACCAGTTGTTGTCGTTGCGGTATTCCATGCCGCTTACGTAAACGATCCGATCCTCCGCCAGCCACAGCTTTGCTGCGCTCTGGGCATCGGCCTGGGTACGCAGGGGCACATTGTCGGTCAGGGTGGCATAATAGCCGCTGATCTGCTCCGCAATGGGCGGCTGCATCTGGTTGTACTGGTTGATGATGGCTTCCGCCTGCTCCCGGGCAATGGGCTGCAGCGCGCTGGTAAGCACCACGCCGCTGGCAAGGTTGTTGCCCAGCACGATCTGGGAGCTGCTCCAGTCAACGCCGCCCACTGTCTGCTGACCGTTCACATACACCAGCGTGTTCACCGGCAGAATGGCGATCACGGAGCTGTCGGCCTGGTTGTAGGCATTGCGCAGATTGGTCTGGGTGGTAACCAGCGCATAACCCATATAGGTCTCCGCCTGCTTCTTCTGGTAGTAGAAGCTGATGGTTTCCCGGTCTGCCTTGCCCAGATCGCTGATGATCACCTCATAGGAGGGCACACCTGCGGCGGCAGGCTCGTAGTTGTCGCCCACCTTGCTGTCATCCCGGAGCACGGTATGGGTACCGGGGCGCAGGGTAAGCACTTCGGTGGCAATGGGGTTCATGGTGCTCACATCCAGATAGAGCACGGTCACGCGCCCCATCACGCTGTTATGCACCAGCGTAAAGTTGATGCTGGCAGGCACGGCGGTCAGATCCTCACCCACGGTAACGGTGTAGGACTGGGCGCTGCCGGAGCCAAGAGAGTACCCTGCCGGGATGTAGGCAGCATTGGGCTGGATCGTGTGGGTACCCACACCCAGCTCCACCACCTCGGGCGATGCGCCCAGATCCTTGCCGATGGTATCCAGATAGTGGATCTCCAGTTTGGCAGCGGTCTTGTTCCTGGCATAGGTAAAGGTGATCTCCGCCGGGTCGGCTGTGCCGCCGGATACGCGGATCAGCGCCGCGCTGGGACCCTGGCAGGTATAACCGTCCAGCTTGGCGGCATACTCGGCAGGATCGTGAATGCCGTCCTCCAGCTCCACCGTCTGGGGATCCAGCAGGGCATTGCCGCCGTCATCCACAAACTTGAAGGTAACGCTGGCCTTTACGGCAGGCGCGGCAGGCGCCTGATAAATGAATGCCACGGAAGAGGGCTGGGTGGTGCCGTCGGCGTTCAGGGTAACGGTAACGGCATCTGCCTTCACGGGGGTATAGCCGTCGGGCAGCAGGTTCTTGTTGGGGGTAATGGTGTTTTCGCCCTCGGCAAGGGTAACGGTCTCGCTGGCGAAGGTGCCCTGCTCGGCCGTTACGTACAGCACATCCACCGTGCCGGTGATAGGCGGTGCCTGATAGGTAAAGGCGATCCGGTCGGGGGTAACGATACCGTCGGATCCCAGCGTTACCTGCACAGGCTCTGCGCTGACGGCGGTGTAGCCGGTGGGGATCATCGCCGCATTGGGGCGGATGGTGGTGGTACCTTCGGAAACGGCGATCACTTCACCGTTGAAGGCTGCGCCGGTGGCTGCGTTCACATACTGTACCATCACCGAGCCGGACAGGGCGGGCGCCTGATACACAAAGGTGATGTTGGCGGGCACGGGTGCGCCGTTGGCATCAAAGCCGACGGTGACGGGCGCGACCGATACGGCGGTGTAGCCCGCGGGAACGGCGGCAGCATTGGGCGAGACCACATTGCTGCTCTCGCTCACCGCTACGGTCTGCTTGTAGAACTCGCCGCGCTGGCTGACGTAGCTGACCGTTACCTGACCGGTCTTCTCGGGAGCCTGATAGGTGTACTCCACTCTGGCGGGATCGGGGTTGCCGTTCTCGTCAAAGCCGATGGTCACATCCTGGGCAAAGATGGCGGTGTAGTTCTGGGGCACCAGCGCCGCATTGGGCTTGATCACATTGCTGCTTTCGCTCACCAGTACCACTTCGTTGGCCAGCTCGGTACGGCCTGCCATGTAGACCACCGTCACCTTGCCGCTCTTTTCGGCGGGCTTGGGCGCATCAAAGGTGAATTCCACAGCCGCGGGGCTGGGGTTGCCGGCATCGTCAAACTGCACGGTCACGGGAGCCACGGAAACAGGGGTATAGCCCGCAGGCACCTTGCTGTAATCGGCATTGATGATGTTGCTGCTTTCGGTAACGGTCACATTCTCTTCATACAGCACCTGACCGCCGCTCGTGTAGCGTACATTCACCACACCGCTCTTCTCCACGGGGGCGGGGGCGGCGTAGATGAATTCCACAACGGCGGGGGTGGGATTGCCGTTCTCGTCAAAGGCAACGGTTACAGAAGAAGCAGAGGTAAGGGTATAGCCCTCAGACACCTTGCTGCTGTCTGCATTGACCACATTATTGGTCTCGGTCACACCCACGGTATCTTCGTACAGCACCGCGCCGTCGCAGGTGTACTTCACGGTGACC
>JAFXBE010000078.1 GCA_017516765.1 Clostridia bacterium | reverse complement strand
TCTTTTCGCTCGCCGACTTTGGTGGGCAGCTCGCTGCCCACCAAAGTCGTTCCAACAACCGTCCGTCTCGTCCTCTCAACTGGCTTTCTCCTCGTGAGTTCCTTGCTTCTTTCTCTGTACAAGATGTTTGACAAACCTACAGCCATTGTATTAGAACGGCATTCCCGGAAGGGTGGGGAATCAAAAAGGCCGCCTTCCGCGGGAAACAGAGTTCCCGCGGAAGGCAGCCGCTTGTAAGGGCAGGGAGGAATTACTCCTCGTCCTCATCCTCGTCTTCCACATCTACAAAGAAGGGCTGACCGCATGCGCTGCACACGGGGCTCTCGTCAAAGTCGATATCGGAAGCCTTGATCATTACGGTCTTGCCGCAGTTGGGGCAGTCGAAGCTGAGTTCCTGCTCGCAATCGCAGTCGCAATCATCGCAGTCACAATCGCAATCGTCGCAGTCGCAATCGTCACAATCGCAGCCGCAATCGCAATCGTCATCTTCGAAGAGCATCTCTTCCACTTCAGCCAGATCGGCGTCCATGTCTTCGATATACTCGCTCAGCTCGTCCAGATCCTCATTGGTCTCGGTAAGCTGCTGCGCCATTTCTTCCATAACGCTGAGCATTTCCAGAAGAAGCTTGTTTTCGGCCTTTTCCTTGTCCAGACCCAGACCATCGGCCAGGCCGCGCAGGTAGGCGGTGCGTTCGGTAATGTTAGCCATTGTTTTCTCCTTACCTATACAGAGAGATTAGCAGCGCTCCATGTATTCGCCGGTACGGGTATCCACGCGGATACGGTCGCCGGTGTTGATGAACAGGGGCACCTGCAGGGTGAAGCCGGTCTCCAGAGTGGCGGGCTTGTAGGTGTTGCTGGCGGTGTCACCCTTGAAGCCGGGCTCGGTGTCGGTGATCTCCAGCTCAACAAAGTTGGGAGCAGACACGCTGAAGGCAGCGCCCTTGAAGAAGCGCATGGTCACGTTGGTGCCTTCCTTTACGAAGGGGATGGCGTCTTCCACCTGATCGGCGTTCAGGGGCAGCTGCTCGTAGGTTTCCAGATCCATGAAGTAGTAGAACTCGCCATCGGTGTAAACGTACTGCATGTCCTTGGTTTCCACGATCGCACGGGGCATCTTGTCGGTGGGGTTGAAGGAGCGCTCGATCACGGCGCCGGTCATGATGTTCTTGAGCTTGGTGCGCACAAAGGCAGCGCCCTTGCCCGGCTTTACGTGCTGGAAGTCCACGATGTTCCACACGCCGCCGTCCCATTCGATGGTGATACCTTTACGAAAATCGCCCGCAGTAATCATTGTTGTTTCCTCCGTTCCATTTGTTTAACTTTTGTCTGACGGTTACCCGAAAGAGGATGATGTATCCTCAGAGGATGATCAGATCCGTGGTGGGCAGGGTAAGGGCTTCGCAGCCGCCTTCCTTGACCACTACAGTATTCTCTATCCGTACGCCGCCGATCCCCGGCAGGTAGATACCGGGCTCGACGGTGACAAGCTGATTCACCTGCAGCAGATCTCTGCAGTTCTGGCTGAGCCGGGGGTTCTCGTGGATATCCACGCCAAGGCTGTGACCCAGGCTGTGCCCGAAGCGACCCTCGTAGCCGTTCTGGTCGATATAGGTTCTGGCAATGCTGTCGATCTCTTCGCAGCACTTGCCTGCCATCACCGCTGCCTGAGAACGCTTCTGCGCCTCATACACGGTTTCGTAGACCCGGCGCATTTCGTCACTGGGCTGCCCCAGGGCGAAGGTGCGGGTCATATCGGCGCAATAGCCGCCGCATTTTGCGCCAAAATCCATGGTGATCATATCACCCTTGCGGATGCGGTAACCGCCGGGGATGGCGTGGGGCAAAGAGCCGTTTGCGCCTGCTGCCACGATGGTGGAGAAGGCGATGCCGTCTGCCCCGTGGGTAAGCATGTCAAATTCCAGTTTGAGGGCGATCTCTTTTTCGGTCATGCCCTCGGTGATGCAGCCCAGCATCCGCTCAAAGGCGTCGCCGGTGATGCGGCAGGCCTCGCGCACCAGCGCAAGCTCGCCCTCGTCCTTTACCTGACGCAGCTTCTGGGGCGCGCCCGCAAGGGACTTCCACTCCATGCCGGGCACGTTCTTTTTGAGGAGCTCGAAGCCCTGCACGGTAAGGTAGTTGTCTTCGTAGTAGATGGTATCGATCTGATGGGCGGCGCACAGTTCCGCCACGATCCCGGATTCCCGGCGACCCTGACCGGTAGCCTCTACACGGAAGGAAGGCGATTGCTTCTCGGCCTGTTCGGTATAGCGGAAGTCGGTAACGATGGCCTGCACCTTCTGCGTGATTAGCACCAGCCCCTCGCCGGTGTAGCCGGAAAGGTAGAACATGTTGCTGGGATCGTGCACCAGAACGGCCTCGTGCTCGTTCAGACCCATTGCCCGAATAAGCTTTGCAGCCCTGTCTGCCATGATGATTCACCCGCCTGTTGGATGGTATGATCCACGCCATAGCATAGACCACTATACATTTTACCATAAACAAAAAGAGCGCGCTACTGTTTTTTTGAACGCAGCGCACTTTTTTCAAAATTTTATTCTGATCACCGGAGTGTACACACTGCCGGTCGACCGCGCACAGGCGGTGTTACTCATTTTTGTCCCTGCGCCTGCGAAGCAAAGGCTCGCCCGTCAGCGAGGAATCGATCTTCAGCACCCCAAAAGCCACGATATACAGAAATACAACGCCCACCAGCATAATGACCTGTTTACAGGACTCGCATCCGGCAGCCGCTGTTGCCGCCCAGAAGGAAAGACCGCCTGCCAAAAGCGTTATCGCCAGAAGAAGGGCAAAAAGGCCCGTCGTCTTCATCGACCATCTCTCCTCTCAAGACAGGATCATTCCAAAGGCATTCCGGAGAAAACCGCAAGCAGACCGGGAACCGACGGAGGGCGGTTTGGGCAACACGATGCAATGCACCGTGTGATTTACACCCCAACCGGACAGTGCAGCCGATCGTGACAGCTTTACCTGTGCTTCCTGCAATGTTCCTCCCTTTGTTTAGCACAATTCGAACGCATTTCCGCACAGGGCGAAATCTTTTTTTCTCCGAAACATTGTCAAAATCCCCGTACCCACTGTGTACAGCGGATACGGGGATTTTGTGGACCCATCAGAACGATCGTTGTTCGGAACGGCGGGTAACCGTATGACCGCCCACGTTGAAAGTGGCGCCCACCCGGAAGGTACCGCTACCGATCTTGTCGGCATAGCTTTTGGTCGTGTTGAACAAAAGAGCATTTGTTACCACGGTGCTGGGCGGCGTCAATTCACGAACCCGCATCCAGGTACCGCTCATCCATACCTCCAGCCAGCAGGATTCAACATAAATGGACGATTGGGGAAACATTGCGGCGCATCTGAAGGTTACGCTTTTACTGGCTAAAAGTGTCACCGATGCCGTACAGCTCACCTCGTCTGCTCTGGGTGCAGCTTCCTCTGCCGAAGCACCCATAACCATGACAAGCACGCCGATCGCCAACAACAGAATCCATATCCGTTTTGTCTTCATTTTTCTCCTCCTCTTTCTGAAAAAATTTCAATGATCTGCCGACCCTCTTCGAAAGTGATATGCCCTGACAAAAAGTGAATGCCCTCGCGTCCTTCTTCCGACCAGACAAACATCGGAGCGTTGATGTTCTGTGCACAATATACCTTCTGCCCGCCAATGCTGCGGTATTCGCCGTGATCGTTCTGTTCAAATGTAAAATAGGCTTCTGCGACATCTGTAACACAGTGTATAGCATAAGTAAGATACCGCTCCGGATCCCACTGTGACTGATAGCAGACGTATAGCATTACAGCTGTAGGATCAGTGGCCGCGCCATACATCAGCGGCTCAAAGCCAAGATGACCGACCTGCGGCAGCTCAGGCTCAAAGCCAAGAAACGCCGTCACCTCGTCCCAGTCTTCTGTATTGATTACTTCATCCGAATGATACTCTGCCACGCTTGGCGGGAATGCCGAAACAACAACCTCGTGCCCCCGGATCACGAACTGCTGCTCGTCCTCTGTAGTGTTTTCGGTATACCATTGCCAGCGGAATACATGATTTCCCCATACAAGGAGCATTACAAGCATTGTTGCCAACACAGCGGTGCAGCGTCGTGCGTATTTGGGAAAAGCCTTTGCTTCTTGCTTTGCTCCTATGTGCCTGCGCATTGCTGCGGTATATTGCTTCGCCGTGGGAAAAGCAGGCCATTCGCCGCCGTTGCGGATCTCCAGAAGCATATCCTCGCAGGCATTGATGTAGTCAACATTTGCATCTGCTTTGCTGCATTCGGCTTCCACCGCGGCTTCCAGCTCTTTGGCAGCCTCCTCGGCGCTTATGGCACCCTTTGCTATTTTTTCTCTGATCTCCTGTATCACAGACAGATCTCCGGTCAAGGCTATCCCCTCCATCTGTTATAGAACAGAATCGACAGCAATTCTCACGTTTCGGAAAAAGCTTTTCTGATCTTTCTCCGGATACGGCTCAACCTGCCGCGTACAGTATCGGCCGATACGTTTTCCCGGAACGCCGTTTCTTCTGTGCTGTATCCCATCAGATAATGATCTGCAAAGGTAGCCCGCTCATCCCGGGTCAGGCACTGCTCCATCTGTTCCAGCACCGTTGGCAGCGATACGGTGTTGCCCCATCGATCCATCGTATACCCGATCACCGGGTCTGAGGTTTCGGGGAGATCTGCCACACTGCCATACAATTCCTCCCTGCGCCGATCCATGTCTCTGCGCATATTGAGCAGAACATAGCGCAGCGCGGTATACAACCATCCCAGCGGATTGGGGTGGGTCATCAGCCGCTCCACCTCGCTGACCGCTTTGATGAAGGTTTCCTGCACGGCGTCCTCGGCAGCGGGCAGCATATGACGCTGGTAACCAAAGAAACGATAGGCATATTTTGACAGAGCTGCTCCGTATTTTTCCGGCAATTCATTCAAAAACCGCTCCTGAGCCTCTGTCAGCTTCTTCATATGCACTCATCCTTCGAATTGATCCGTGCCCCCGTCCGGGGTCTTTTCTCATCTGCCTGTCAATAGCCCAGCGGCTGCTCCACCCACAGCACCGTAAAGCTGCGGCCCCGGGGCGTTCTGTCCACAGCAACGGTCAGGCGGCACATACTGTCGGGGCAATCGGCGCTGCACATGCCGGTTTTGGCGCAGGAGGTGTCCAGCCCCAGCCGGGAAGCGTTCTTGGGGCAGGCTTCCTTCTTGATGCGGGCAACGGCGGTGTTGATGCCACCATCCACCAGCTTCTGCCGCCCGATGACGAAATACACCTGCCGGGGGCCGTCGCAGACCGCACCCACCCGGTTGCCGGTACCATCCACCAGTACCAGCTTGCCGCCCTTGGTAACGGCATTGGCAGAGGTCAGGTACACGTCGGCGCAGCGGGCGCTGCGCATGGCAGCTGCTTTATCCTCTGCCCGCCAGTGGGAAAAAACCGCGTTGCCGCGCGCCTCCAGCGCATCCAGAACGCCGCATTCCTGTACGCTGACAGAGCCGCCGCAGCCGATGCTGCTTTCGGGGGCGATGTTTTCCAGCAGATACGCCTTCACGGCATCGGCATCCTTCAGGCGCACCACCTGAAAACCGTTTTTCTCCATGGCTTCCAAAGCCAGCTTTTCCAGTTGCTCCATGTGTATACTCTCCTTTGGTCAGGGCATGGACAGCAACGGCTGCCAGGCTCCTGTTTCTTCCGTATAGTTCTCCGCAGGCATCCCGGTCAGCCGGGAGAGCCTGTCTACCGCTGCCTGCCCGGCCTCGCCCGTAAGCAATACAGGACAGTAGTCGTTGCCCACCTCCGCACCGGTGATGCGGATGGGGTGCAGCGCCCAGTCCATGCCTGCGGCTTCACCGTCCGCAAAGCGGAACGCCGTCCGCAGCAAAAGCCCGTCGCGCACGGAGGGGTTCATATTGCCGCCGAAGCAGCAGTTGCCGAGGCTGTAAATGACGGGGGTGTTTTCGATCAACGCCGCATCCTGCGCCACATGGGGATGATGCCCCACCACCAGATCTGCTCCCAGAGAGACTGCCAGCCGGGCGACTTCCTCCTGTTGGGAACCGTGGCGGTCGGCGTATTCCAGCCCGGCGTGCATCACATGCACCAGCGCATGGCAGCCCAGCGTGCGCAATGCATCCATCTGCGCCGCCAGACGCTCCTTGCCCGCCCGGTCAAGGGTGAAGGCGGAAGCGGTAACGCCGATGCGGTAGCCGTCCTTCTCGATCACCAGCACGTTTTCCCGGCTCACATACCCGACCCCTGCCGCCGAAAGGGCGGTCTGGGTATCCCGGTAGCCACGGTTGCCGAAATCCAGGGTATGGTTGTTGGCAAGGGTAACACATTCCACGCTGCCCAGCGTCAGGATCTCTGTATAGGCAGGGTCGCCGATAAAGGTGAACTGCTTGTCTGCGCGGTTTGCCATACTGTCCGAAAGCACGCCTTCCAGATTGACAAGGGTGGCATCGTCGCTGCCAAACAGCGTTGCCAGCCCGGAGAAGGGATACCCGAATCCTTCCCGCGCCACGGTTTTGACAAACCCGCCGGAATGATTGCGCCGCTCCGGCTCCCCGCCAAGGGTGCAGTCCCCGGCAAAGGTCATGGTGATGACCGCTTCCTCTGCAGGGATGGCAAACGACATATCCTGCAAGGTCTGGGGCGGTGCATCGGACGGGAAGGAATAGATCCGGGCGCTGTCGGCCCGGGCTGCACAGGGCAGCAGAAAAAGAAGCAGCAGAAGGCCGGCAACCATACGCCTGTGCATGCCCGTCCCCCCTTTGTATTCCGCTTCGCTACACCAAGTATAGCACATTTTGGGGCGGCATGGAAAGGGGGCGTTACCGCTGCCCGCCGAACAAAGGCATGGTGATGCGCACCTCCGCCACCCTGCGCCCCACCGTTACCTCCATACCGCCGTCCACCCCCGCATCCTGCATCTGCTCCACAATGCCCCGGATGGCGTTCAGATACAGCCGGTAGTCCCGCACCATGGGCTGCGGTCTGCGCCCGCCCTGCACCGGCACGGGCATGCGGCGCAGCACATGCTCCACCAGCGCTTCCGCAGCCCGGAAATCCAGCTTTCCCGCAACGATCTGCTCAAGGATCCGCAGCCGCCCCTCCTGCCCCGGGATGCGCAGCAGCACCTCTGCCGTGCGCTCGTTCACGCCGCTTTGCGAAACCAGCTCCAGCACCTTTTCGCCCAGCGAAAGCAGGCGAACCTTGCGCCGGATGGTGGCTGCCGAACGCCCGGTGCGCCGGGCAAGCTCCTCGGCGGTCAGCCGGTCGCCGGTCATCAAACTCCGGCAGGCTTCCGCCTCCTCCAGAAAATGCATTTTGCCTTGTGCCTGCCTGTCCAGCAGGCGGGAGATGCGCTCCTCCAGACAGTCGCCGGGGCAGAGCACCGCATCCACGCAGCTGAGCCCTGCGGCGCGGTATCTGCTCAGCTTGTCCGCACCGCTGATGAGCCGGTAACGCCCGTCCGCCTGCGGCAACAGCAGAACCGCCCCATCCGGGCATTCCTCGGCAGTACCGTCCTCGTCGATATCCTCGATGGGAACCCAGCGCACCTGATCGGATCGTGCCTGCATCGCCATCGCCCTCCCTTGCCTTTATTGAACGCGTCTCCGGACTGCGCCGACCCTCCCCCGTGACCGCCGCAGCCCGGAGGGCGCGTTCTGCCTTTTGTTTTCCATGCCGGCAAAGGCTTTTCCTGCAAGGGATACAGGGCTTTCGTGCGCCACAAGGCGACAGGTGAGGCTGGCGAAAAGCGGCGCAACAGGGCGAAGGATGCAGCGCCATGTCGCACGAAAAAGATGCGCCGCCCGTTGGGGCGGCGCATCCTGCAGAAAACCGTCGAACGATTCTTTTATGTTTTGGGCTTGCTGTAGCCGCCCAGCGGCTCTTTGGCAGGAGTACCTGCCTTGCGGGGGTACTGCTTGCCCGTCCTGTGCAGCTTTTGGCAGCGCACCACGCAATGCTGCCATTCCGGCTGGGTGGGCAGCAGAACCGGCACCTTTTCCAGCCCGCCGCCACCGACCAGCGCGGCAGCCTTCTGCCCTGCCTGCCATTCCTCCTGTGCAGCGGGGCCTTTGTAGCAGAGCATTTCGCCGCCGGGCTTCACCATGGGCAGAAGCAGCTCGCACAACACGGGCAGGGGCGCGACCGCACGGGCCACTGCCCTGTCGTACCGTTCCCGGTGGGCAGGATCCCGTCCGCCGTCCTCGGCGCGGGCGTGGCACAGGCGCACATTCTTCAGCCCCAGCTCTTCCACTACAGCCGCCAGAAATTTGAGCCGCTTGTTCAGCGAATCCAGCAGCATCACCGAAAGATCCGGGCGGGCAATGGCCAGCGGCAGTCCGGGAAAGCCTGCGCCCGTCCCCACATCGATGATGGCGGCATTCTCGGGGAAGGCATCCTTCAGCGAAAGAGGAGCGAGAGAATCCAGATACAGCCGGTCGATGGCGCTGTCGAAATCCGTATCGCCGGTCAGGTTCATATGCTGGTTCCACTCTGCCAGCAGCGAGTGGTACCGCGCGATCTTTGCCGGGGCATCCGCCGCAAAGGTGATGCCCAGACGGTTCATTTCGTTCAAAAGTTGCTCTGCCCATGCTGCTTCCGTTACAGCGGCAGTCCCAGATACTTCACGCACCAGTATTTCCCCCATGCCAATGCTTCCCGCAAGTGATTTTTGAGCCAGAAACGGATACCCGGTTTACATACGCTGCCTGCGCCCTGGGGCTCCAGCCCCATATCCCGCATCATCTGCATGGCTCTGGGCAGATGATAATCGCTGGTGACCACCACCGGTTTACGGCACCCCAATCCGGAAAGGATCTCCCAGGCGTTTGCCAGATTCTGCTCGGTATTCAGGCTCAGCGGATCGCTGAACACATGCTCCTGCGGCACCCCTTCGGCGATGAGCACGCTGCGCATCACGTCGCCCTCGGGAGCAGGTTCGTTGCTGCCCTGCCCGCCGGTAACGACGATGTAGCAGGGCGAGGCGTCGTACACCTCCCGGGCACGATCCAGCCGCCAGCGCAGCTGCACCGAGGGCTCGCCGTCGGGCTTCACCTGTGCGCCCAATACGATGATGCTGTCGTAATCCGCAGGCTCCGGTACGCTGATCTCCTGTATATACACCCAGACCACCAGCCCCGCATAAGCTGCCACAGCGGCAGCGATAAGCCATAGCATGATGCGCAATCCCTTTCTGCTTGGTTTCTTTTTATCCGTCATTCGTTCTTCTCCTGTTGGGGCTGCCCTGCATCGGCGGCAAGCAAATGGGCGATCGTCACCTCGCCCGCCGAATTGGCTGCCCGGTTCTGTTCAATAATGCTCCGATCCAGCTGCGGAAACAGCCCGTTTTCCATTGCACTGACCGCCTGCCCCTCCGCCACCACCAGATGATCGATCAGGCGCACCTCCAGTTCCTCCAGCACCGCCTGCATACGGATGGTGGCCCCGATATCGGCAGAGGAGGGTGTCAGCGAGCCGCCCGGATGGTTGTGGCAGATGATCACCGCATGGGCGTTGTAGCGCAGGGCATAGTCTGCCACGATGCGGGGATAGGAGGGCACATCGCTGATGGAGCCCCGGGCGATGAGCACCTTGGCAAGCACCTCCATCTGCCCGTTGAGGTAGATGGCATAGAAATGCTCCACCTTGCAGCCCTTGAAGAGCTGGATGCAGTATTTCTCCGCATCGCTCCGGTTCTGCAGGGAAGCCTTCTGCTCCATACGGCTCTGGGCAACGCGCTTTTCCACCTGTGCAAAGAGCGACAGCAGCACAGCCGAGTATTCCCCGATCCCGTCCACCCGCATCAGGGCTTCCACGCTGGCATCCAACACATTGTGCAGCGAGCCGAAATGCTCCAGCAGCTCGTGTGCCAGACCGTTGTTATCCCGACGGGGAATGGCGTAGTCGAGGATCATCTCCAGCACCTCGTGGGCTGCATAGCCGTCCAGACCGGTGGCGCGGTATCTGTCCCGCTGCCGCTGACGGTGGCCGGTGTGGTGGTGCGAAACCTTGCCGGTGCTCATTTCCCCATGCCTCCCAAAAGGTTTTTTTACAGTATACCATAACTCCCCCGCATTCGACAAATGCTTCGCCCTTGCAAATTCCTCCAAATGGTGTATGATGGGGAGCGTAGATCTGATACCAAGGAGGTGGACGGCATGCAGAAGCGTGCCATCGCCGTACATGATATTTCCTGCGTTGGCCGTTGCTCGATCACGGTGGCGCTGCCGATCCTTTCCGCGGCCGGGGTGGAGACATCCATCGTTCCCACAGCGCTGCTGAGCACCCACACGGGAGAATTTACAGGTTATACCCATCTGGATCTGAGCAGCCAGCTTTTGCCCATTGCGGAGCATATCTCCACGCTGGGGCGCAGCTACGATGCCTTCTACAGCGGCTATCTGGCTTCCGGCGCACAGGTGGATCAGGTGCTGGGGATGATCGACCGGATCTGTGATGAGAGCACCCACATTTTTGTGGATCCCGCCTTTGGCGACCACGGGCGCATGTATTCCCTGATGGACGAGACCATGCCCGCCCAGATGCGCAGGCTGTGCAGCCGGGCGGTGACCATCGTGCCCAACCTGACCGAGAGCTGCTACCTGCTGGGGAAACCCTATCCCAAAGAGGGATGCACCCCGGAGTTTGCCGCCGAGCTTTGCCGGGGACTGCTGGAGCTGGGGCCGGAGAATGTGGTGGTCACCGATATTTCCTTCAGCAAGGAGCATACAGGGCTGGCCATCCAAAGCAGGCACATGCCCCAGCCCACCTTCCAGTTCCGTTCCCGGTTTGAGGGGGTGTTCCACGGCACGGGGGATGTATTCGCCTCCTATCTGCTGGCAGGGCTTTTGCGGGGGCGCACCATACAGGATGCGGCTGCCCTTGCGCTGGAGCTGACCCACGAAACCATCGCCGTAACGCTGGAAAGCGGGCAGCCGCTGCGCTTCGGCGTGCAGTTTGAAAAGGTGCTGCCCAGGCTGTGGCAGCGGCTGGAGGGCAAGGCGTAAGGGGTACGCGGCACAACAGAAGAACAGGAAACGCCCATGGGATTTTTCCCATGGGCGTTTCCTGTGCTGCTTATTCGTAATCGGCGTACTTCTTGGGGTCGGCGTTGTACTCGCCCAGCACCACCGGCACACCGTACCGATCGGCATACTTCCGGTAGATCTCAAAGGACTTGCGCAGCGCTGCGCCGTGGGCGGCTTCGTCCCAGCGGGCGGTCATGGTGGTCCATGTGGCGGTCGTCCACGTAAAGGCCTGCGGGTCGTAATTGTGGACGGTGATCATCAGATGCTCCGGGGCTTCGGGCAATTCAAAGGTGGCGAAGTTTTCCTCCCCGCCGCCGCCGGAGTAGGTCATCAGGATCAGATTGCGATGTTCGTTATTGCCGCCGGTGGCGCGCACACTTTCTACAAACAGCCGGTTCCACGCATTCAGCCAGCGGGCGGCATCGGGCGAGGGGGTGTTCCAGTTGTTGCCCGCATCCAGCACCTCGTTCACGCCCTCGAAGAGCAGCCGCTCATCATAGCCTGCAAAGCGATCTGCGATCTGCGTCCAGACCGAAGCAAAACGGCTGCCGTAGGTGGTATAGGATTCCTCGGATGCCTCCACCCAGCCGTCCGCACCGCCGTCGTGGTGCACGTTGATGATCACATAGATGCCGCGGGAATGGAACAGATCCACCACCTGCTGTACCCGGGCAAGCCATTTTTCGTCGATCCGGTCTTCGGCGTCCAGATGCTCTGCCCATGTAATGGGAATGCGCACCGTGGAAAAGCCCAGCGACAGGATGTACTCCACCTGTTCTTCCGTTACCGTGGGCTGCCCCCATGCGTTTTCCCATGCTTCGGGCAGCAGGTTGCCCTGCGCATCCTTCTTGCCCCACTGCACGATCCAGCCGATCTTGCCCGCCTTGGCATCGTTCAGGTTATAGCTGGTGGAATCCAGCGTGTTGCCCAGATTGAAGCCGGGACCGAAATGGGCTGCGGCTTCAAGAGCGGATTCCACCTCAAACACCGCAGGGTCGCCGCCGTTGCCGGGGGTGCGGTCTGCCGGATAGCAGGCCATGATGGCATCCACATAACCGGGCGTGTTTTCCTTCAGTTCCTTGCGGTTAACATGCACGCTGCAATCCCACAGGATGGTGGGCACGCCGTATTCCACCGCCAGCGAGTTGACGCACTTGGCATAGGCCGCCAGATCGGTATAGTTGTATGCGCTTTCCGATGCGGAGCAGCCGGTAATGATTCCCGTAAACAGCAATGCGCACAACAAGGTGCAAAGAATGCGTTTCATTTGTAATCCCCTCCGGTATGCAGCCGGGGCTGCGGTTTTGTGCTGCCATCATAACACAGGGGGCGGGAGGAATACAAGCAGCTTGCCAAAAAAGCGGGTCATCCGCATTTTGAGCGATGGCATCACCGGGGCAAACGTTGTATGATAAAGGCACAAACCGACAAAGGGGGATGCATGATGATCAATCTTGGCGAAACCATTGCCCGGCTCCGCAAGGAGCGCGGCATTACTCAGGAAACGCTGGCAGAATGCATGGGTGTTACCGCCCAGACCATATCCAAGTGGGAAAACAGCGCCACATGCCCGGATGTGATGCTCCTGCCCGTTTTGGCAGATTTCTTCGGTGTGACCGTGGATGATCTCTACGGCAGATGCGGCGAAGAAAAGCTGTTATCCCGCGAAGAAGCAGGGGAAGCCGCCATGGCGCAAATACGGCGCATTATCGTACGCTGCTTCTATGGCGGAAACCGCAAAGCCGATGTGGACGAACTGGCGGAGGAGCTTCGTACCTCGCTGAAGGACGGCGTATCCCGCAGCGTGATCCAGAGCGGAAACGGCAGCGTCATCTATATGCGGGAGCCTGTGGGAACCATGGTCATCAAACGCCCGGAGCAGGGGTGGAACAGCCTGTTTACCGATGAAAACAGCAAACAGCTGCTGCAGGTGCTGGCAGATGATGCTTTCCGCAAAGCCATGACTGTGATCCTGAAGAAGCGGATGCTCACCTTCACCATTCCCGCCCTGAGCAAAATGGCAGAGGTGCAGGACAGCGATCATCTGGAGCAAATGGTGAAGGAGAGCTGTCTGTTTGCCTGCAAGACCCTTGCCATTGATGAAAGCACCATCACCTACTATGAGCTGACCCAGGGGGAGCAAAAACTGTATCTGCTGTATGCCGCGCTGCTCTTTGTGCAGGAATATGCACAATACCGGGCGCATCATCGGTATTTCAGCGGAGACATGGATTACTTTACCCCTTGAGCCCACAAAACAGCTGCCGCAGGTACTTTTGCTTTGCTTACGGGGACACCGTTCCGCCCTTCCCATCCATACGCTTTTCTGGTATACTGTTCCCAGCATAAGCAAAAGGAGAATGACCATGGTAACCAAGCAGGATATTTTTGATTTTCTCAGCCGCAACGGCTTTCGCCCGGACGATACCGTAACCATCCATGCCGCGCTGCGGCAGGTAGGCCCCATCGAAAACGGCGCAGACGGACTGATCGATGCCCTGACCGAATACCTTTGCGACGGTCTGCTGCTGGTACCCACCCACACTTGGGCCAATGTGAACCCCGGGAACCCCCGCTTTGATGTGCGGGAGACCGTGCCCTGCATCGGTACGCTGGCAAAGGTGGCAGCCTTCCGCAAGGACGGCATCCGCTCTCTGCACCCCACCCATTCCATGGCAGCCTTCGGCAAGAACGCCCGCGCCTATATCGAAGGTGAGGAAAAAAGCGGTACCCCTGCCCCCGTGGGCGGTGCGCTGAGCCGCCTGTACGATGTGGGCGGCAAGGTGATCCTGCTGGGCATCGGGCACGAGCGGAACACCTACCTCCATGCGGTGGATGAGCGGATCGATGTGAAGAACCGTCTGGCAGAGCAGGGATTTGATGTGGAGATCGTGGACTGGAACGGCAACACCACCCTGAACCGGGATTATCATCCCCATGCGGTGGCAGGGCTGCCGGAGGGCGTTTCCGGCTGTTCGGAATACTATCCCAACTACAACAAAGCCTTTGAGGTATGCGGCGCAGTGACCTACGATACGCTGGGCAACGCCCGGGTACACATCTGCGATGTCAGGAAAATGTCCGACCAGATGATGAAGATCTGGAGCCGCGCCGACCGGGATATGTGCGTTTGCGATATGGAGATCCCGGAAAGCTGGTATATGTAACGGTACAACAGCCCGTCCCGCCAATAAGATGGATGGAAAGGAAGGAGTTATCCTTCACTTTACAACCCAAGAAATGCCGAAAGCAGCAAGCCCGCTAAGGCTTTCTGCTTTTTGTTCTGCGTGATAGAATGAAAGCGATAAACTTGAATTTGACGAGGTATTCAAATGAATGAGCAGGTAAAAGAATATATAGATAAATATCCAAATAACATTATCGAAATGTACAATACATTAAGAAAACTAATTTTTGATAGTGTTTCATCTGAACCACAAGAAACAATGTGGGCTAAACTCCCAACCTATTATGTTGGAGAATCTTTTGTAAGGCTTATTCCTTTCAAAGACCATATTAATATTGAAGCGAAGGCTGTGTTGGCAAATACGGAAATGTTATCAGGCTATAAAGTAACGCCTAAAGGTATGTTGCAAATTTTCTTAAAACAAGATATTCCTGCTGATGTGTTGAGGAAGATATTTGTCGAAACATTAGGCTGAAAAATCCCAATTTGTCGAGCAGGCCCAAAGCCCACTTTCCCTTGTTAGGTGAGGGCGCAATTATACGCACGATACCCGTGCATTGCGTATATTGGCGCACCATATGCAAACGGCATCCGGTATATTCGCCAAATGCTCGCTTTTTCGTTGTGGGATAAATTCATCCTTAAGAATCCTCCCGCCCAAAGCGGGACTTTTTTGTTTTGGAGAAAAAGTCGGGCAATCCCCCGCCGTCCATGCTATGATAGACCTGTGCTTGCAAGCAGCAACAGGAGGAACAGCCATGAATATGTACGAACGGATCCAGCGTTCCATCGATTTTATTGAGGAGCATCTGGCGGAGGAATTCACGCTGGAGGACTGCGCCCGGGAAGCCTATATGAGCCTTTCCGGCTACCACAGCATGTTTCTGTCGGTGGTGGGCTACCACGCCAAGGAATACATCCGTCTGCGCCGGCTGACCCTTGCCTGCGACGAGCTGCTGAGCACGGAAGAGACCATTGCAGCCATCGCTGTCAAATATGGGTACAACTCGCCGGACAGCTTTACCAGAGCCTTCCGCAGCCGGTACGGCGTAACGCCCTCCCGGGCAAAAAGCCTCTCCCTCGCACCCCGGTGGATCCGTTTTGAAAGGATGAATGTAATGGACAGAACAGATAACCGGGAACTGGCGGAAAAATACCCCGACATCAAGGTGATCCGCCAGCTGGAACCCATGAAGACCGCTTGCTTTACCTACTTCGGCGATGCGCCGGAGGATCACGCCTTTGCCGCTCTGCGGCAGTGGGCGCACGAAAACGGTCTCCGTCTGGGCGGGGAAGGCTGCCGGGTGTTCGGCTACAATAACCCGGATCCCTCCGACCCTGCAGGCGACGAGACCTACGGCTATGAAGTATGTGTGACCGTGCCCGACCGGGTATACGACAGGCTGGAGGATGTACCGGAGGGTTTTGTGCGGGGCACCTACGACAGCGTCAAACGCCGCACCCTTTCCGGGGGCAAATTCGCCGTGCTGTCGGTCAAGCGGGATGCAAACGGCGATGTGGGCAGCGAGATCATGAAGGCGTGGCAGCGATTTACCGCATGGCTCCACGAGAGCAAGTACATCTGGGGCGGCGCCCAGTATCTGGAGGAGCATCTGGGTTTCGGCCCGGAGGATGAACACACCGGCGGGGTGGATCTGTACATCTCCGTGCAGGATGCGCCCCGGGAGGCGGCTGCGGGCATGCAGCGGGAAGAGCTCCCGGCATACAGGGCGGCAGTGTTCCGCACCGAGGGGGCAGATCCGGAGCGCAATGCCCGGGAAGGCTGGGCACGCGCGCTGGCCTTTGCCAGAGAGCACCGCCTGCCCGCGGAAAGCTGCCGCATCTTCCGCTATGATAAGGGCTTCGACCGCAAGCCACCCTTCTTCTTTACGGTGCTCATCACCCTGCCGGAGGGGCTGTGCTGCCCCGGGCAGGAAACCACCGTTTTTCCCGGCGGCAGCTACATGACCTGCCCCGCAGACCCCGACCACATTGCAGAGGGCTGGATGCAGATGGAGAAATGGCGCAAGGAAAGCCATACAATTGCCGGAAACCACCAGTGGGTGGAGGAATGGCAGCTGAAAAACTGGGATTGGCCCTGCCTGGGCATCAAGCTGTGCTATCCCATTATGGCGTAAGCCCTGCCGGAAAAAGTACAAACAAACAGACGCCGCACATTTCTGTGCGGCGTCTCTTGTTTTGCTTATCGTTTTTTGAAGGTATCGTTGAACCAAGTTTTTACTTTGAAATCCAGCCTGTGGCTGTTTTTCATGGCAAGGGCGGCATCCAGCGCCTTGGCGCGGTATTCCCGATTGTCCGGGTCGCCTTTAACGGCCTCGCGGAAGCTGTCGTGCGCCTGCTCGTATTTGTGCAGCCCCATCAGGATCGTGCCATGGAGATAGTACCAGCCGTCGTCCCGGTAATCGGCGCGTTCCAGCTGGCGAAGGGCGCTTTGCAGGTTGCCCTGCTCGGCGAGCCGCTGTGCAAAATGCTTGGCTTCCTCGGGGGAGATCTGGTTAAAGCCCACCTTGCGCTGGGAAGCGATCTTGAGCGCTTCCTCGTAGGCCAGATTCAGTTCCACCAGCTCCTGCTGTGCCTTTTGCTGCTGCACAGGGTCGGTAAACTGATCCGGGTGGCATTCCTTTACCCGCTGCCGGTACGCAATACGAACCGTCTGTGCATCTGCGCCTGTGGTAAGACCCAATACACGGAATGGATTTGTTCGATACAGGGCTGCCACCTCCCCTCATCCGTCGTTGGCTGCTGTGCGGGGTCAGATCGGTTCGCGGCGGATCTCTGCGCCCAGCGAGCGCAGCTTCTCTTCGATCCGTTCATAACCGCGGTCGATATACGAAGTCTCGTAGATCTCGGTAACGCCTTTGGCCATCAGACCGGCTACCACCAACGCCGCGCCTGCGCGCAGGTCGGTGACCGTTACCGGTGCGCCGTACAATTCCCGCACGCCCTCGATGAGCACAGTGCGATCCATCAGCTTGATCTTTGCGCCCATGCGGCGAAGCTCGTCCAGATGCTTGAACCGCTGCTCAAAGATGGTCTCGCTGACGGTGGAAACACCCTGCGCCATGCAAAGCAGAGCAGTCATGGGCTGCTGCAGGTCGGTGGGGAAGCCGGGATAGACCCGGGTTTTGATATTGACAGCCCGCTGCTCGCCCTGAGGACGAACGCGGATGGAATCGTCGTTTTCGGTAACCCGCACGCCCATCTCCAGCAGCTTGGCGGTAAGCGCCTCCATGTGGGTGGGAATGCAGCCGCGGATGGTCACATCGCCGCGGGTGGCGGCGGCAGCGATCATCAGGGTGCCGGTCTCGATCTGGTCGGGGATAACGGCATAATTGCAGCCGTGCAGCTGCTGCACACCGGTGATGCGGATCACATCGGTACCCGCGCCCTTCACCTTTGCGCCCATGCTGTTGAGGAAGTTGGCCAGATCAACGATATGGGGCTCCTTGGCGGCATTGTAGATGACCGTGGTGCCATGGGCGCGCACGGCTGCCAGCATCACGTTGATGGTGCCGCCCACGGTGACCATATCGAAGAATACATCGTTGCCCACCAGCTTATCGGCCCTGGCATACACCACACCGCCGTGATCGTCGATCCTTGCGCCCAGAGCGGCAAAGCCTTTCAGATGCTGGTCGATGGGACGGCTGCCGATCTCGCAGCCGCCGGGATAGGCGACCTCCGCCACACCCTGCCGGCCCAGCAGCGCGCCCAGCAGATAGTAGCTGGCACGCAGGCGGCGGGTAAGGGAATAGGGAACCTGGCAGCCGGTCGCGCCGGATGCATCGATTTTCATATAGCAGTCGGGAACATAGTCTACCTTTGCGCCCAACGAGCGAAGAATATCTACAAGAGCATGCACATCTTCGATATCGGGCAGGTTTTCGATCGTGCAGGGTGCGTTGCATAACAATGCCGCAGGAATAACTGCAACAGCCGTATTCTTGCCGCCGCTGACAGTGATCTCGCCCACCAGCGGACGACCGCCGGTGATCAGCATTTTATCCTTGCTACTCATGGATCCGACCTTGCGGTCGCCACCACCTTTTCGGATGATTTGCTTTCGAAGAAGGTTGTTATATACCAAAGTGTATTATACACCGATAGTGCGTATTTGACAAGGGGGAGGGGCCGAAACGCATGCACAGCAAGCAAAACCTCCGTTCTCCACGGAGAACGGAGGCACGTGACAGGCATGGATAAATCATCAGAAATACAGATCACCGGGGCGGTAGCCTGCGGGTAGTTCTTCCTCCTCGATAAAGGAGAAGGAATCATCCTCCAGAACCGGCAGGAACGCTTCAAAGGGCACCTGAGAAAACTCGCTGCCGTAGCTGCTGGCGCCGAACCAGCCGCCTTCCTTGGCGCGAAGGTTCATATCCCGGGCAAACTTGGTCAGGTTGGAGCAGTCGTGCACGGCAAGCGGCCAGTTTTCCTCTGCGGCAATGCGCATGAACTGCAGCGTCAGATCCCGGCTGGAGATGGGCGAAAGGTAGCCAAGGCGGCACATATACATATTCTCACCCAGATAGTTGCCCAGATTGTTCATGTTCAGATGCAGCTCGGCGCAGTTGATGAAGTCCACTCCGGTGGCAAGAATAGCGTCCTTTTTGGTAAAGAAGGTCTCGAAGAATTCCGGGGTCATGGGGGTCTCGATGCCTACGGCGGGCAGGTACTGCTTTGCCAGCGCCATGTTGCGGATCACCTGATCGGCGCAGTTGGTGCCGCCAAGGTTGAAGCGCAGTTCGTCCAGCCCGGCATCCGCCAGCGCGCGCAGGCTTTCTTCCGTAACCCGCAGCCCGTTGGTATACATGTGCTGGTGAATGCCCGCCTTATGGAATTTGGCGATCACACCGTAATACTTTTCGATCTCCATAAAGGGTTCAAGATACACGTAGGAGATCCCTGTGGGCTTCTGATGGATGGACAGCAGCAGATCGATATCCTGCTCGTAGAATTTGGTGCCGCCGATCTCCCACAGCCCTTCGCCGATGGGCGGGATCTGATCCAGCTCGCCGTAGTTGTAGCAGAACTTGCACTGGATGTTGCACTTGTTGGTCTTGCGCACCGCGCTCAGACCGGTACCCAGCAGGCAGGAGCGGCAGCCCTTGGGGAAGCGGCTGTCCTCACCCACGTACAGGGTTCTCCCCTCCAGACTCTTGAGACCGGGAATCTGCGCTTTCAGTTCCTCGCGGCGTTTTTCCACCGCCGCTTCGATCTGCGCCATGGTGGCATATACGATCTCCTGCTGGTTTGGGGTCAATTCTTCATCCTCGGGCAACTCTGCAAAAAAACGAAACCAGACAAGCGCATCCTGCTTGGAAATTTTCATATCCTCATCCTCCTGTACGGAAGGCGGCATAAACCGCTGTTTTTCTCACCCCGCCAGTATAGCATGCATGGCTGCATCAGGGCAAGGTATCAGGAGCCGGTGGACTGGTAGCGGGAAAGCCCAAGCCGGAAGAAACCGTAGCAGGGCAACAGGAACACGAAGCCCACAAGCGGCAGTACCATCATCCAGCGGTTCTCTGTGCGCCCGATCAGGTACAGGAAAGGGTAGTACTGGAACAGGGCAATGGGGATCACATAGGTGAGCAGCTTCAGAACGCCCTCGCCGTAAATGACAAGCGGATACTTGCCGAATTCCCGGCTGCCGTCAGTAAAGATATTCATGAATTCCAGTCCGTCGATGGTGAAAAAGCTGAAGCCCGCATAGAGGATGAACAGTCCGGCGAATACTGCACAGCCGCCCAGAAACATGGCGATCAGGGTGATGATCTTATCCCCCGTCCAATTAACGCCGCTGGCGGGAATGGCATAGCACAGCACCAGCACCGCCTGCAAAAAACGCCCGAAGCGGGTAAACTCCATGGTGGAGGTAAGCACCTGAAACACCACACTGCGGGGGCGCACCAGAATCCTGTCCAGTTCGCCGGTGCGGATCAGGCGGGGAAACACATCAAAGCCCCGCGCAAAGCATTCGGTAAAGGAAAAAGCCATCAGCACCACCGAAAAACAGAGCAGCACCTCCGAAAAGGTAAATCCCTCCACCTGACTGAAGCGGTCGAACATGAAATACATGCTCAGAAAGGTGGTAAAGGAGACCAGAAACTGTCCAATGGCGGTCATCACAAAGGAAGCCTTGTATTGCAGCTGCGATTTGAGCAGCATGCTCAGATAGCGTTTGTACAGCATCTCTTACCCTCCCTGTACCACAACTTTTTTCAGCGCTTTGCCCATGGCAAACCTGCCCACAGCCACCAGCGCAAGCACCCAGAAAAGCTGCAGGGCAACAGCCCTGACAGCCGCCTCTGCGTCCAGATGCCCCACATAGACCAGAAACGGCGTGCTCTGCACCGATCCGAAGGGCAGCGCATACAGGACGGGTTGCAGCCATTTGGGAAAGAAGGGAATGGGGATCACTGCGCCTGCCAGAAACTCCAGCACAGAAGTGACCAGAATACGGATGCCCATGGGCGAGATGGTGTAGAACGCGCTGATGTATACCAGCATGTTAAAGGCGATCAGAACCAGAAAGCCCAGCAGCATGGAGACCAAAAACAGCAGGAAGGCAGGCAGACTGACCGGCAGCGAGATACCGTAGGGCGCAGGCAGCAGCGCCACCACCAGCAGAATGGGGAAGCACCGCAGCGCCACCCGGGACAGACGGATCGCCATATTCTTGACAAACCACATGCTGTACAGGTCGCAGGGACGGCACAGCTCGTAGGCGATGGAACCGTCTGTGATGTGCCCGAAGATCTCGTTATCGTAGAACCAGGTCATAAACATAGCCAGAAACGCCTGCTGCAGCCAGACATACCCGGTCAGCTGCCGGAAATCCATGGGAAAGCCTTCGGGGTTGCTTTGGTAAAAGGCGCGGTACATCAGAATATTCATAATGCCCCAGAAAAACTGGGTGCTGATGCCCGCCCATGCCGCTGTGCGGTACTGGAGCCCCGCCGCAAAACGGATGCGGAAAAACGATATATACTGCTTCATATCTCAAATTCCTTATAGAGAGAAACCACCAAATCGTCGATGCTTTCGCCCTCAACAGAAAAATCCTTGATTTCGGTGGCGGCAGAGATCATGGCGATCGCCCGGGCCACCGGCAGAATGTCGGTATCCAACCGCAGCTGGGCATGCCCGCCCAGATCCTGCAGGATCTCTGCACCCTCCAGATGTGGCAGACACGCCCCGCTGTGATCCACCGTAACGGTGCGGTAGTGGGAGCGGCGAGCCTTCAGTTCCTCCAGCGTACCGTCCAGGAGGATCTTGCCCTTGCCGATCAGCAGAATACGCTGGGTGAGAGCTTCGATATCCTGCATATCGTGGGTGGTCAGGATCACGGTGGTGCCACGGGTGCGGTTCAATTCCTTGATAAAATCCCGCACGGCGATCTTGGACACCGCATCCAGACCGATGGTGGGTTCATCCAGAAACAGGATCTTCGGCCGGTGCAGCAGGGATGCGGCGATCTCACACCGCATACGCTGCCCCAGCGAAAGCTGACGGGCGGGTGTCTTGACCACCTCGCCGATATCCAGCATGTCGATCAGCTGCTTCTCGGTTTTGCGGTATTCCTCCTCGGGCACCCGGTAGATATCCCGGATCAGCTGGAAACTGTCTGCAACCGGCACATCCCACCAAAGCTGCGACCGCTGCCCGAAGACCACACCGATCTGCTGCACATGGGCAGTGCGTTCCTTCCACGGCACCCTTCCGTTGATGATACATTCGCCGCTGTCAGGCGACATAACGCCGCTCATGATCTTGATGGTGCTGCTTTTACCGGCTCCGTTGGGGCCGATATAGCCCACCATTTCCCCCTCATCAATGCGGAAGGAGATATCCTGCAACGCTTTTACCTCTTCGTACTCACGTTTAAAGAACGATCGCAAAGCGTTGCCAAGACCGGCCTCGCGTTTGGCGACCCGGAAGGTTTTGGAGATCCCTTTCAGTTCGATCATGGTTTTCACCTCCGTTACTGTTGTACGTTTGCAAAAATAAAGAAAAGCGGCTCAGACAATTGCCTGTGCCGCTGTGGGGTCTGCAGGAAGGGAGAACCGCAGACAGATCGGTACAGGCGCAGTATTCCGGTACAGCATGCAGATCCCCCTCCTTACAAAAAGTGTTAGTAAATATAGCACCGTTCTTCCGGGCTGTCAAGAAATTTCTTTTGCCTATCTGAGACCATTGGCAAAAACCCAGGAATAGAACTGTTCTTTGGGCGGGCGGGTGTATTCGTATTCCGTCAGCGGTTCTTTACTGCTCAGAATTTCGAGCGCTTTGGTGAACACATCGTTTTCGGTCAGACCCGCCACATCGATGGTATGTTCGTTGACAAGCGGCGCCCGCATCAGGTTTTTTGCGTTGCATTTTTCCTGCAGCTCATAATCGATCAAACCATTGGCAGGACGATCCCGCATCTGACTTTGCAGCTGCTCCGGATCGGTACATACCAGCTTCAGGGTCAGGTAGCGATATCCGCGAAAATCAATGGGGATATCGCTGGTTCGCAAATCGTCAATATCGGAGATGATCACATTTCGGTACCCCAGGCGATGGAAGCACTGCGCCATGGCTTTAGTGCATTCCCAACAGGTACGCTCTTCCAGTTCGCCGGTCATATCCTCAACGCCGTCTCTGGAAAGGAATTCCGGCACCATATGCTCTTCCACCACGACCGAACGAAGCTGATCCATCAGATTTTTGCATAACGTGGACTTACCGACCCCGCTGGTACCTGTAACGAAGATGAAATCCAGCATAGCAACCTCCAGTATCATCATATTCTGTATCATGATACCACAAACGGAAAGGCAGCGGTGAACGCTGCACCGCTGCCAAACCGGGATCACGTGTTCCTGATCTCTTTAAGCTGTTTCTGCAATTCCGCACGTCTCTTCAGCGTTTCCACGATCTGCTGATCATCCGGGAGCAAAAATCCTTGCAGAATACAATTGGGCAAGACAAAGTTTTTCTCTCCGGCAGGAGTGTCAAAAACAAGATATTCCCCTTCCTGCCGTTTGATGGTCACCCGCCCGAAGGCTTTGGTGCTCATCTCCATACCTTGAAAGCTGTACGTGGGCAGCGCTTCAAGCTCTTCTTCGATTTTCTTCATACCGGCTGCGATCTCTGCTTTTCTTTCACATTCGACTCGTTCTCTCTCCTGCTGCATTTCCTGCGCTTTTTGCAGATAATCTGTACCGCCCAGCTCTGCTCGAATCTCCATCAGAATCTTTCCCAGATAATTTTCCCCTTCCCCCGTCGTCTGATCCACGCCCCAGAAGGTATCATGCCAGCTGTTGCCTTCTACCAATTCTGCATCGCCGGTATCCAGCAGTTTTTTGAGTAAATCCGGATTCTGCGAAAACTTTGCACGGACAATCTCACGCATAATACCCACCTTTACAGACTCCCAGTCGCTGCGAAGGTTTACCCTTTTTCCTGCCCGCTTTGCGACTACGCCCGCATAAGTGCTGAACTGATCCCTTTCTTCGGGATCCAGCGATTTGGCAGACTGGAATGCAGCTTCACTGTTACGATAGGTGCGCCCATCCCATTCAAAGACAGCAGTGGACATGTTGCTCAGAAAGTTATACGCGCCGCGGAAGGAGCAAATCTTTTCACCCATCTCAGATCCCCTCATTTCTTCTGTGATGTTTGCATTATACCAAAGGATTCTTCCTCTGACTATGAACTATTGGTTCAATAGCATACATCAATAAAAGAACTTGCATTTTTTCAAACCTGTGTTATACTTGCACAACTTGCTCATAAAGGAGGCGAACTGGATGATGGCATTTCCGGTGATCGATCCGGTGGCAACCGGGCAGAACATTCTCAGACTGCGTAAGGAAAAAGGACTGACAGTGAAGGATCTGCAAAACTGGTTTTGTTTCGATGCGCCCAGAGCGATCTATAAATGGCAAAAGGGAGAGACCCTGCCTACAGTGGACAATCTGTTCGCACTGAGCATTCTCCTTGAAGTTCCTATGGAACAGATCCTGATAACGCAAAAGCAGGACACATACCTGACATACCCTGTGCAACCGCCGGCAGAAGCCGCGGTTGCTTTTCTTTTGATGTATCGGCAGTTCAATGCAGCGATTTTCGTCTTGCTGGATTCAGATAAACAAAAAGCACGATGATTTCTCATCGTGCTGATTGGCTCCCCAGGTAGGACTCGAACCTACAACCCTTCGGTTAACAGCCGAATGCTCTGCCATTGAGCTACTGAGGAATATTGGAATGCGGCAGCGACCTACTCTCCCGGGCCGTCTCCAGCCAAGTACCATCGGCGTGCTGAGGCTTAACTTCTGTGTTCGGAATGGGAACAGGTGGAACCCTCAGGCCATTACCACCGCAAAGGGTGAACTGTGTTAATCAGGTTTGCAACCTGACAACTGCATATGAGCTTCTAAGATCAATCTTCATCATTTCAGAGGTCTTGGATCAACTAAATCAAGCTATCGACCGATTAGTATCATCAAGCTACACACATTACTGCGCTTCCACCGATGACCTATCAACCTGGTAGTCTTCCAGGGGTCTCTCGC
>JAFXBE010000041.1 GCA_017516765.1 Clostridia bacterium | reverse complement strand
GGCTTCGTCAACAATAAGCGAAATACATTTCACATCGCAGCTTTGTGTATCCAGTTTTTCTACGATGGAATCAATGATAGACTGTTGGTGCATTACCCAACAGAAAATTACATTTTCATAAGCAGAGCAATGTAAAAAGTTGTTGAGCAAGTAACAAATATTATCCATCACCATAGATTTGGTTTCATCGGTTACTTGGAACGGATTGGAATCCCAGCACCAGTCACCATCAAGAAGCACACTATTTGATAAATTTATTTTAAGTTGCTGACAGACGGCGGTTTTTCCAACACCCATTGTTCCACCGACTATATATAAGTTTTTCATATATTCACCTACAAATTCAAGTTTATCGCTTTCATTCTATCACGCAGAACAAAAAGCAGCAAGCCTTGGCGGGCCTACTGCTTTTGGCATTTCTTGGGTTGTAAAGTGAAGGATAACTCCATCCTTTCCATCTCTCCCACTGGTCTGCCTGTTTTTTCATTCCCCCGGCACCCTTACCGCACCCGCAGGATCCTGTCCTCCGGCACGCCGGTGACCACGGTGCTTCCTGCCGCTTCGCCTTCCAAAATCAGCCTTGCGCCGGGGGTAGTAAAGACCAGGTTCGCCACTGTGTTCCCCTTGCCCCGGATGCGTACGCTGCCGTCGGCGATGTTGCCCAAAAGCACATTACCGTCGCCGTCGATGCGGATGGAATCGTCCGAGCTGTGCAGGAAGGTGTTGCCGGTGATGCGGTTTTCGTTGCCGATCACATACAGGGCAACGGTTTTGCGGTAGCTGGGCTGCCGCTGTTCGTTCTTGCCCGCGTTTTCGGAAAAATACCAGTGGGTGCCCGGGTTGTCAAACAGGCAGCGATCCACCGCGCAGTTGGAGATATGGTCAAACAGCACCGCCGCAGGGATGCGCCCGTCCCCGTCGGTAAAGCCGCCGCCGCTGCGCACGAAGATGCAGTCGCTGATGTCCAGATTATGGATCACCCGCCCTTCGCCCTCGGCATAGAAGGCATAGAAGGGGTTATCCGCCAGCACGCAGGAGCGCACATGGGCATAGAAGGAGGCTCTGGGTGCAAAGAAAAAGCCGTTGCCGCAGCCATCCACATTCAGCCGCGTAAACAGGCAGGCGTCGATCTCGGCATTGCCGGAGGCGCAAACGCCGTTGGCGCAGCCGCAGAAGGACAGCTTGGCAAACTCGCATTGGTCGGTGCGCACCCGGTCAAGGCACAACCCCGCATTTTTCTCGGGGGCGGAAAAATCCACCAGCGGTCGGGTATCCATGCCGGTAATATCGCCCTGTACGCCCAGATCCTTCACCACAGCGCCGCTGATGGGGTCTGACCGCTCGCCCACGCAGATGGCGGGAAAGCCCCGCCCCCGCATGCGCAGCTTGGTGCCGTGGTCGGTCTCAAACACGCCGTTGGGATCGGTATTGCATGCCCATACCTCGCCGCAGAAGCACAGCGACGAAGCATCCACCACCACCGGGCTGTGGATGTCGTATTCCCGGTTGGGCAGGGTGCAGCGTCCGCCATGGGCAACATGGGCATCCAGTTCCTGCCGAATGGCAGGGGCGCAATCCTTCCCGGTCAGGTATTCAAAGTCTTTCATGCTTCCTCCCCTGCTTTCCCGGTCAGGTAGGCAAGGATCTCTTCGGCGTTGGTATCCGGCTTTACCTTGGGCATTACCTTTTCGATAACGCCCTGTTCATTGATGATGTAGGTGGTGCGCACCACTCCCATGCTCACCTTGCCGTAAAGCTTTTTCTCCGCCCATACATCATAAGCCTGAATGGCTTCCAGCTCCGGGTCGGAAAGCAGGATGAAGGGCAGGTCGTGCTTCTGGGCGAATTTCGCATGAGATGCAGCCGAATCCTTGCTGATGCCGATGACCACCGCATCCAGCGTTTGGAACTGCCGGTACGCCGCCGCAAAGGCGCAGGCCTGCCGGGTACAGCCGGGGGTATTGTCTTTGGGGTAGAAATAGAGAACCACTTTTCTTCCAAGAAAATCCGAAAGGCTTACTGTGCTTCCGTTCTGATCGCACAGCATAAATGCAGGGGCTTTTGCACCGACACTCAGCATATTCGATTCCGTCCTTTTTCTCAGGCTGCAGCCTGTTTTTTTCATCATAGCAGAACAGCGGAAGAAAGAAAAGCCCCGAAAAGTTGATTTCGATCAAAAAATAGATAGCGCAAAAGCCAAACCAATGGTATACTGTGCACATACAGTTGTTAGGCAACTGTTAGGTAACAAATAACCTGCCGAAGGAAGGATCTCCGTTATGAACAAAGTACTTTCTCTGAACGGTGTATGGAGCATGCACTGGTGCGATATCGGTGAGGGCACGCTCCAGACCGCTGCGCAGCTGCCCTCTCTGCCCTATACGGTGCCCGGCGATGTGCATACGCCCCTGATCGATGCAAGGCTGATCCCGGAACCCCTCTATGGGCTGAACAGTCTGGAGTGCCGCTGGGTGGAAGAAAAGGAATTCTGGTGCGAAAAAGTCTTCACCCTTGCCAAGGAGGACATTGCGCCCCGGATGCTGCTCACCTTCGGCGGGCTGGACTGCACCGCCGATGTATATCTGAACGGCGAGCATATCGGTTCCCACAACAACGCTTTTGTGGAAGTGGAGTGGGATGTGGCAGACAAGCTGCATGCGGGCGAAAACCGGATGTGGGTACGCATCGATCAGGGCTTGCGGGAAGCCCAGACACACCAGCTGGAACGCATGGATATGATGTGGAACAACGACCAGCCCTGGCGCAGCTGGATGCGCAAGCCCCAGTATGTATACAGCTGGGACTGGACCATCTGGCTGGCCTCTCTGGGCATCTGGCAGGATGTAACGCTGAAGGCCGTCTGGGGCGCAGCCCTGACCGACCTTTATGCCCGCCCCGCAGCCGTACCCGCCGAGGGCAAGGATTGCCCCGTGACAGTTACCGCTGCCGCCATCGCCGATGCGCAGGGCTGCACGCTGCACTGCACCATTGCCGACCGGGAGGGCAACATCGTTGCCCGGCACAACGCGCCCCTTTCTGCCGGGGAGCAGACCTTTGAAATGACCATCCCCGCCGCCCGCCTCTGGTGGTGCAACGGCATGGGCGATGCCTATCTGTATACCGTGGAAGCACAGATCGAGACCCCGGACGGCAGCGTGGCAGAGACCGCCCGGCAACGGCTGGGTCTCCACTCCATCGCGCTGATCGAGCCGGAGCTGGAGGGCGGCGAGACCGGCTTCACCTTCGTGCTCAACGGCGAGAGGGTATTCAGCAAGGGCGCGAACCATGTGCCCTGCGACTGCCTGCCCGGGCGCATCACCCCCGAAAAAGAACGCGCATTGATCGCCCTCGCCAAAGACGAGCACATGAATATGCTGCGCATCTGGGGCGGCGGCGTATACGCTTCCGAAGCCCTGATGGAGGCCTGCGACGAAAGCGGCATCATGATCTGGCACGATTTCCTCTACGCCTGCGGCTACCACCCCGACCACGACCCCGGGTTTGTGGCAAACATCACCAACGAAGCCCGGCTGGGCATCCGCCGCCTGCGCCGCCATGCCAGCCTGATCGGCTGGTCGGGCAACAACGAGGTGCAGGAGATGTACCAATCCCAGAAGGCGTGGAACCCGGATCTGCCTTGGTACGGCGGCACCATTTACGAAAAGATCCTGCCGGAGCTGGTGGCGGAAATGTGCCCCGATCTGGTCTACCGCCAGAGCAGCCCCTTCGGCGGCGAAAAGCAGGCCGACTGCCGCCACGGCGACCAGCATATCTGGATCCTGACCCACGTGGACAGCCACCCCCACTATCTGGATCTGTGGCGGTTTACCGAATTCGGCGTCAAGTTCCTCAGCGAGTTCGGTCTGATGGGCGCAATGACCATGGAAACGGCACAAAGCTGCATCCCCGCCGAAAACATGCGCCCCGACGACCCGGTATGGCTGCACCACACCAACTCCTGCCAGAACCACACTTTGCTGGATCGGATGAAGCGGCAGTATTTCGGCGACGGCGAGCATTCGCCCCAGCAGTACATCCTGCGCAGTCAGGCCATCCAGTCCGAGATCACCCGGCACATCTACGAAGAGTTCCGCAGGCAGAAATTCACTTGCTCCGGGCTTCTGTTCTGGACCCTTTCGGACAGCTACGGCGTGCACAACTGGTCGCTGATCGATTATCAGCTGCGCCGCAAGCCCATCTATTATGCCCTCAAGGAGGCCATGGCACCCCTTGCCCTGTGCATCCGCGGCTGGGATGTGCACAACGACGAAGGCCGCGTCCACTGGCAGGAGCACTGGCGCACCGAACCGGGAAAGCTGGAGCTGTGGGGCATGAATGATACCCTGCACACTGCATCCGCCCGTGTGGAGTGGTCTTTGATGACCCTGAGCGGTCAGGTGCTTACGCAGGGTGCAAAGGATGTATCCCTGCCCCGGAACGGCACCGCCCATCTCTGCGATGTATCGCTGGAGGGCATTGCCTTCGACCCGGCACAGACCGTATTCCGCGCCCGGCTGTACCATGACGGCGAGCAGGTGAACGAGACCCGTTACTTCTTCGCTCCCTTTGCCGAGATGGCAAAGCAGAACGCCGATGTGACCATCGAATCCCGCCGCCTGAGCGATACTGCCGTGGAAGTGACCCTGACCGCAGACCGCTTTGTCTGGATGGCACACCTGACCGAGCCTGACGGTGCGACTCCCGACAGCAACGATTTCGACCTCTGGCCGGGTGAAAGCCGCAAGGTGATCGTTACCACCGACGACCCCGATTACAGCCCCGTCCTGCATTGGATGGGAAAGGAGGACTGAGCCATGCCCCCCATTTCCACCCCCGTCAACCCCAACGCCCAGCCCTGTGTGCACCGTATGCTGACCTATCTGGTGCAGCTTTCCGGCAACGGGATCCTTACCGGGCAGCACACCAAGACCCGCGGCATGGAAGAATTGCACCACATTGAAACGGTAACCGGCAAGCAGCCCGCTCTGCTGGGTTTTGAGCTGCTTTCCTACTCCCCCAACATCAACTATCTGGATACCGACGAGGAATGTATGGAGGAGGTCTGCGGCAACTACGGAACCCTGAAGCAGGCATGGGAATGGGCAGCTCAAAAGGGCGTTGTTACCCTTACCTGGCACTGGTTCTCGCCCTTGGGCGGGCGGGGCAAGGCCTTCTATACCAAGGAGACCGATTTTGATGCCACCCGCGCGCTGGTGGACGGAACCCCCGAAAACAAAGCCCTGCTTTCCGACATGGATATGATGGCCGCGCTGCTGCGCCCCTTCCGGGATGCGGGCGTGCCCATTCTGTGGCGACCCTTCCACGAAGGCGACGGCGACTGGTTCTGGTGGGGCGCAAAAGGCCCCGAGACCCTGAAGGGGCTGTGGCGGCTGATGTACGACCGCTACACCAACCTGCACGGGCTCGATAACCTGATCTGGGTCTGGAATTCCCCTGTACCGGAATGCTACCCCGGCGACGATGTGGTGGATATCATCTCCCGGGATATGTACCCCCCGGCACACCAGCACACCGCCCAGAGCGAGAAGCTGGCAGAGCTGCGCCGGATCAGCGGTCAGGAAAAGATCACCCTGATCGGCGAGATCGGCACCATTCCCTCCGCCGAAGCCCTGGCAGCGGAAAAATCCGGTTGGGTCAGCTATATGACCTGGTGCGGCGCTTTCTGCACCTCCGAAGAATTTACCACCAACGAAGCCCTGCGGGCGATGTACGACCATCCCTGGGCGATTACCAAGGACAAGCTGCCTGAGTTGTATTGATCGGCGGCAACAAAAAGCAGCGTCGGAGTTTTTCATGCTCCGACGCTGCTTTTCCCTTACCCGACCGAACCTTCTTTCAGGCTTCGGAGCAGGCTTTCTTTTTCCACAAGCCGTGGTTCTTCTCCATGACTCAGGATAAAATACCGGGTATCCACCCCTTTCAGGGTGCGCAGCATGCCCACCTGCTCCCCTGCCCCTGCTCCCGGCTGGGCATAGATCAGATCGCCCAGCAAAGTGCAGGTACGGTCAACAGTCAGGATCAGGCAGCCGGGGGCATGGGGCGATACGCAGGGCTGCACCAGCAGGCTGACTCCGTCTTCGATCCCAAGGGGCGCATCCACTCTGGTGCCCCGCCCGATATACTTGCAGGTACGTGCGCCGCCCAGCACCTCCCCCGCCAGACGGCTCATGTTGGCGGTGTGATCCCTGTGAAAATGGGACAGGATGAAGGTGACCGGCTTTTCAAGCCCGGCAAGGGCTTCGTACGCCGCATCGCTTGCGCCCGCATCGAATACGTAGAACCGCTCTTTGCCCTCGATGATGAACACATCCGAGGAAAGGGGCTCGCTTTGGGGCGGGATGCACCGGAGGCAGCCCGCCAGCCCCGGTACGGATACAACTTCCATCACAGCAGCCCGTCAAACAGGCGGATGTTGGCCGCTTCCGGCTTCATCTCCCCTGCCTGCACCTTGCGGATGATATGGGCGATCATATCGTTGATGGGGGTGGGAACGCCCAGCTTCTGCCCGTAGGCGCACACCACGCCGTTGATGGCATCCACCTCGCAGGGCTTGCCGTTGCGCAGATCCTGCAGCATGGAGGGTACGATCTCCCGATGCTTCTTCATGGCAATGGGAAGGAGCAGAGTGGCAAACGCGCGCTTGGCTGCGCCCCGGTAATAGAACAGCTTGGTGATATCCTTGCCCTGCACCGGCGCAAAGGTGATGCCTGCGGCATGCCCCACATCGATGCATTCCTTCATGCAGCGCACAGCCACTTTGCGGGCATCCTTGTTTTCGGATACATCGCCGAAGCGGCCGCCCACCACCGTGCCGAGCCCGGAGA
The DNA here is from genome assembly GCA_017516765.1 of Clostridia bacterium. Classification (GTDB taxonomy): domain Bacteria; phylum Bacillota; class Clostridia; order Christensenellales; family Aristaeellaceae; genus Limiplasma. The sequence goes on along the minus strand of JAFXBE010000041.1, from coordinate 8,398 downwards.
AGGTGGCGTTGATGAGCAGCTTGGACCAGCGTGCGCCCAGCAGATCGGGTTCCTCGTGCACGGGACACATTTTTTCCAGAAGCTCCTTCACCTGTGCATAGCGGTATTCGGGGATGCCCTCCATGCGCCCCATATGGAAGGAAAGCCCGGAAGGATCGCTGGTAAGGATGCAATGCCCGGGGCTGTCCATGGTCGCGCCCCATTCCACCACACAGCCCATGGTGCGGTGGCTGCCCACGATCTCGGCGATGCCCGGTTCGGGCAGACCATTCTGCAGGGTAACGATCACGCCGTCCTCTGCCAGATGATCCTTCAGCATGGTCACCACCTGAACATTCTGCAGCTGCTTGGTCAGCAGCAGGATGATGTCGTAGACCCCTTCCATCTGATCAGGGGTGATGGCCCTGACAGGTACCGTCATCTCCACCGTACCGGTGATCTTTGCCCCGTCTGCGTTCAATGCGTCCACATGGGCACGGTTACGGTTGATAAGTTCGATATCCCCGCCGCCTTTTGTAATGTACGCGCCCAGCACCGTACCCAGAGAACCGGCTCCGTAAATGGCACATTTCATCGTTGATTCCCTCCTGTATGAATGAATGCGGAAGAATTGTATACAGGAACCATTTCTCCCTTTTTGCCGGAATTCCTGCTTATCCGAGCGCTGCACAGGCAAGCGACCAACTTGTAAAACCTGCCGGGAGCGGGAATCTTTGCCGTCCGGGCAGCGTTTTATGGTCACAGACACAAACACACAGGAGGGATTTTCATGAAAAAGCTGTTGCTCTGGTTATTGCCGTCGCTTCTCTGCATTACCGCTGCCTATGCCACCATCCTTCCGGCTTCCGGGGTGGATGAAACCTTTCAGGCATGGACAGGTATAGAAGCCACGCCCGCTGTGATCCTCTGCGAGAGCCTGACGGTGCTGGATGCACGGGGCGATCAGGGCGGAAAAGCGGTGGATATGCTGCAGTATTCGGGGCAGAGCATCCCTGTGCTGGAAAGCTGGGATGGCTATGCAAAGATCTCCTATGCCGACGGCAGCAAAACCGGCTGGGTGCGAAACGAGTACCTGAAGCAGGATCCCTCCTGGTACGTATGTGACGGGCCCACCGCCGTATACGCCTACCCGGAAGCCATGTCGCCCCGGGTGGCATATCTGGAGACCGGCGGGACCCTGCCCATCCTTGCCGAATACGACGACGGCGTTACCATTGGCGGCTGGGTCTGCGTAAGCCTGCGGGGTGCAGCAGGTTGGATCCGCAAAACGCCACTGGATACGGCTTCGGAAACCTTTTTCCGCCCGGAGCAGCTGAAGGAGCTGACCCGTGCCACACTGACCGTGAACGGCGAGGAGATCGTCTGCACCGATGCGGATACGCTGAGCAGACTATCCGCGCTGCTGACCAATGCCGAGGATCGGGGCGGCGAGGTATCCGGCTGCCCCTTTACCGCAACGCTTACGCTGACCACCCCCGAGGGCGGGGAGCTTGCCCTCCGGCTGGCAACGGATTCCTGCTGCATCTACCGGATCGACGGCAGGGATTATGCCTATGCCCGCCAGCTGTGCACCCCGGAGGGCAGCCCGGAGAACAGCGCGCTGTTCGGGTTGTTCGGCATCGGCACGGACACGTTTTTCGGGCTGGCAGGGCAATAACGGCATATAAGGAAACCGCCGCAGCTTGTGTGCTGCGGCGGTTTCCTTATATGCCGTTTACAGACTTACTTTCATCTCCTGCCCTGTATAGCGGATCTCCCGGACACCCTCTCCCACGCAGTGCACCAGCAGCCTCCGCACAGAAGGCATACCGGGGTAGCCGCCCTGCATAGCGGAAAGGTACAGCGTACGTTCTGCATCGCACCAGCGCATGGCGATGGAAGCCCATTCGCCGGATTCGTAGCCGTAGCCGTCCCCGGCATCGTCGTACAGGATAAAACTGCCGTCGCAGCCCGGGTAAACGATCAGCTCCAGCGGCAGCTCCCTCTGGGCGGCGGTGGAAGGAGCATCTGCACCCCAAGGCAGAATGGTGCCCGCCCGCACGAACAGAGGAATCGCATCCAACGGGGCATGAACCGTCACCGTCTGCCCGCCGACATGCCGGAGACCGGTCTGCTGCTCATACCAATCATACCCGGCAGGCAACGTTACCTGCTCCCCTTCCTGCGGCTCCGCCACAGGCACACCGCCCGGCAGATACCTCATGGGGCGGGTGACCGGCTTTGCCAGCAGCCTATCCCCCAGCAACAACTGATCGCTGATGCCCCGCAGGGCGGGATCCTGCGGGTAAACCAGCGCAGGTACCCGCAGCATGGGGATGCCCTTCCGGTTGTTTTCCGCCATCAGGGTATACAGATAGGGCACCAAACGATAGCGAAGGCGTATGGCCTTTTCGATGGCATCATAGAAGGGTTCGCCTTTTTCGCCGAAACGCCAGATCTCTCTGGGGGTAACGGTGCCGTGGGCGCGCATCATAGGCAGGAAGACTGCCAGCTGCATCCAGCGCACAAACAGCTCCCGGTAGCCCGGATCCTCCACGCCCCGGTCGAAGTCGCCGTCGCAGAACCACTGCTCCCAATCGCCATTGGGAAAGAAACCGCCCACATCAGTAGACCACCAGCCCTCGCCGGTGGCGCAGAAATGCAGACCCTCCGGTAGCTGGCGGCGCAGGGTCTCCCAGGTAGCGGATACATCGCCGCTCCACGTGACGGTGGCATAACGATGCTGCCCGGCGTAGGAGGAACGGGTCAGATTGCAGACCCGCTTATCCTGCCGCACGCTGCGCTGCCCATGGTAGATGCCCTGCGAGTGAAACAGGCTGTACAGGTTGATCTTTGCCGGATCCAGATACTGTTTGGCCTCGTCGGTATTCATCTGTGCACGGCGCAGGGGTTCGGGCTTGACGGTGCCCTTCCAGTCGCTCTCGAAGGGTTCGGTGCAATCGCACCACCATGCATCCACCCCGTGCACGAACAGGTGCTCGTTGGCCTGCTTCCAGTACAGCTCCCGGGCTTTGGGATCGAAGGCGTTGTAAATGAGACGATTACCCAGCATGCAGCCGTTTTGCAGCATCTCCTGCCGATCCTGATTGGCAGCGCCCTGCATGGACGGCCAGACAGAGATCATAAACCGTACATCCTTTTGGTGCAGGGCATCAATAAACGCTGTGGGATCGGGGAAGCGGGCGGGATCGAAGGTTTTCCAGCCCCATTGCCCTTCGGGCCAGGATTGCCAGTCCAGCACCAGCATATCCAGCGGCACATCCCTGTGCCGGTATTCGTCTGCCACAGCCAGCATTTCCTCCGCATCCACATAGCGTTCCTTGGACTGGATGTAGCCAAGGGCGTACCGGGGCAGCATGGGCGTTTCACCCGTCAGCAGGCGGTATTTTTCCATCAGGGATGCGTAGGAGCCGTCGCCGTAGAAGAAATACCAGTCCAGCTCATCGGCGCAGTCTGCCCAGAGGAAGGAGCCCTCCGCATCATCATGAAAAGCCATCAGGCAGCCCATATCGAACAGGATGCCCCAGCCCTTGGTGGATACCAGAACAGGCACGACAGCCTTCATGTTGTGCTGGTAAAGCAGCCGGGAACGCCCCCGCAGATCACCGTAGCCCTCCTCGTGGGAGCCAAGCCCGTAGAGGGATTCCCCATCGGCAAAAACAAAGTTCTGGCGACATTCGTAGGCGGTACGATCCTGCCATGTTTCGGCAGGCTTTGCCCATGCCCGCGCACCGTCGATGCTCTGCCCCTCGTCCACATGGCTGCTGTCGTCGTAGCGGTTCAGAAAAACAGGCTTCTCATCCAGCAGATGGGGGTTGCGCTCCAGCTCCCGGAGCAGCAGCTGCCCTTCAGCATTGCGGAAGGTGAGCGCACCGGAAGGTGAGACCGTTACCTCCAGCTGTCCTGTGGAAAGGACGGTTTGCCCGTTTTCCGCAGCGACCCACCAGGAAACCGTCTGCCCGCAGACCACCACATCGCTGCTCTGCTCCAGAAACGCCGGACGGCGGGTACGGGTGATGCGGACGATGCCGCCGTCCAAGGCAGCAAGCCTTGTTCGGATGCCCGCATGCTCATATCCATAAACGCTTGTATGCATACCGGTATCGCCTTTCTTCGTAATGGATCGCTTTACGGGTCTTTGACAACGATCTGCGCCCGCACGCTGCGGTATTCCGCTTTCAGATCCTGCTCGTGGGACAGTTCCAGATCCGGTCTGCCGTCCGCACGGAAATGCACCCGGCGGATGCCGTCGCAACGCAGATGCTCCCGGATATCCGTTTCACCGTGATAGGCGATCATCCATTCGCCGTCTTCGTTTTCGTAGAAGGAATTATGCCCGGGGCCGTATTCCCCCTCCACCGAGTAGTAGGTGAGCACCGGTGTATGGCTCTTCTGCCAGGAAGCAGGATCGGTCAGATCGGCCCGGGTATCGGCGGTCAGCAGCCCCAGGGCATAGCTGTAGGCATTGGCAGAGCCGCCGGAGTAACTAAGATACACCCGGTGATCCCGGATAAAGGCATAAGGGCCTTCATTGTTGATGGTGCCCTCCACGTTTTCCCAGCCGTACAGGGGACGGGTGAGCAGCACAGGTTCGCAGGTCAGCTGCCAGGGCTTCTGCTCATCGATGGTGGCAATGTAGAGCATGGAGCCGGTATCCATGGGCGTACCGATGTGCTCCCGGTACGACCAGACCACATAGGAGCCGCTTTCGGCGGGGATAAAGGTCATATCCAGGGTGATGGCCTCTTCGGCAAGAGGTGTGCCGTCTGCTTTCACCATGCGGATGGGATCCTCCCAGCTGTCCTCCCGGATGATGCTGCAGCCCTTCTTCAGTTTCATCATATGGCACTGGGGTCCCCATTTTTCCGGACTGACAGCAAAGAGGATGTACAATTCGCCCCCGATGAGATGGAATTCCGGCGCCCAGAAGGTCTGGATCAGATGGCGCTGCCTGTCCAGCGGCAGGATCAGGTGCTCGGTGACCCCTTCCCGGAACAGTTCTTCCACCGTATCGCCCTGCCGCACATAGATGCCGATGTCGTCCAGATTATCGTTGGTGGCAACGAAGTACCACTTCCTCTCCCAGCGCAGCAGTACCGGGTCGCCATACCCCTTTGCCAGCGGGAAAACGAGAGGCTTCTGCCCCACCGTTGCTTCGGCTTCGTAGATGCCGGGTTTTGCAAAATCGATGCCCGCTTTGTTCCAGTGCAGCTTTTTGACCGCCCGGGAGCCGTCGCTGTAGAGCGCCTGCGCACAGACCGCATCCAGCTCTGCTTCGCTGCTCACCTCGATGCGCTCCGGGAGTACAAGACCGGTGTTTTCCAGCGGTGTCCAATAGGTGATGGCTTTTTCGCCCACCTCCGCTTCCACCTCGATCACTGCGGCAGGTTCGCGACAGGCCAGCTCTTCTTCGGAGATGAAACCCATACGCTCAAAACGAATGAAATCCCGGGTCGTCCACCACACCGGCATGCCTTGATATTCGGCATCAGGGGTGCCGTCCTCCAGGGTGCGGATGCCGCAAACGCCGTATGCCCCATCGGGCATGCGGAACAGTCCGGGATCCCTCACGCCCCGGGGCAGGATCAGATTCTCAGGGCTGATATCGCCTTTTTCGAACAGGATGCCGTAATTCTTGTTCAGCGGCAGATAATCGGTGCCGTTGCGGCTGTATGCCAGATGCACGCTGTGCGCCAGACCGCCGGGGTAGATGCCCGCTTCGCCGATGCGGTGATAGGCTTTCAACCAGAGCTTTTCCATTGTATTCCCATGCCTTTCCGCACAGCCGTACCGGCTGCGCCTGTGGTCGTTTTACTTGCCGTACAGTTCATAGACCCTGCCCGCCTGTGCAAAGAACGCAATACCCCCGGGGATGGGGTGAGTCTCGGTTTCGGCTGCGGACAAAGGCACATCGGCAACCACCCGCACCTGCTGCGCATGGTCTGCCGTCAGTGCAGCTTTGTGCAGCCTGCCGCCCTTCCATTCCAGATCCACCCGGATACCGCCTCTTGCCCGCAGACCGGTGATGCTGCCATCCTGCCATGCCGGGGGCAGCGCGCCCAGCAGGCGCAGGAAACCCTCGTGGCTTTGCAGCAGCATTTCGGCGATGCCGGAGGTAAAGCCGAAATTGCCGTCGATCTGGAAAGGGGGATGATTATCAAACAGATTGGGCAGCGTGGAACGTTCCAGCAGCAGACGCACGTTTTCGCCAGCCTTGCCGCCGTCCAGCAGTCTTGCCCAGAAATGGATGATCCACGCCCGGCTCCACCCGGTATGCCCGCCGCCGGAAGCCAGACGGGTCTCCAGTGTTTTGCGCGCCGCAGCCATCCATTCCGGCTGTGCGGCGGTGATCCCGTTGCCCGGAAAGAGGGCGAACAGGTGGGAGATATGCCGGTGTCCCGGCTCGGTTTCCTGCTTATGGGGATCCATCCACTCCAGCACCCGTCCGTCCGGCGAAACCATCACCGGGCGCAGCCGCTGCCGCAGTTCGGGATATACCCCCGCATCCCTGCCCAGCACCTCTGCCCCCTCGATCACAGCGGTGAACAGCTCATACAGGATCTGCTGATCCATCGCCGCATCGCTGCACAGGCAGCCGGTGGTGCCGTCGGGCAGGCAGTAGGTGTTCTCCGGCGACAGGGAGGGGCTGACCAGCAGCCTGCCCTCTTCGCCGGGGATCAGGGTATCGGTAAAGAAAGCGGCTGCTTCCTCCATGACCGGGTACCATTTTTCCAGAAACGCCACATCCCGGGTAAAACGGTAATGCTCCCACAGGTGCAGGCACAGCCATGCCGCACCCATCTGCCACATGGTGGAGGAGGGATAGTTATCCTGCGGGGCGCAGTCGCCCCAGATATCGGTATTGTGGTGCGCCATCCAGCCCTTTGCGCCGTACATTCTCCGGGCGGTCTCCCTGCCCCGGGGCAGCATGCGGGCGATCAGGTCGAACAGCGGCTGATGCATTTCGGAAAGCCCGGTGACCTCGGCAGGCCAGTAGTTCATCTGGGCATTGATGTTGATGGTGTATTTACTGTCCCACGGCGGGTTGAACTGCTCGTTCCAGATGCCTTGCAGGTTGGCGGGCTGGCTGCCCGGGCGACTGGAGGAAACCAGCAGGTACCGCCCGTAGGCAAACATATCGTTGATCAGCCCCGGATCTTCCTCTCCGGTGCGCAGCCTTTCCAGCCGCTTGTCGTGGGGCAGATGCACAGGGGCATCGGCGGCACGGAGCTGCAGGCGGCAGCTTTCCATCAGGGGACGGATGTCCTCTGTATGCTCCCGCAGAAGGGCATCGTAGCCTTTTTCCTGCGCTCGATCCAGCCTTGCCAGCGCATCCTGCAGGAAGGTATCCCCATCCCTAAGGGCGCAGCCGGAAGTGAGCAGCAGCACTGCATCGCCATCGCCACGGAGCATATCGCCCACTGCCCGGCAGCCATCCCCCACCGCCCGCACGAGGCAGCAGAAGGCCGTGCCGTTCTGCCCGGTTGCACCCTCCAGACAGAGGGTGCGGGCATCCAGTTGGCGGTGGGCGGTTACATGACCGGCACGGCGGAGCATGGCACGCCATTCACCGCCCCGGATGCGCACCGCCATCACCCCCGCAGAGAAGGAAACAAAGCTCTCCCGGCAGAAATGCTGTCCATCCAGCGTATATTCCACCCGGTGCACGCCATCGTCAAGAGACAGGCTGCGGCGGTATGCCCCGACACCGGTCTCCGGTTCGAAGCCCTTCAGTCTGCGTCCGCACAGATTGTTGAGAAAAAAAGGCGTGGAAAAGCGCGGATGCTTTGGAGTGCGCAGCTGCAGGATCAGGTCGCACAGGGGCTCATAGCTGCGCTGACCCTCCGGGGTGGCGGCAACGGCTTCCTCCACCACCTCTTCGGCAGCGGCAAGCCTGCCCTGAGCGATCAGCTGCCGGGCCTCTGCGATGCCCCGGGCCGCATCCGGATTGATGCGGTCGATCAAGCCGCCCGACCAGACAGAATCGTCGTTGAGCTGAAAGCGATCCATCAGCGTACCGCCAAAGCACATGGCGCCCATGCGCCCGTTGCCCAGTGGCAGGGCTTCGTTCCATGTATCCGCCGGTGCGTTGTACCAAAGCTGGGGCATACGGTTTCCTCCCTTGGTTGAAGATCGGGGAAAATGCTGCAGGTTGTCTTTTTGTTGGCACGATTATAGCGTATTTCTTCTCCGCTTGCAACGACCGGTCATCGGTTGAAGCCTCTGTCTTCGAAACTACCTCCCAGAACTTTCAAAAGCATAACCCGCCCTGAAAATCCCATACTACCCTTGCAAAGACAAACGGCGCAATGATGCTCAAACCATACCATTGCGCCGGCAAGGAGGCAGGGAAACAATGCGAGCAACGGGTATTGTACGCAGGATCGACGAATTGGGC
>JAFXBE010000077.1 GCA_017516765.1 Clostridia bacterium | reverse complement strand
GCCACTTCAATTCCCGGTGCATAAACCAAACCCTTACGACATTCATCAGTCCAGTATACACCATCTTCTGTCTCATAGTCTGTTCCCGGTACATACGCTAAAGACATCCCACGAAATAAATTGTATGGTATTAACAATTTCATCTTAGGACTATATAATTTTCTTGATTCCACATCCTTATAAAACTTTTGAACCACCTTTCTCAAAGAACGCAAAGTCTTGTTGTTTGGTACATATGCATTCCAACTAAAAGATGCCCTGGAGAACGTATAGCAACGATTAAATCCAATTCCCAGCAGTGTTCCTTTAACACTTTTAGCAGCCGCATGTCCACCAACCCCACCTGTAGTCGTAATAACCAACGCCTTACTTTTGAAAAAGTGTGGTCTATGAAGCATAAAGCAAAAATGGTCAAATAGATTTTTTAATAATGCAGTTTCTCGCATATTATATGTGGTAGTGGCAATGATAATGCCATCTGCAGTTTCCATTTTTTCTATTATCTTACCAATAACATGATAATGTGGACACTTTTCATATCCTACTCGAAAACAGTTACTACATCCGATACAAAATGGCAAACCTTCTTCAATTAAATGCACTTCGTCAAATTCAATCTCTTTTTGGATCTCAACTAAACAGTTTTTTGCCTGTTCTACTAACTTCCACGTATTTCCTCTGTGTGCACTTCCATTTATCATTAAAATTTTCACATTCTTCCCTCCAAACGACCTTTGATTTACATCATCACTTCATACACACACCATTCAAATTTCATCCATATTTTTGAGCTATTTCATTCATCTGAGGAGTAAAAACCGAGTTTTGGTTTGTTGCAAAGTGATGCTGTTGAATTGGTTTAGACCAATGGTCTAGCAAATTCAAGTTTATCGCTTTCATTCTATCGCAGCAATACAAGGAACCGAAAGCCACCCAATGCTTGCGTTCTCATTATTTGCATAAGGGAAAGCGAAGGATAACTCTTTCCTTTCCATCACCCTCACTGGCTTGCGGTTTTTTGCAGCAAAGCGCGGGGCAACCCTTACCCGTTCAGCCTGTCGATGAGGGGACAGAGCGCGTTCAGATCCGGCAGGCAGTGATCCACATAGGGAGCAAGCTCCTCCCCGAAGGGCAGCAGGTCGGGGATCATCACACTGACGGCTCCGGCAGCGCGCACGCTGCGCAGACCGTTGCGGCTGTCCTCCACGCCCATGCATTCCTCGGGACTCAGCCCGATGCGGCGGGCGGCCTCCAGATAGATGTCCGGCTCCGGCTTGCCTCTTGGCACCTCGATGCCGCACACGGTGGCATCGAACACGCCGTTCAACTCCGGGGTGTTCTGCAAATAGCATTCCACCACCGGACGGCGGGTGCTGGTGGCAAGGGCGATCTTGATGCCCCGCGCCTTCAGCCCCTGCATGCAGGCGGCAAGACCCGGCTTGCGGGGCAGCTGCCCTGCCGCAGCAATCTCCAGAAAATATTGCAGAAACAGATCATGGAAAGGATCGTAGGGAAAATCCTCCCCGTATGCCTCGGCAATGATCTGCCTGCCCAGATGCTCGTTTACCCCCAGCAGCCGGTGGTAGAGGCTTTTGTCCATCTCTTTGCCATAGGCGCGGGCTGCTTTGGGCATCAGCTCCTGCCCCAGGTTCTCGGTATCGAAAAGCACGCCGTCCATATCAAACAGTACGCCGCGGATCATGAATCCTGTTCATCCTTTCCCGGTGCGGGCATGCCCGCCGTTATTCCTCCAGAGCCGCCAGCAGCCCGTCTACCGCAGCGGATACGATGCCGCCCGCATGCCCTGCGCCCTCGCCCAGCGGATACAGCCCGCCGATGGGGCTTTCCCGCCGCTGGTTGCGCAGCATACGCAAAGGCGCGGAGGATCGGGTCTCCGGGGCGGTGAGCACCGCATCCGGATCGTCGAAGCCGCGCAGCCTGCGGGCAAGCTGCGGGATCGCCAACCGGAAGTTATCGATCACAAAGCCCGGCAGACAACAACGGATCTCTCCCGGCTCCACACCGGGCAGATAGCTGGGCTGCACCTTGCCGAACTGTTTGGTGGCGCTCATCTGCATCAGGTCGCCCACCCGCTGGGCAGGGGCGCGGAAGCCGCCCGTCGCCCGGAAGGCGGCGGTCTCCATCTCCCGCTGGAACCAGACGCCCGCCAGCGGATGGTCGCTGCCGTAGTCGGCAGGGTTTACCCCCACCAGCAAAGCGGCGTTGCTGTTGCGCCCGTCCCGGGCATGGCGGCTCATGCCGTTTACGCACACACCGTCATTCTCGGCGGTGGCGGCGATCACCTGCCCGCCGGGGCACATGCAGAACGTGTATACGCCCCGCCCGTCGGGGGTGTGGGCGTTGAGCTTGTAATCCGCCTGAGGCAGGGCGGGATGCCCCGCTGCTTTGCCGTACTGGGCGCGGTTGAGATCGCTCTGCAGGTGCTCGATGCGCGCACCCACGGCGAAGGGCTTCTGCTCCATGGGCAGACCCATGTCGTGCAGCCATTGGTAGGTATCCCGTGCGCTGTGCCCGATGGCCAGATACACCCGCTTTGCGGCAAATTCCTCGGTCTGACCCGCCTGCACGCAGCGCACGGCGGATACCTTCCCGTCGGTGAGAGAAAGCCCGGTCAGGGTGCAGCCGAAGCGCACCTCGCCCCCCAGCGCAATGAGCCGCTCCCGGGCGTTTTTCAGCACGGGGCGCAGCAGGTCGGTACCGATATGGGGGCGCTGGGACACAAGGATATCCTCCGGTGCGCCGCAGGTATGCAGGGTCTTGAGCACGGTCTTGATGTGGGGGTTGCTGAGCCCGCAGGTGAGCTTGCCGTCGGAAAACGCGCCTGCGCCGCCCTCACCGAAGAGCACATTGCTGTCCGGATCCAGCCCGCCGCCGTTTTCGAAGGCTTCGATATCCTTCGCCCGCTCGTCCACGGGGCGGCCTCTTTCCAGCAGGATGGGTCTTGCGCCCCGCACCGCCAGCACAAGGGCGCAGAACAGCCCCGCAGGGCCTGCCCCCACCACCACGGGGCGGGGTTCGTCCTTGGGCCAGGGAGCGGTGGGCATGGTGAACACATCCTGCTCCGGCGCGGTCTTGGCAACCAATGCGATCTGATTGGGGCGGGAGCTTTGGGCGATCCGCTCCTCCCGCTTTGGGTCAGCAAGGCTCACATCGCAGGTGAGGGTAAAGTGGACGTCGCCCTTGTCCCGGGCATCCACGCTGCGCTTGCGCAGGATGGCTTCCCGGATCTGCTCCGGGGGCAGCTTGAGGGCGCGGGCGCAGGCGCGGCGCAGGCTCTGCTGCGACAGGTTCTGCATTTCGTCAAGACTCAGCTTGATCTGGTGGATCCGAAGCATAATGCCTCCTGTTTCGGGATCAGATCCTCCACAGGCGGCGCACCGTTGCCATGCTGCGCACGGCGGCGGTCAGATCGTCATCCGGGTGAAGGGTGATCTCGTTCTCGAAAATGGTGGTCAGCTCCATCTCTGCGCCGGGGGTCAGCGCAGGGGAACCGTCCGGGGTACGGGTATGGTACATGTCGCCCAGCAGCCTGTCCGCTGCCTGGGGGAACATGGGAATGAACGCCAGCAGATAATGCTTGATCAGGTTGGGACGCTCGCTGACGGGTTTTTCCGGGAAGGTGCCGTTCCACTTGACCACGCTGCGCAGGGCGGACAGCAGCATACCGTCGTCGCACAGAAGCCCGGTGGCTACCTCCAGCTTGGGTTCCCGGCTCTGCACCGGCAGCAGCACCCGCAGGGGATGCCCGGCAGGCAGCGCAAGCAGCGCCATCTGGCACAGCTTGGTGCGGGCTTCGCTGTCGATGGTGTTCAGGAACTGCCCGCCGTTGCCGGCGATGCAAAGCTCGATCCTCGGCGGCAGCAGCTCTGCCAGCTTCTCATCCTCTCCGGCGCGGCGCAGCAGGATGCCGCACAGGTAGAACAGGAAGCCCAGCCCGAACAGCAGCAGCGCTTCGGTATAGGCAAGCCCGCCCCGATCCCGGTGCATCTGCAGCGTCTGACGGATCTGCTCCGGGTAGGCGGCGAAGAAATCGTCCATCAGCAGCATGCATTTCTGCTGCCTGTGTCCCGAACCTGTTCCCTGCCGGAGACTGCCGCAGAGCACGTCTGCCGCCTCCCGCAGAGCGGGGGGCGCATCCTGATAATCCTTATGGAAATCCTCGATATGCCCCTGAGCAACAGAAGCATAGAGCATATGCCGGCACCCCAGCATGAGGGAGCTTTCCGCTGCGGCGCTGCCGGCGTTGCGCAGCCACAGGCTGATGTCTGCCGTGCCGCCGCCGATATCCAGATTCAGATAACCGCCCTGGGCGCTTACCTCGTTGCGCCCGCGGAAATACAGCCCGGCAGCCTGGTTTTCGGTGGCATACAGCACCGCGGGTTCGCCCTCGGTAAGGGGCATGCCGCACTCCTGCGCCACCTCCCGCGCCAGCCCCCGCAGCAGGTTCAGATAGCTCTCCTGCCGGGCGGCGGACATGGCATTGGGCACGGAAACGCGCCAGGTAACGCTGGGCGAGCCGTGCAGCCGGGCAGACAGGCTTGCCTGCAGCAGCACCTGCTTGAGCAGCAGCCTAAGGCACGCCATCACATAGGGTTCCTCGCTCCACTTCAGGTCGTAGTAAAGGGTGCCCTCGTTCTTTTCCTCAAGGGAGGCAAGGCTGGCGGGGTAATAGATATGCCCATCCAGCAAGGGCTGCTGCCATGCCTCCGGATCATCGCTGAACAGATCCATCACGCTGTAGAAGCGGGCTTCCTTTGCGCTGCCGTGGAGCAATGCATCGGGCGGGATCAGCTCCTCGCCCAGCGCATCCGTCGGCGCGGGGTCGGGGCGCAAAAGGATGCCCAGCAGCCCCTTGGGCAGGGAGGCGGGCATGATCCTCTCCCCCTGCCGCAGCATCACAGCGGTGGAGATGCTGCCGAAATCCAGCCCGATGGCGGCGGCGGTCTCCCGGCGCACCCGGCGGACGGGCTGATCGTTCAGAAGCGCACCGGCGCACAGATGCCCCAGCTTCATAACCACAAAGGCGGGGAAACGGTCTGCCGCCAGCACCTGCCAGCGGCGCAGCCCTGCTCCCTGAGGAGCGGTGCGGTTTTCGCCCGCGATCCATTCCCCGCCGCTGAGGGCAAGGCTCTGCCAGCTGCCGGGGGTGTGGGTATGTACATAGTACCGCGTCCATGCATCGCCGCCAAGGCGCACATTGGGCCAGACGGAAACCATGGGCAGAGAGGCGGCATCCACCGTTACGGCTGCGCCCTGCCGGGGGCTGTCTGCGACCGCATAGCTGCGGCACAGGTCGATGGCGGTAACGCTGCCGTCGGGCTGCTCCTTCTCCAGCCGCAGAGTGATGCAGACCTGCGTGCCGTCCCCGTTCCACTGGGCGCGGATCTGCTCGGGAGGCAGCTTGGGCGCATCCTCCTGCGTAAGCGCTTTGCACAATGCGGCGGAAACGGGCGGCAGGACCTGCAGGGATGCACCGTCCTCCCGGGCGGGCAGCAGGCAGGGGGGATGCTTTTCACCAAAGGCGCTGTCCGCTGCGCCCCGGATCAGAACAAGGCAATCGGCAAAGGGTTCGGCAGCGGCCTGCCCATCGCAGATGCCCAGCTTGTCCCTCAGCAGCGTACGCACAGCCATCCGGTCGGCATCCTCCGGATAGGCGATCCGGGCTTCCTGACGGACGGTCTCTGCGCTTTCGGCATAGCTGCGCTGCCACGCCGAGAGCAGCGGCGGCACGCAGGGCAGCAGACCGGTCAGCCCGGCAAGCTGCTCATGGAGCTGCCCCAGCCGGGCAGCCATCTGCATACGCCACCGGCCGTCGTACAGATCCAGCATGGCGCATTCCTCCGCCAGCCGGGCGATGATCTGCCCTTCCCCTTCCGCGCCGGTGGGTTCCAGCAGGCAAACGCTGCTTTCCCGGGCAAAGGGAACGCCGTCGAGGGTGTAGACCGCCTGGGGCTGTACAGCGCCCGGCAGAAAGCCCTCGGGCAGGAACAGGGACAGCAGGGGGTTGACCGTGGGGGGCTTGGGTCTAAGCTCCTGCCGCATGATGGGGCAGCTTTCCCCGCCCCGCTCCAGCAGCCCGTACACCGCCTGCACCCGGGTGCGAAGCTCTGCGGCGGCGGCTTTGTCGCCCCCGGCGAGCCGCTCCCGCCAGGGCTGACGAGCGGCCAGCAGATCCTCCAGAAAACGCCCGATGGGGGCGCAAAGGCGGGCGGAAGGGTCGTACAGGGGGCTGCCGGGGGCTGCACCTTCACACAGCGCCATCAAAAGGCGCAGTCTGGGCAGCACCACTGTCAGCTGCATCTCATCCAGCCACGGGCAGGGATCGGTGAAGCGCTTCTGATCCCGGTCGTACCAGCGTACGGCGGCGGGCAGCATCCGGCTCATATCCTCGGGATGGGCGGCAGGGGTAAGCAGGGTATCCTTGCCCAGCAGGCACAGGGGCATGCGCAGAAGGCTGTCCCCATCCTCCCGGGTGAGCACCGCCAGCAGCAGTCCTTCCCGGGCGCGGGCGGGCGGCAGGGCTGCCAGCACCATGGCGGCAAAACCGCCGCTGTGTTCGTCAAAGCGTTCCATGGTCAGTCTGGGGCAGCCGGGGGTGGTTTCCAGCTCGTCCCAGAGGAGCAGCAACGCCAGCAGGGCACGGAAATCGACCATTTCCTGATAGCGCATGCCCAGATCCCCCGGCAGGCTGCTGAGGCGGCGCAGCTGCTGCTCGCAGGCCAGCACATCGGGGATGGCAAAGCCCACCTCCCCGCCGGGGGTGTTCATGTTGCGCGCCATGCTGGCTAGCCACTGGTGGGGCTGGCGGTTGCCGTCGCTCTGCAGCCCCGGCACCGGGCGATAGCCCATGTGGAAGCCCTCGTTCATGGCGGGCAGAAGGGTGGTATAGGAGGTGGCGCGATCCAGCGCTTCCTTGCGCCGATCCTCGCTCAAAAAGCGTTTGCGGTCGGTCTTGCGGGGTTTCTTCATAGGCTGCGGTCCTCCATCACGCCGGCCAGCAGGGTGGCGGCAAACGCCGCCAGCATACCGCCGGGGGTCTGGCTGCGGCACACGCCGCCGCCCAGTGCGGCAATGGCATAGGCTGTGGTGCGCCGGTCGGGCACGGGGCTGAGCACCAGCTTGTTCAGCCCCTTCTGCAACTGCAGGCTGCACCGGTTCATGATGCCCGCATCCTGCTCGGCAGGGTCGGCATGGTGCTGCTTCAGCAGCCGGTGAAGGGCGTTCATCAGCTCTGCATCCAACAGGCTGTTGCGGGGCAGCTCGCCCCGGCGCACAGAGGCGGGGGCGGGATAGTGGATGGGTAGCTCCGCCTGCAGGGCGGCGCGGGCATCCTCGTCGGTCAGGTGCAGGCGCAGGGCCAGCTCGTCCCTGAGAAGACGCAGGGCATCCAGCCGTTCCTGCTTGCGGCGCAGCTCCACCGCCGGGGCGGATGGCTGCCGGGCAAGCAGATAGACCGCTTCCTCCTGCTCCGCCACCAGCCTGTCCTGCCGGCGCAGATCGTCGGCGCAGTTCTGCTGGGCGGTGTAGAGCAGCTCCAGCCAGCTTTCCCCGCCGATCTGCCGCAGCAGCCGGTCGCAATCCGACTGGGCAGCGGCGCGGGTCTCCAGCAGCGCTTCATACTCCGGGGTACGGTCGCCGGTCATCTGCAGCCGGGCGCGGCTTTGGATCAGCTTGCGGTAAGCGGCGGCGGCATCCTCCGCCAGCGTCTCCTCCTCCCGGGCAGGACGCATGGTGGGCGGGATGGTGCGGGTCACCTGCACCATCCAGTCGGCAAAGAAGGCAAAGAAACGCTCCAGCGTGCTCAGCAGCTTTTCCAGCTCGTCCTCCCCCGCTGCGCTGAGCCGGTCCACACCGGCAAAATAGGGAGCGCACCAGCCGATGCGGCGGGGATCCCTGCCCTTGATCAGGGTGCGCAGGGTGGGCAGCAGCTCGCTGAAAAACAACGCCGCCGCCTTCAGCAGCCCGCCGTAGCCGATGCGGTACAGCTGTGCGTCCGCATCAAAGCTGAGCCAGCAGAAATCGGGGGTGTGCCACTGGTAGTAATAGCAATCCATGTTGTGGGCGTCCCTGCCCCGCATGGGGGTGCGCAGGAAGGAGCCGATGCAGCGGGCGGCGATCCACTCCAGCATATGGGCATCGTTTTCCTGGCTCTGGGAGCCGGTGGAGTAGATGCGGGTCTGCACAAAGGCCTCCGGGGGAAGCCCCAGCAGGTACATGGCATCGAACACGCCGTCCCTGTCCTCCTCGCCGGAGCGGAGCATGGCGGTCATGCCGTAGTATTCCAGAGCGGTGCGCGCCTTGTCGGGGAAATCTGCGCTTTTGACCACGATCTCCATTTCCTCATTGTGGGAGGACGGGGGCACCTTATAGTAGGGCAGCATGAGCAGGGATGCCAGCTCGAACCGATCCAGCCGGTCCCGGAAGCGTTCGTGCAGGAAACGTGCCAGTGCGGGAATGCCGCTTGCGCCCGTACCGCCAAAGATGCTGCCGCAGAGGATCACCTTTACCTGCTGCCCGGCGGCGATCTCGCTGTCCATCCGATCCAGCAGGGTATTCATCTCGTCCGGCTGTCCGGCCGCCCGCAGCCCCTCCAGCGAGGCAAGCAGATCGGAAAAGAACAGTACGCCCAGATCGGGATGCCCGCGGAAGCCCTCGCTGTATTCCAGAGAGGCTTCCGTTGCGGAAAACAGGGCATGCGCCAGCAGCCGGTCATCCGGGTGGTTCTGGGTCATCTGATTTACAGAGGTGGCGCGGCGGCTCAGGTTCATGTTCCAGCGGCGGTAGTGCAGCCTTGTGTGGAAGCCCCGCCGGGTCTGTGCGCTTTCCTCAAAAACAGCACGGATCTGCTCATAGGCATCGGCGGCGCGCCCGGCGCGGGTGGTGTTGCCGCAGGCAGAGTCCACATCCACGCTGAGCAGATGCACTGCCTCAAGCGGCTGCGGGTTTCCTTCCGCACCGGTGGTATAGAGGGCATCGGCGGCGGCGGCATAGACGATGCTTTCCAGGATCTTGTTGCCGGTACCGCCGATGGCGAGAACATAACAGCCCATAGTGGCTCCTTTCCGCCCCTCAGAGGCGTTTGAAAAATGCATGCTTACCGCTGATCACCGACGGGGCAGCCAGACGGGAGACCGCCGCAGCCGCCAGCACATTCAGCCCGTAGGCGGGGAAGTAGACCAGCCAGTCCCACAGATTGCGCCCGGGGATGTGCTGCACCCCTGCCAGATAGATAAACAGCGCCATGGCGGCATTCAGCACAAGCAGGATGAGCATGTTGATGCGGTAGCTGCGGCGGGCGCGGTCTGCCATGCGGGAGGCATGGATGCCCTTGCGGCAGCGGAACCGCCACACCAGCTGCAAAAGGATGGTGAGCAGCCACAGGGCGGCAAAGCACACCGCCAGAAACAGGATCCAGTGGCGATCCCGCAATTGCAGCACGGCGATCCAGCGGCCCGGGTCGCCCTGAAGGGGCAGGGCGGCATCCTGCGCCATGGCGGCAAGGCTGCCGCTGAGCCCGGGCCAGAGAGCAGAGACCGTATCGGCGATGGGCGGCGCGGTATTGGCCAGCTTGTAGGGGTAAAACAGCCACAGCCCCGCCCATTGCCACAGGAGGGGTACGGCAAAGCTGATCAGATAACACAGGAGCACTTTGAAGCGGTTGCTGGCGCGCAGCCGCAGCCGGGCGTTGCGCCTGGTTTTCTTCTGAGCCACAGTCGCTCAATCCTTTCGTATCAAGTGGAGGAATGGGATTCCCGTCCCCGCTTTCAGGGCAGCTGGGCGGCGGGAGCAACGAACACATCCAGCTGGGCATAGACCAGCGGCAGGGAATCGATCTGCGCCGCATCCTGCAGCTGGGTAACCAGCTCGCTCAGTCGGGGGGCGGCATAGACCGGCGGACAGTCGGGGATGGTAACGCCGATGTACTCATAGCCCGGCTTGTCGCCCCAGGCATGCCAGAACAGGTTGGGCACGCTGCCGCCGTTCTTGTGGCGTTTCTGCAAAGCTTCCCCCACCTGCTGCCAGGAATCGATAAGCTGGTTGGTCACATTGGCGTTCAGCTGCGCCGTCCACGGCACATCCGGCCAGGCAAGCTGTTCGCCGGTCACATCGGCATGCAGGAGCAAACGGTAGTAACCCGGGCGCAGATCGGCGCAGGGGGCGGTAAAGGAAGCCGTCAGTTCCGTACCGCCGCCGGTGATCCGCAACCCGTCGGCGGTAAAGGGAAGGGGCTGCTCCCCCTCGCACAAGGTGAAGTGGTAAAGGGTATCCCGCAGGGTCAGGGTCTGCACATTGCCCGCCGGGGTGACCGCATCGGGTGCGTTTTGGCAGGTATCGGTCAGCAACAGGGTGGTGACCGGGGAGATCTGAAGGTCGGGCAGGCTGGCTGCGCTCATGGTCAGCCCGCCGTCCAGCTCGGACAGGGGCCAGGTAAGGGTGATGCGGCAATTGCCGCTCTGCTCCTGGGCAACAGCCACCGTAGGCAGGCTGCGCTCCTGCACCACGCTGCCCTCGCCCTCGCTGAGGGAGAGGGTCATTCCGGCGGCGGCAGGGGTATAGCGGCTTACGCTATGGCGGGTGATGCGCAGGGTCTCCCACGAGAAGCCGAAGGGCTCCTGCGTAACCGCCTCGCCCGCTTTGGTATAGCGGAGCTGCCCCTTCTGGGGCCCGCGCAGCTCCTTGAGGGATTCATCCCCGGCAAGGCGGGTCTCCAGCGCGGCGGTATAAGCATCCACATGCGCCGTTGTGCCCACCACCAGCATCAGCAGGGTGCGGGGCATGGGCAGCGCCCCGGCGATCTTTTTGGTGCTTGCATTGTAGTCCAACCGTCCCCAGATGAGGGGATGGCGCAGATCCGCCCCGTTGATGGTATGGATCTGCCCCATGTAATCCAGCTGAAAGGCGTAGAGCTGCACCGTCATGCCCCGGTCGAAAACGCCCCGCTGCCGCAGCAGGGTCTCCACATAGCCAACAGGAGAACCGTCCTCTGCCGTGCCGGAAAGGCGGCGCAGGGTGAGCGGGTCGCAGGTGATCACCGACAGGCGGTTGAGATCCAGATTTTCAAGGGCGGTGGTCAGGGGGCTGAAGGCGGGGGTCAGCAGACCGGAGATGGTCTGTTCAAAGCGGCGGGGATTGTAGCCGGTGACGGCGCTCTGTACCAGCGCAGCCATGGCATCGGCCTGCGCGGGGTTTTCCAGCCGCTGCCCGCCCACGGCGGCGATGCGGTCCATCTTTGGGGTGTAGAGGGAATAGAAGCTGCCGTCCATGCCGGGGGCGGAAAAATCGTTGAACAGCGACGGCATGGGATCCACGGCATAGGTGAGCAGATCCCGCCGGAGGGAACGGAGGGTCTCCGGGTCGCTGCTCTGCGCCAGCCCGGCGGCAAGGAGCTGTTCGTCGGTAAACTGTTCGTTGCCGTTGCGCAGCACCCGGATCCGGCTGCCCTCGCCCGCTGCCAACAAGTGCCGCAGCAGCGTTTCGTACCAGCCGGTCTGCCCCTCGTAGCGGTAGTGGAAGCCACCCTCCCGGTAGCGGCTGCTCCGGTGGGGGTAGATGCTGTCCGGATTGGGGTTGATGCCGCCCATGACCTGGGAGGCATCCAGCCACAGATCCACCTGCAGGGCGCCAACCTGCGCGCCGGGGGCGGCGGGCTGCCAGGTATCCGGCCGGGGCTCAGGCATGCTCAGCTGCCGCAGATCGGGCAGCAGGGCGGCAGGCTGATCCCCCGCCTTCAGGGCATCGGGCAGGTTTTCCATCACCGAACAGCCGCACAGGCACAGCAGCAAAGTGATGCAAACAAGGCATTTGAGCCAACGCTTATTCGGCATGGCGTTCTCTCCCTTCATCTTTGGCAGGATCGGCAGATCAGCGTCCGGTCATGCGGCGGTAGAGGGCAAGATAGCCCTCGCAGCAGCGTTCGCTGCGGTATTGCGCCGCCTGCTCCATGCACGCCATGGGATCTTTGGGAACGGTGCACAGCTTGCGCACGGTATGGGCAGCGGCGGCAATATCGCCCGGAGGGACAGCCGCGCCGCAGCGGGAGGTGATGTATTCCGGCAGGGCGGCGGTATCGTAGCACAGCACCTGCGTGCCGCAGGCCATGGCCTCCGGCAGTCTGGCGGCAGAAAGGGGATCCGTGCACAGCAGCAGATCGGCGGCGGTGTACAGCGCGCACATCTCTGCGGGATCCGTTACGGCGGGCATGCCCAGCATTCCCTCCGGCAGGCTTCTGATCTGCCTGCCGGTGAGCCCCGTCGCAGCTACGCAGTATTCGCTGCCCAGCACTTTGGCAAGCGCCTTCAGGTCGTCAAGGCTGTTCTGCCCGTCCCACCGGTCGGCGGCGCACAGCACCAGCCGGCGATCTTCCAGCAGATCCAGATGGTAGCGCTCAACGGTGCGCTGCATGGTCTGCTCATCGCCGCAGGGGGTAAAGGCGCGCAGGTTCACCATTCCCGGCAGGGTATGCACGGGATAGGCGCTCAGGAAGGACTGTTTCACCTCGTTGCTGCAGCAGCGGGAGGGCGATGCCAGCGCAAGGCGGCGCAGGCTGGTGAACAGCGTCCATTTTTCCAGATAGTTCTTGTTGCATTGATCCAGCACATAGCTGGCAGGATGGGTGTGCTTCATTGGGCAGCTTTCGCAGCCCTTCTGCCACTGGGTGCAGATGGCGGGCAGGGATGCGTCGGGGGCATCCTGCGGGCGCAGATAAGGCTTTATGGGATAGCTGTTCCGGACGCAGTGACCGGTATATGCCCAGTTGTCGTGCAGCGTCCAGACCACGGGAATGTCTCTTTCACGCAGGTAGTCAATCACAAGGGGAACGTTGAGGCAGCAGCCATGCAGGCTGTGCAGGTGCACCAGATCGGGCTGGAATTTATCCAGCTGGCGCAGAAAATGCCGGGTGGTGTGGGAGGAATAGAAGCCGCAGCGGTCGGTAACCAGACTGAAGCCCCGGTGCATCAGTCTGCCTGCCGCCGCGCCAATGCTGCGTCCCTTGGCAAGCAGGCTGCCGATCCCACGGCGGAGCGGGTTCCGGGCAGCCCTGTACTCCATAGGGCTCAGCAGGGTTTCGCCGATGCGCAGGCAGGGAATATCGCCGGGGACGGGATCGTACCCGCAGCAAAGCAGCGCCTTGTGCCCGGCAGCAGCGGCGTGGCGGCACAGGTCGGCGGCAAAGCGGGTAATGGTCTGGTTGTCGGTTCCGTGAATGTGGGCAATACGCATGGCGGATGGATACCTCCGGGTGTACAGGGTACAGCAATGGGGCGGGCTGCCCCACTTACGGTTTCAGGCGGGCCGCAGGAAAGACGGCCCGCCTGAAGAAAAGGGGGTTGGATCAATAATTTTCGGCGCGGATCATGAAATAGGCCTGGGGGTGCTTGCACACGGGGCAGAGCTGGGGAGCCTTCTTGCCCACAACGATGTGGCCGCAGTTGGAGCATTCCCAGATCATATCGCCGTCGCGGCTGAAGACCAGACCGCCCTGCACGTTGGCGAGCAGCTTGCGGTAGCGTTCTTCGTGCATCTTTTCGATGGCGGCGACCTTCTCAAAGAGGATGGCGATCTCGGTGAAGCCCTCTTCCCGGGCTTCTTTGGCCATGGTGGCGTACATGTCGGTCCATTCGTAGTTCTCGCCGTCGGCGGCATCCTGCAGGTTTACCTCGGTGGAGGGCACCTCGCCGTCGTGGAGCAGCTTGAACCAGATCTTGGCGTGCTCTTTTTCGTTGTTGGCGGTCTCCTCAAAGAGCTTGGCGATCTGCACATAGCCGTCCTTGCGGGCTCTGGAGGCATAGTAGGTGTACTTGTTGCGGGCCTGGCTTTCACCTGCGAAAGCGGTCATCAGATTGGCTTCGGTCTTGGTTCCCTTCAGATTCATGGTAATTCCTCCTGTTCTTTGTTGGGTATTGGTTCACCGCATGAAGTATACCCATGCGGGTGAAGAAACATAGCTGTTTACCACGTTGCGCCGAAGCCGAACACCGACCAGTAATCGGTGTGCAGCTCGTACTGGCAGAGCGGGTCGGTGCGCTCTTCCTCGGGCAGCATGGACATGTTGTCCTGAAGATGCTTGCGGGTGTCGGTGGTGATCTGGTGGTTGGACTTGTTGCTGTCGTAGAGGTAGGTGTAGCGTTTGACGGTATTGGACATGTTGCCCTCCACCGTGGTAACGGCGTAGATGCCGTCGCCCCGGTCCTCCACGGCGACCACGGAGCCCACATGGGTGGTCAGATAGGCTTTTTTCATATCCACGTAGGTAACGGTATAGCCGGGCTTGGGAATGCCCACAAAACGCCCCAGCTTATTGAAACCGTCGTACTGGGTACCCACCTGTCCTTCCCGCAGGAACAGATCGGTGTAGGCGCCCTCGGGATCCACATCCGCTTCCTTGATGGGATCGAACCCGGCGGCGTTGGCGCAGTAGATGGTGAAGACCGCGCACCAGCCCACCTCTTTCTTGCGGCGGTAGTACCATTTGGCGTACTGGTTGTACTTGGGCAGCCGTTCCCGGGCGACGGAATAGTACTCCCGGTTGAGCACATAGACATAGTTCTTGCCGATCTCGCTGATCAGGTCGTCGCCTACGGTGACCACCACGGTCTTCTCCCCCTCCGGGCTCTGCCAGCGCACGGTGGCAATGCCGGGGGCAACGGCGGTCATCCGTCCGTTGTCGCTGACGGTGACCACGCCCTCATTATCGGAGGTAAAGGTACCCTCCGGCGTGGGTGCAGGGGTCTCGGCCTGTTGATCGAAGGGGATCACGCCGGGGGAAACATGGGGAAAATAGGCGCTGTTGCCGGTGCGGAGCTGATATTCGCCGCTTTCCATGCCGGTCTCGGCAGGGGTCTTCAGCTCGCTGAGCCGCTGGGCGAAAAGGGCTTTTTCTTCCTCGTCGGCAAAAGCGGCGGCGGGCAGCAGACAGCAGATCGCCAGCAGAAGCGAAAGCAGGCGGGTCCATTTCTTGGGTACTGCCATGTTGTCGGTCTCCTTTGTTTCTTTGCGGCAAAGCAAAGATCATCGTGCTCTATTATAGCATAACCCGGCAGGTTTGAACAGTAGTGCGCTGCCCCGGCCGGCGGGCGGGAAATGCGGTTTTGATTGGCTTCTCCCCAGCAAATGTGGTATGATAAAGCAACTGCTCCCTTTGTTACAGGATGCAATGCCCCACGGGGCGGAAAGGCGGTCGATCTTCCCCTATGAAGCTGCTGCTCCACATCTGCTGCGCGCCCTGCGCCATCATGTGCGTCAAGACCCTCCGGGAGGAGGGCATCGAGCCTGTGGGCTACTGGGACAACCCCAACATACACCCCTATACCGAATACCGCACCCGGCGGCAGACGCTGGAGGAATACGCCAAAAGCATATCCCTGCCGCTGATCATCGGGGGCAAGTACGGGCTGCGCACCTTTCTGGACGAGGTGAACGGCGACTATACCGGACGATGCCTTACCTGCTACCGGCTGCGGTTTGAATCGGCAGCCGCCTATGCCGCCGAAAACGGGTTTACCCATTTTTCCTCCACCCTGTTCGTAAGCCCCTACCAGAACCACGAGCTGATGAAGCAGGCCGCCGAGGAAGCGGCAGCCAAGTACGGCGTCACCTTCCTGCACAGGGACTTCCGCCCGTACTTCCGGGAGGGGCAGGACGAAGCCCGCGCCCTGGGGCTGTATATGCAGAAATACTGCGGCTGCATCTTCAGCGAAGAGGAGCGGTACCAGAAGCGCAAAAAGAAGAAGGAGGCGCAGGTATGACCGATCTGTGCGCCCTTACGCCGGAAAGCATCCTTGCCGGGCTTTCCACCCGCTGGGCAGGGCGGGGCATGCTGCTGTGCGCCCGGGAGCTGCCCTCCACCAACAGGTTGCTCAAGGAGTTGGCTAAGCAGAACGCCCCCCACGGCAGCGTGGCGGTATGCGACCACCAGACCGCCGGCAAGGGGCGCATCGGACGCCGCTGGGAGACCCCTGCGGGCGAGGCGCTCACCTTTTCGGTGCTGCTGCGCCCGAGGCTGGAGCCGCTCAAGGCGCAGCTGTGCACCCTGGCGGCTGCGGTGGCTGTGACCCGCGCCATCGGCGAATGCTGCCCGGGGCTTGACCCCCGCATCAAATGGCCCAACGATCTGGTGCTGGGGCAGGGCAAGTGCTGCGGCATTCTGAGCGAAATGGGCATGGCGGGCAACACGCTGGATTATGTGATCACCGGGGTGGGGCTGAACGTGAACCAGCTTTCCTTTCCCCGGGAGCTGGAAGATAAGGCGGTCTCCCTGCTGGGCGAGATGCGCAGAGCCGACCCGGCTGCCCCGGCTCTGGACAGGGCGGTGCTGCTGCGCAGCTTTCTTACGCACATGGAAAGCGTGATGGATGCACTGGAAACAGACGGATTTGAGGCGTTCCGCAGCGAATACGAGGCAGCCTCCGCCACCATCGGCAGACAGGTGCAGGTGCTTGCCCCCGCAGAAACCTACACCGGGCTTGCGCTGGGCATCGACGATACCGGCGCGCTGCTGGTGCGCCGGGAGAACGGGCGCAACGAGACCGTGCTCTGCGGCGATGTATCCGTAAGAGGACTGATGGGCTATGTATGACCGCCGGAGCGCATCCGGCGCAAAAGGAGGCAGACCATGAAAGGGCTGGGCATCGATCTGTGCGGCGTGGAGCGCATCCGGCAGGTGCTGGAGGGCGGCGACCGGTTTCTGGAGCGGTACTATACCCCGGAGGAGCGGGCGTACATCGCCGGGCGGAACAAAGCTGCCGCCGAAAGTGCAGCTGCCATGTTCGCCGCCAAGGAAGCATTTTTGAAAGCCATCGGCACAGGGCTGGGCGGCGTACCCATGACGGACATCGGGGTGGTGCACGAAGCAAGCGGGCAGCCCCGGTATGCATTGGGCGAAAAGGCACAGGCACGCATGGCGCAGCTGGGCGCAAGGGAAGCCTTTCTGTCCCTGAGCCACGAGGGCGGCATGGCTGCCGCCGTGTGCGTGCTGGAATAACCGCGGGGCAGAGAGGCAGAAAGGAAGATGCTGCATGTTTTATACCATTACCCCATCGGATATGAAGCGTATCGAGACCGCTGCCATGGATGCCGCCCTCTGCACCGGCGAGGAACTGATGAGCCGTGCCGCCGCAGCTGTCGCCCGGGCGGTATACAGGCACACGGAAGCGGAAAAGAGCGTGGTGCTTGCCCTCTGCGGCACCGGCAACAACGGCGGTGATGCCGTGGCTGCCCTGCGTATGCTTTCGCAGGAAGGTTGTCTGGCAAAGGGCATCTGCCTGATGCTGCGGGGAGACCTGACCCCCGATGCCCGGCGGGAGCTGAACAGGCTCTCTGCCTGCCCGGAGGTGGAGATCCGCCGGGTGGAAGGCACAGAGCTGCCATGGGAACAGATCCTGCCCGAAGCGGATCGGGTGGATTGCATCATTGATGGGCTGTTCGGCACCGGGCTGAGCCGCCCCGTGGAGGGCACGGCTGCCGAGCTGTGCTGCCTTTCCAACCGGCTGCACCGGGAGCGGGGCGTGCCCGTGATCGCCGTGGACATCCCCTCCGGGCTGTGCGGCGAAACAGGACGTGTGCTGGGCGTTGCCGTCCGTGCCAGCGAGACTGTCACTTTTCACCGTCCCAAGCCCGGGCTGTTTCTGGGTAAAGGGCCGGAGCATACGGAGCGGATCACGCTGACGGACATCGGTCTGCACGACCCGGAGCCGGAAAACGGCATGGCGGTTGCTGAATCGGGCGACTGCCTCTTCCCCAAAGCGGACAAGCGCACCGCCCACAAGGGCAGCAACGGGCGTGTGATCCTCTTCTGCGGCAGCGCAGGCATGGCGGGAGCTGCCGCCATTGCCGCCACCGCCGCCCTGCGCAGCGGCGCGGGGCTGGTGACCGTCGCCTGCCCCGAGCGCATTCTGGATACGGTGCAGCTCCTAGTGCCCTGCGCCACCTGCCTGCCCCTTTCCCCCGACGCAGATGCCGCATGGGCGCAGCTGGAAGGGCTGCTGCCCGCTGCGGATGTACTGGGCATGGGCTGCGGTCTTGGGCAGAGCCCGTGGGCGGCAGAGATGACCGTCCGTTGCCTTGGATGGCTTTCCGCCCATGCGACCCCCGGGGTGATCGATGCGGACGGGCTGAACCTGCTGGCAAAGCAGGAGCCGGGCGCATTCGACCTCTCCCGCTGCATCCTCACGCCCCATCCCGGCGAGGCAGCACGGCTGTTGGGCAGCGATGTGCCCGCAGTGACCGCCCGTCCGGCGGAAAGCGCACAGCAGCTCCGCAAACGCTGGGGTGCAGCCGTGGCGCTGAAGGGAGCCGCCAGCGTATTGGCAGCAGCGGAAGGACTTGGACTGAACATCGTGGGTACCCCCGCCATGGCAAAAGGCGGCAGCGGCGATGCCCTCACCGGCGTGCTGTGCGCCCTGCTGGCACGGAACCGCCACGCAGAGCAGCCCAACGGCATGCTCCCGCTGCTGCAGACCGGCTGCTGGCTGCACGGCATGGCAGGCTGTCTGGCAGAGGAAGAAACGGGGCGTTGCGGCATGCTGGTCACCGACCTCTGCGCCAAGCTGGGCAACGCCCGGGAGCGGGGCAGAAGAACCGATCCCCTGCTCTGTCCGGATACCCCCGTCAACGACTGTTACGACCGCCGGGACGGGCTGTTTGACGACTGGTTTCCCGACTATGGGATGCGGGTATCCAGAGACAGCGGTTCCCCCTTCAGGATACCGCCCAAGACCCTGATCGCGCCCCTTCATATCCCGAAGCTCCGGTAGGGGCGGCTTACAGAAAGAAACCAAACAGGGAGGCGAAACCATGCGTGCAGGCATTCTTTGCGCAGGCGACAGGGAAGCTGCGCCTTTTCTGCCGCTGATCCGGGAGAGCCGGATCACGGAAAAAGCCATGCTCACGTTCCACGAAGGGCAACTGAGCGGTGTGGATGCCGTGGTGCTGTACTCCGGGGTATGCAAGGTAAACGCCGCCATCGCCGCCCAGATCCTGATCGACACCTTCGGGGTGGATCTGATCATCAATGCGGGTACGGCAGGCGGCATGGACGAAAGACTCAGGCTTTTTGATACGGCGATCTCCACCGAAGCCGTCTACCACGATGTGGCTCCCCATATCCTGACCGGCTTCCATCCGTGGATGGAAACAGAATATTTCAAGGCAGACCCCCATCTGCTGCAATTGAGCCGACGGGCGGTCCATGCCCTCGGTGCGGAAAACAGGGTATACTGGGGCAGAATGGCTACAGGAGAAGCCTTTATCACCGATGAAGGGCGGCAGACCATCAACCGGCGGTACGCACCCCTGACGGTGGATATGGAAACGGCAAGCGTTGCCCACGTCTGCCATGTGAACGGCATTCCGTTCCTCGCTGTCAGAAGCATCACGGATACGGCAGACCACAGCGGCTCGGAGCATTTCGAGGCAAACTGCGCAAAGGCTGCCGCCGTTGCAAAGGACATCACCATGGCTCTGCTGGCAGAATTGAAGAAAGAAGCATAAGCAAGGCTTTGCCTGCAACAGAAAAGGCGCCCGGAAGTATCCGGGCGCCTCAAATCGTTGAAAAAGTGCGGGGTGCAGGGGGATCATCCCCCTGCCGGGTGTGGGCGGAGCCCGCAATCCCTACGCCGCAGCGTTTCCCTGCAAGCGCAGCGAGCACCGAAGGTGCAAGATGTGCGACTTTGATCGAAAAGTATGGGTTTGTCAGCAGTCTGAAGGCGCCCGGAAGTATCCGGGTGCCTTTTTTGTACATTTACGCAGCCTGTGCGCCCTTGATCAGCTTGCCCAGACCCACCTGCAGCGGCAGACTGACAACGGCGCAGCCCAGCAGCACATACAGCTGGGGAGCGGTCAGGGGTACCAGATAGAACAGCCCTGGCAGGATGAGCACGCAGCCCACCAGCGCAACGGCGACCACCACCAGCAGCGCAGCGCGGATCTTATCCGGCGGCAGACAGGTGAGCAGCAGGGTAACAAAACCGGAGCAGGCCGCCGCCAGCGTGCACAGGGTGGCGCAGGCTTCGGTGGTGCAGCCCAGCGTATCGCTGAGCAACATGATCGCCACACACAGCAGCGTTACGCACAGACCGCCCGGCAGGGCACGGGAGATCACATTGCGCAGGAAGCTGCCCCGCACCCGCTCCTTGTTGGGCTGTAAAGCCAGCACAAAGGAGGGGAAGCCCACCGTCAGGGTGCTGACCAGCGTAAGCTGGATAGGCGCAAAGGGATAGGCGAAGGGCAGCGCCAGCAGCACCAGCGACAGCAGCAGGGAGAAAATGTTCTTGACCAGAAACAGGGATGCGGCACGGGTGATGTTGTTGATGACCCGCCGTCCCTCCAGCACGATCTGGGGCATGGCCTCAAAGCCGCCGCTCATCAGGGTGATCTGTGCCACACGGCTGGCAGCATCACTGCCGCCCGCCATCACGATGGAGCAATCCGCTGCCTTGAGGGCGGGGATATCGTTAACGCCGTCGCCGATCATGGCAACGTTGTGCCCGTCTGCCTGCAAAGCGTGCACCAGACCGCATTTATCCTCGGGGGATACCCGCCCGAACACCGTATAGCTGCGGCTGAGGGCGGCATAGTCCTTCTCGCCCTGTATGGCGGAAAGATCCACCGCCGCATGGGCGTTGGGCAGCCCTGCATCGGCTGCCACACGGGCAACGGTCACCGGGCTGTCGCCGCTGATGACCATCAGGCGCACATCCTGCTCGCCGAAATAGCGGATGGTATCCGCCACCTGCGGGCGCAGGGCGTCGCTCAGGGTGACCAGTGCAAGGGGGGTGAGCCCCTCCGGGCGCAGGGTATCGGCTCCGGGCCAGCTGTCGCCGCCCAGCACCGCCAGCACACGAAGTCCCTTGGCGGCTTCCTGCTGCGCCTTCTGCAGCCATTCACCGCCCAGCAGCCGCTCGGGCGCGCCCATCAGCACCGTGCCAAAGGCGGCAAAGCGCGCCGCAGACCACTTCCGCTCGCTGGAGAAGGGGATCACCTCCAGCGCGCCTTCGGGGCTTTCCTTGCCCAGTGCAGCCGCCAGAGCGGCATTAGTGGGCGAATCGGAGGGCAGTGCACCGAGCAGCGCGCGCAGCCGCTCCTCCACCGCTTCCCTCTCCATTCCGTCACCGGGCAGGATCTCCTCCAGCGACATGTTGCCGCCGGTCAGGGTGCCGGTTTTATCCATACAGATCACATCGGTACGGGCAAGGGTCTCGATGCCGTAGAGCTCGTTGACCAGCGTCTGCTTTCTGCCAAGGGTGACCACACCCGCCGCCAGTGCAACAGAGGTAAGCAGCATCAGTCCTTCCGGGATCATACCCAGCACCGAGGCCACGGTCTTGGTAACGCTGTCGGCAAGCCCGAGCTGCAAAACGCCGTACTGCTTCCAGAACAGCAGCGCGCCCACCGGCAGCAGAATGATGGTGACCACACGGATCAGCTTCTGCAGATCTTTCATCAGGCGACTGGTGCCGTGCTTCACCTTACGGGCGGATTGCTGCAGCTTGCCCGCATAGCTGTTGCCGCCTACGGCGGTCAGCCGGGCAGTGACCCGCCCGCTCTTCAAAAAGCTGCCTGCATACAGCCCGTCCTCCGGGTTCTTTTCCACCGACCGGCTCTCGCCCGTCAGCAGGGATTCATCCAGCATGGCGTTGCCTTCCAGCACCACCGCATCCGCCGGTACCTGATCGCCCCGGCTGAGGATGACCACATCATCCTGAACCAGTTTGGAGGCGGGCAGCTTTTCCTCCTGCCCTTCCCGGATGGCGGTGATCTGCCCTTCGCTGAGCAGCACCAGCCGGTCGTGGGTGCGCTTGGCACGCAGCTCCTGCACCGTGCCAATGAGGGCGTTGGAGATGACAACGCCCATAAAAAGCAGGTTGCGGTAGCTGCCCACAAGAATGAGCGCAACAGCCATGAGCAGGTTGAGCAGATTGAACAGGGTAAACAGATTGCGGCGCAGGATCGCTCCGGCGCCGCCGTCCTTGGTTTTGGGTGCTTCGTTGACCAGACCATCCCTGAGCCGTGCTTCCACTTCCGCACGGCTCAGGCCGAACTGTTTGTCCATTTGTACGGTTCTCCTTTTTTACTGAACCTTTTCCAGCAGATAGTAGGGGGTAAGACAGCATTTATCCAGATTTTCCAGCTTGATGCGTGCCACGCCGGGCTGCAGGATCTCTGCATAGCCCTTTTTGTCGTGCCGGTCGTAATTGTCTCTGCGGAGGGGATCGAGGAAGTACATATATTCATCGTCCAGACCGCACATCAGCAGGTAATGCCCGGAGCTGGTGAAGGGGCTGCCCTTGATGGCGCAGGTAAGCACCATACGGCGGATACCGTCCTCTTCCTCTTGCCGCAGCAGGCGGATCAGCTCCTCCAGCTCATCGACCACGGTCACGCGGGTGCCGTAGATCGCCATGATCTTGTCCAGATAGCGCATGCTGGTACCCGGGTTCTGCCTGCGTCCCTGAATGTTCCAGATGTTGTTGCCCGTGGCGAAGTTTGCCACCGCCAGCGGCATGTAGCGCAGGAATTCTTCCGGCTCCCGCAGCTGGTACTGGGCGTGGGTGTGGTTGCAGTAATAACGGTTCACCGAGCAGTCGCAGAAGGTGTAGCCCAGTTCGGTGTTGGCGTAGCCGACCAGACGGGGCAGCTCCTCCGGCGGGCACAGGTTGGCAATCGCCATGGCGATTGCCGTGGGTCCGCAGCCACCGTCACCGAAGATGCGGTACTTGCCCGAGCCCTTGCCCTCATAGCGCATGTTTTCCCAGAGCTCGTCGTTCTGGGCATAGTACATGAACTGCCCCAGACCCTCGATATTCACATACCCGTTCTGGGTGGGCTTCTGATCCATCGCCGCCTTGGTGGCCACCACCGCTTCCTCGGTGGATTCGTAAACGATGGGGCGCATTCTGCCGTAGATCACGTAACGCTGGTTGGAGCGGATATTGGTGCAGGTGACCAGCACCAGCAGCTTGTCGCCCCACACAGGCAGTTTGTCCTCCGGTGCGGTAATGAAGGACTGGGGCAGGATGAGACCCAGAAAGTCCTTCAGATCCTGCTCGGTCTCCAGGGTCTTGGGCCGCCAGCTGACCTCGTCCTCCACAAGGGTCGCCATACCGGCGAAAACATCCACCTGATAGTCGGAGAAGGGAGTCATCAGCAGCAGCTGGGGGTGGGCTTCATAATAAGCGGGATCCAGATATTCGCTCAGGCTGGCGAACATGCCGCCGCCCTTGCTGTGGTGCCCGTAGAGATAGGTGGCGCTGTCGATGAAGGCGGCAGAGTTGCCGAAATCCATAAAGACGGAGCCTGCATCGTTCACGGTGCCGTCGAACAGATGGGTCAGGTAAAAGCGGTTGTCCTCGCCGCGGACAACGGGGTAATTGATGGGGGTGCCTTCCTGATAGATCCAGCCCACCACTTCGTCGTTAACGATGGTGAGATAGTCGAAATTGACCGAGAATTTTGCGCTGGGTACAGTCACTGCCCGCTCCATGCTGATGCCGCTGGAGGGCACATAGGGCGGCGGCGTTGCCGTGGGACCCGGGGTGGGGGTGCTGCTGTCCAGCGTGGGGGTGGGTTTGGGGGTCGCGGTGGGCTTGGGCGTTACCTGCAGGTTATCCGCCTTGCCGGAAACCTGCATATCCGCCGGGGCGGTTTTGCCGCCGTTGGATGCCGCCACCAGATAGCCCTCAGGCTGTGATGCGGGGGTCTGGTCGGCTGCTGTGGGCTGAGGATTGACTGCGGGTTCGTTCGCCGCTACAGTGGGCTGGTTGTTGACTGCGGGTTCGTTCGCCGCCACAGTGGGCTGGTTGTTGACTGCGGGTTCGTTCACTGCCACAGCGGGCTGATCCTCTCCGTCAGGCTGTGCCGTGGCGACCGGGTCTGCATTGGCAATGACCTGTTCGCCGGGCCATGTGGGTGCAGGGGTGATCAGTACACCGGGCAGGTCGGTGATCAGCTCATCCTGGGTCTGGTTCTTCAGCATCCAGATGAGGGCTTCATCCACGGCTTCCTCCCCTTCCGGACCGGAGGATTCCACCTGCAGTTCCATGCCGCTGGGGTCGTATACAGGTACGTTGCTCTCCCCCTCATCGGCTGCGGCTGCGGCTTTGGCTGCCTGCAGCTCCTGGGGAGAGATGGTGCGCAGCGCCTGCGCACCGCCGTTGGTATCGTCTTCGGCGGTTTTGCCGTTGGTATCGTTCACGGTGGCGTCGTTCCCTGCGGGGGCTGCTGTGGCAGACGCGGCAGCCTTGACCGCCGTGGGTGCGGCAGTATTGTCCGTGCGCACAGAAAGAGCTGCCTGCTGCAAATTGGCATAGTTATCGCTGCTTTCCTGATAGCCCTCCAGCGTGCCCATCAAACCATACACAGCCACGCCGCTGACCACAAGACACAGGGCGATGATCACATACAGACCGCCCATGCCGCCCTTCTTCTTTTTCTTCATACGCAACCTCCTCGGGATTGGTTTGTCTTATTATAGCATCCGTACCGCGAAAAAGAAAGAACAGGATGTAAGAGTTGCTTTACACAGCACAAAGGGGAGCTGCCTTTCGGCAGCTCCCCCCAGACTGTCAAAGAAGTCCCAGAGGTATCGGAGGGCCGCAGCCCTCCGATTGTCAATCCGAAACCAGCGGCGTGTACGGTGGTTTCGGAACCCTTGCGTAGCAAGGGGTTCCTATCGCCGTTTGCCGCCCGGGGAGCCGT
>JAFXBE010000040.1 GCA_017516765.1 Clostridia bacterium | reverse complement strand
TTCGGTTGTCGACTGCGGGTCGCTAACGCCTTCGGCGTTGTGCGCACTGCGCACGCGCTTC
Organism: Clostridia bacterium; assembly: GCA_017516765.1. Lineage (GTDB taxonomy): Bacteria > Bacillota > Clostridia > Christensenellales > Aristaeellaceae > Limiplasma. The sequence continues at coordinate 12,296 of JAFXBE010000040.1, read as the reverse complement.
CCTTCGTCGCCCCTTACACAAGGGAGGCTCACTGGCAGGCAGGGCACCCAGCCCCACCCAGCCCCTCGCAGCGGCCCTGCGGGTATCTGATACATGCCGCGCCAGCGAAATCCACCCCAAAGGAGGTACCCCCCATGGAACCCATCCATCTCACTGCCCCCCTGAGCCGGGAGGCGATCCTCTCCCTGCATGCCGGGGACAGCGTTCTGCTTTCCGGCATCATTTATACCGCCCGGGATGCCGCCCACGGTCGTCTGTGCGCCGCTCTGGAACGCGGCGAAGACCTGCCGGTGGATCTGCGGGAGCAGACCGTCTTTTATGCAGGACCCACCCCGCCGCCCCCGGGCAAGCCCACGGGAGCCATCGGGCCCACCACCTCTGTACGGATGGATGCCTATACCCCTCAGCTGCTGGCCTACGGCGTAAACGCCCTCATCGGTAAGGGCGGGCGCACCCAGCCGGTGCTGGCTGCTTTGCAGCAGCAGGATGCGGTGTACTTTGCCGCCATCGGCGGGTGTGCGGCATACATGGCTGCCTGCGTGGAAAGCTGCGATGTGGTGGCCTATGAGGATCTGGGCACCGAGAGCATCAAGCGTCTCCGGGTAAAGGATATGCCCCTGACCGTGGCGGCGGACTGCCACGGCGGCAATGCCTATACCGACGGTATGAATGCTTATGCCGACATGCTGGAAGGGCAGGATGAATAGACCCGGTGCATAAAGAGCCGGTATATGCATAGGTCGTATGCAGCGGAAACACAGATAACAGCACACATCTATGTATACAGCGGATGCATAAAGAATAAGATTATGCATTCGCTTTTTTGTTTATGCATGTCTGCCGATCGAAACCGCAACCGGGCAAAGAGGTATACAACGGCAAACAAAGCGGTTGCAACGGCTTTTCCGCGCTCCCATCCGCCCCGAAAAAACTTTTTTGAATATTTATGCAAAAAGTGCTTGACATCCTCTTCCGCCCGCGGTATACTATGCACGTTCCCAAGAGGAACCATCACACCGTTACCAATTTGCAAGGAGGATATACACCATGAAGAAGTTTGTTGCCATCATCGCCGCTCTGGTTCTGGCCCTCAGCTGCACCGCCGCTCTGGCCGATACCATCATCGTTGCCACCAACCCCGAGTATCCCCCCTTCGAGTATGTTGAGGGCGAAGCCACCATCGGCTACGATATCGATATGTTCGATGCCATCGCCAAGAAGGCCGGTTTCGAATACGAGATCAGCCCCATGGCTTTTGACGCTGTTGTCAGCGCCGTTGCCACCGATGTGAACACCGTCGGTCTTTCCGGCATCTCCATCACCGACGAGCGCAAGCTCACCGTCAACTTCTCCGAAGGCTACATCAACGCCGGTCTGGTCGTGATCGTGAAGGCCGACAGCGGCTACGAGACCGCCGATCAGCTGGCCGGTAAGATCATCGGCGTGCAGCAGGGCACCACCAGCGACTTCGCTGCCGAAGAGATCACCGGTATCGACAACGTTGCCCGCTACAACACCTTCCTCAACGCCGTGATGGATCTGTCCCAGAACCAGATCGACGCCGTGATCATCGACAAGCCCGTTGGTCAGGCTCTGCTGGCTTCCCTGAAGGACGATACCCTGGTCATGGTAGACATGGGTCTGCAGGCTGACTGGTACGGCATCGCCGTCAACAAGGACAACACCGAGCTGCTGGACAAGATCAACGCCGCTCTGGTGGAGCTGGAGCAGGAAGGCTTCTTCGATGAGCTGGCTGTGAAGTACTTCGGCGGCGAGGCTGAAGAAGCTCCCGCTGAGGAAGCTGCTGCCGAGACCACCGAGGCTGCTGCCGAATAATCTTTCTGCCATAGCTGCATAAAGCCGTGGGGAGCAACTGCCCCCACGGCATTTGTGCGATTATTGAACACCCGCTGACCGAACCGTATGGAGGGCATCCCCTTGAACGAGATTTCCATCTTTGAACAGTGGTGGCAGGCGATCCAGCCCGCCCTGGAGAGCAATACGCTCAACTTCTGGCAATATATCTATAAAGAGATCTACCTGAACGTGATCACGGGCGACCGCTGGCTCATGTACCTGAAGGGTCTGGGCATTACGCTGCAGGTCTCCTTCTACGCCATTCTGGTGGGCGTGGCGCTGGGCACGCTGCTGGCCATCCTGCGCCTGCCCAGCGTGCAGAACATCTCCGCCCGGGGCAAGGGCTTCTTTGCCAACGTGGGCGTTGTCATCGTCCGCGCGCTGAGCAAGTTCGCCGGTTTCTACATCAACCTTTTCCGCGGCACTCCCCTGCTTTTGCAGGTGCTGATCATCAACTTCGGCGTGTTCGGCGGCATCCGCATCGATAAGGTGATCGTGGGCGTCATCGCCTGCGGCCTCAACAGCGCGGCTTATGTGGCAGAGATCGTCCGCGGCGGCATTATGTCGGTGGAAAAGGGTCAGACCGAAGCCGGTCGTTCGCTGGGTCTTTCCAGCCTGCGCACCATGTCGTATATCATTCTGCCCCAGGCTGCCAAGAGCGCTCTGCCCGCCATGTGCAACGAGTTTATCTCCCTCATCAAGGAGACCTCGGTTCTGTCCTATCTGGCGCTGACCGAGCTGACCAAGGCGGGCGACTACATCCGCTCCCGTACCTTCTCTCCCTTTACCCCCTACATCGTATCCGGTCTTCTGTACCTGATCGTTGTGCTTACGCTCACCTGGCTCATCGGCTTGCTGGAAAGGAGGCTGCGCAACAGTGACCACTGATATCATCATTTCCGTCAAGGGGCTGGAAAAGCACTTCGACGGCGGCAACCTGAAGGCTCTGCGCGGCGTGGATGCCGATATCAAGCGGGGCGAAGTGGTGGTGGTGATCGGGCCTTCCGGCTCCGGTAAATCCACCTTCCTGCGCTGCCTCAACCTGCTGGAGACCCCCACCAAGGGCACCGTTACCGTGGAGGGCACCGACATCACCAACCCCCGGGTGAACATCAACAAGCACCGGGAAAAGATGGGCATGGTGTTCCAGCATTTCAACCTGTTCCCCCACATGACCATTCTTCGCAACATGACCCTTGCGCCCATGAAGATCCTCAAAAAGAGCAAGGCCGAAGCCGAGCAGAAGGCCATGGAGCTGCTCAAGCGCGTGGGTCTTGCCGAGCGTGCAAACGCCTACCCCAGCCAGCTGTCCGGCGGTCAGAAGCAGCGTATCGCCATCGTGCGCGCCCTGTGCATGGAGCCGCAGGTCATGCTCTTTGACGAGCCCACCTCCGCGCTGGACCCCGAAATGGTGGGCGAGGTGCTGGATGTAATGAAGCAGCTTGCCAATGAGGGCATGACCATGGTGGTGGTCACCCACGAAATGGGCTTTGCCCGCGAGGTGGCCGACCGTGTGCTCTTCATGGACGAAGGCGTGATCGTGGAGGAAGGCACCCCCCAGCAGATCTTCTCCAACCCCCAGAACCCCCGCACCAAGGATTTCCTCAATAAGGTGCTGTAATGAGCATAGAAACGACCCGCTTTTGGGCGGGTCGTTTGCATTATAGGGGGGAGGATGGCGGGGGCGGGCAGCCAATTCCATAAGGCTCCTTCCGAACCAAGCCGGAATAAGCCGACCGGCAGACTTTATGGAATGCTGTGGATGCCGCCGAGAAAGGCAACAAAGCCCAAACCACAAGACGCTTCACCATTACCCTGCCAAGGGAGCTGACATTTGAACAGAATCTTGACCTGATGGAAAACGTATCAGAATACCAATGAACTGTCATACCTATTAGCGCAAACAGCCAAACAAGTTATTGTTCCCAACCGCGAGAAAGAGCAGCTTCCCAAACAGCGTCAGCGAAATCTCACGCCATAACACAGCCCCGCCATTCACGGACATGGATGGCAGGGCCTTTGTTATCTAAGCTGATTGTGCTGATGAAGCATAAATTACAGAAAGCAGATTCCTTTCCCTGATTATTTCAGCATCATACTAAGCAGGGAAAGGAACAAAGCCACGGCGGAAGGAACGGTCACGGTATCATTACCTCCGTGACTGATCAGCTCCACATATGCCGCCACAGGTGCAGCAATAGAAGCTAAAATCAAGCAGGTATACCAGCTAAGTGGCGCTGTCAACAGCATGGCACAGAATCCTGCAACCCATGCTGCCAGCAGCATGGCTGCGCTGCCTTCCCAAGTTTTATGAGGATCAGCCAGCGGCAGATGGATATGATGTTTTCCAAAGCGCTTGCCGATCAGTGCCGCAGCCGTATCGCCAACGCCCCACATCAGGATCGCCGCTACAGCAATATAGGGCTTATTCAGCCAGCCCCAGCACAGAGCAATCAGTACAGCATGGGTGATGAACAGAAGCAAAAGACTTCTCTTTACTTCCCCAGGATGCCGCTGGTTGAACAAACCCGCATAACCTTTCCATCGCTCTGCATAGTGCAAAACAGGGTAGACAACAGCAGCGAATACCAGACAGCAACAGGAGGCTGTAAGCCAATCGTGCGACTCAAACATCATAAACAGAGAAGAGGTGTATGCCACAAGATGCAGGAGCTTCCGCCACAGCTCCTGCGGAATCGCAAAGAAGCGCCGCGCCAGCAGAAGGACCGTTAACCATCCGGCAAGATAGACCAGATACCATTCGAAGCATTCCAGTACTTTCCACAGGAGCGTGAAGTTAGCCAGCTCCTCCCGATAATGGATGCCCAGCATGATCAAGCCAAGCACCGTTAGTACAGCGCCGGTTACAATGCCAACCACACGGTTGTTGACCTTATTGGCAAACTGCGCCGACACGATGGACGCAAGCGATTCCACCACGATGCACAGGATCAGGATTTGCCACTTCTCCAGCACCAAAGTGGGATCCACCAGCGCATGGCTTACGAAGGCGATGAGTGCTGTGAAGGTCATGATCAGCGTACTGGTACCCACGGCGCTTTTGCGCTCCATGCCGAGGAAGGCTGTAAACACCACCAGCATCATCATACCGCCGCCGCTGCCGACAAAGCCAGTGCCAAAACCAATGGTCAGGCCAAAAAACAGGGAAATGGCGATCCCTTTCCAGTTTAGCTTTGCACCCTTCTGGACGGGCTTATTTTTTTGTGTATCAGGCTTGAGCAAAAACCTTATACCGATCCCCACACACAGGAACAGCGAGAATGTGCCCAGCACCACATTGCCCGCATGCCATGCTACGATGCTGCCTGCCACACACATGCAAATGATACATACCAACATGATGCCACCGCGCTTGAGGTCGATGTTCCTGTGCCTGATATAGATCGCCGAAGTAAACGCAGAGCCAAGGATATCTGATGCCAGCGCAATAGCGGTCGCATGGTAAGCGCCGGTTTCGCCTGCGAAAGAAGGGCAGAGGACAATCATTACCGGCACCATAACCGTCGCCGCAGAAAGTCCTGCCAACCCTGTGCCGATGCCGGCTACCAGTGCGGCCAGAGCGTAAATCAAAAGTTCCATCTTTCCATCCCTGCCTTGACTTTCATAATCGATCTGCTATTATTGTATACGACATGTGTTGAATATACAACCGACAGATGAGCGCCAAGTGTTGAATTGGGGTGAGCCGATGGAACAGAAAGAAAACCAGCGTATTATGCTGACCAAGCAGCTTTTACAGAATGCGTTTCTGAAGCTGCTGAAAACCACGCCCCTCCATGCTATCTCCATTCGGGAGCTGTGCAAGGAGGCGGGCATCAACCGCACAACATTCTACAACCACTACGGCAGCCAGTATGATTTGCTCAGTGACATCAGTCAGCGGTTTCTGAATTCCATCGAAGCTCGTCTGGGCAGCACCAATGCCGCCGACCAGGAAAGTGTCCATCAGCGTGTGGCCATGGTGTTGGAGTACATTGATGAAAACCGCCAACTTTCGATTTTGCTGATCAATAATAATATCGATCCAAGCTTTGCAGAGCGGATCTTTACGCTTCCCAAGATCGGCGATTTGTTCAGCGCCGCATTGACAGGCTGTCAGGATGCGGAGCGGCGAAAGGCAACCATCTCCTTTGTGATCCATGGAAGCTATAAACTTTTGCAGGACTGGATGAATCAGGAAGAACACATATCGCCTCATGAACAGACAGAGCTGATGCTGGGGTTAGCGCAGCGGGTATGCAGGTAAAAATATCTGATCCGGGGAGAATATCCCGCATACGAGAAACAAATTTGGAAATCCAAACATGAAACCCTCTGCATAAAGTGTCATGCAGAGGCAGGTTGTCAAAAACCACCGTCCCCAACGCCCTGCAACAACCCCTACCATCAGTCAGGCTTCGCCTGCCAGCTTCCTCCCCCGCTGGGGGAAGAAGCCTTTGCTGTTGCACGCCGCAAAAGGAATCCTCCTCATGAAGCAATAACCCTTCCCATCAAAAACCACGATCCAAAGGAGCCACTCACCATGTGCACCAACCATACGACCCGCCTCGCCCTCCTGCTGGCCTTCCTCCTGCTGCTGACCGGCTGCACCCAAGCCCCCCGGGGCGTTGATCGGGAAACCGCCACGCAGGGTTTTCAGACCATGGCCCAGAGCATGATCCGCTATGCCGCCGATGCCGATGGGGAAGCTGCCATCACGCTGATCCGTCAGCCCGCCGAGGGCTGGGACGAAACCGCCTATATGGGCGCTTATAACGATTACAACCTCTACGGCTACAGCGATTACCTGTTCTATACCGTGCCGCTGGACGACCGGGGCGTGTACTGGCTGGGCGGTATCGTCAATTACGGGACGGAGGGGGAGCAGACCCTGTCCAGCTATCTGCTGCAGCCCGTATCTTTTACCGATGGGCTGTGCCGGATCGACGAATCCCCCAAAGCGCTGGAGCTGGCAGCCATGCCGGATATCTACCCTCAGGGCATGAAAGATGCCATGGCGGCGGGGCGGTTTTTTCGAAAGCTGAACCCATCCGACCTGAGCTTTGCAGTGGAAAACTTTGTGATCCCCGGCTGTTACAAGGCGGATGCCTATTGCCTGTGGCAGAACACCGACGGCTCGCTGGAGGCGGCAGTCAGCCTGAAAAACGGCACCGATGCACCCCGCCCGGTGGAGAGCATCACCCTTTCCGTGTTCGGCAGCATGGGCGAGGAAGTGCTGGTCTGCACCGACCCCGCAGGCATCACGCTGGAGCCGGGTACCTCCCTGAACCGGATCCTGCACATCGCTCCGGAGCAGCTGACACAGGAGTTGGATCCCGAAGCCCATTACGCCGTGATGATCCAGAGCTGATCCCCTGCGGCACATCCGAAGCAACCAAAAATCCCCGGCAGGCATCGCGCTTGCCGGGGATTTGTACTGTTATGGCATCACTCGCCGCCGCCACCCGGCTGTTCGTCCCCGGGCAAACCGGTCGCAGGCTTCTCCAGCAGCACGTTCAGATGGGTGGCTCCCGCGCCCAGCAGTTTCAGCAGCGCGCTGAGCAACGCCCGCTGCTGCTCGCCTGTCAGCCCGGCGGTGGCCTTCAGCACCGCATCCAGATGGAAAAGCGCACCCAGCGGGATCTGCCCCACCTTCCGCGCCCCGGTGGCGTTCAATATGCTGAAGATGGCATCCACCACCGCTTTGCGCTGGGTGATGGGCAGACTGCTGAGGAAGGTGCGCAGGGTGGCGGTGGCGTACCGGTTCTGCTGGGTAAGCCCGTCGGCGGGAACCAATGCGCCGCCCTCCAGCTGCCACAGGAAAGGATCGTGCTGCCCCAGCCCCGATCCTCCGGAACGGATGGCCGTGTAGGGCTCGCCGCCGTTCATCAGCATACCCACGATGCTGTCCTGGGGCACATAAGTGGTGATGCGCCCTGCCAGCGCACGGTAGCCATCGCCGCTGCGGATGCGCTCATCCAGCCCGGGGCCGTCGAAGTTGATCACCTGCACAATGCGGGGCTGCAACAGCGGGTTGCACATGGCGGCGGCGAACAGGGCCAGATTGCCGCCCTTGCTGTGCCCCACCACATAGACCTGCTGGTACATCACCAGCATTTCGTCAAGGAACCGGGCGGCATCCTGCTGGGCAGGCACGGGGGTCTCCAGCGACAGGTTGAAGTCCTCCTTCCAGCCCACAAGGGTGCTGTCGGTGCCCCGGAAGGCGATCACCCCGGTCTGGGGCGCGATGCGGAAGGCACAGGCGGCAAACTGCTGCTCCTTCTCCGGGCTGAAATGCGCCCGGAAGCCGCCGAATTTGCACTCCCCGAACCGGATGCTCTCCGCTGCCGCCTGCCACAGTCTGCGCCGCTTCACTGCCGCCGCCCCGTCTGTGGAACGGATGGGCAGGGGGTAGAGCACCGGAGTGGTCAGGCTCAGGGGCCAGCCGTAGCCGTGCCCGCCCAGCCGCTCCATGGGGCAGTACGCCATGGCGGCAAAAATGAGCAGATCCGCCGGGACGGGGGGCTGCTGGGTAAAGCGCAGCTGCCCCCATTGTTGGATATGGTCGAACATGCATACCTCCGTTGTCGGTTTCCGTTATGGCAGGATCTCCACCCCTGCGATCCGCTCCCGGTGGGCAAAGAGGATGTCCATGTCCCCCTCGTCCAGCGCGATGCAGCCCTGTGTCCAGTCGGATGCGCTGCCGCCCTCATGGATGTAGATCTCCCCGCCCAGCGGGGTGCCCCAGGGGGGACGCTCCCCCGCCTCCAGTCGTTCACAGATCGCCTGACAGGTGGCGGCATCGATGCGGTTCTCATGGAGGGCAAGCTCGGCATCCCTGCGGTTGGGATAGCTGAGCCCCAGACTGCGCCCGTACTTGCCCTGCTCCTTGAGGAGGCAGACGGTGTATTTCCCCTCCGGGGTGCGCCCGTCCCCTTCCCGCAGCTTATGCCCCACGGGCTGCCTGCCCAGCCCCACCCGGCAGGCGAGCAGGGTTTCGCCCCCGGCAAGGAGGGTGAGCAGCCGCTTGCTTTTTTCAATGCGGATCCATGCGGCATGGGGCGATCCTGCCTCCAATTGATCCGGCAGGGCGTTCCACTGCTGCCGCTGCTGTGCGGAGGGCGCCCGGCGTACGATGGGGTCTTTTGGCATCATGGCGGCAACGGCTCCTTTCCGGCGACATGCCGGTTTGATACGGTGTACCTGTACTTTTTCGACCCGACCCGCCTCCCCTCCTGCCCGGCATTGAATTTCCCGCCTTTTCGGTGTATAGTATACAATGAAAGAAAATTGGCAGATATGCACTTTTTTTAAGAAAGCGGGGAAAATGGATCCATGAGCGATATGTTGCAGCAGACCCTCTGGCAAAGCCTGCCGGAGCACGAGACCCGCGCCCCGCTGGCAGACCGGATGCGTCCCCGTACCCTTGATGAGTTTCTGGGGCAGAAGCACCTGCTGGGGCAGGGGCGGCTGCTTCGCCGCGCCATCCAGGCGGACAGGCTGCAAAGCAGCATTTTCTGGGGCCCGCCCGGCTGCGGCAAGACCACGCTGGCATCCATCATCGCCAACATGACCGGCAGCGCCTTTGAAAAGCTGAATGCCGTTACCAGCGGCGTGGCGGATGTGCGCAAGGTGCTCAAGGATGCGGAGGATCGGCGCATCCGGCAGGGCAAGGCCACCTATCTTTTGCTGGACGAGTGCCACCGCTGGTCGAAAAGCCAGTCGGATTCCATCCTGCCTGCCATCGAAAGCGGGCTGATCCGCTTTATCGGCTCCACCACGGAAAACCCCATGGCCAGCATGACCCCCGCCATCGTCAGCCGGTGCCGGGTGTTCCAGTTTGAGTCTCTGACCGTGGAGGACGTGGTGGATGCGCTGGAAAACGCCATCCGGGATAAGGAGAGGGGCTACGGGCTCAGCGATGTGCGCTGCGAGGACGGCGCGCTGCGGTATATTGCCCAGATCGCCGGGGGCGATGTGCGCACCGCCCTTGGCGCGCTGGAGCTGGCGTACCTGACCACCGAGGATACCCCCGACCCGGAAACGGGCAAGCCCTTTAAGCTCATCACCGTGGAGACCGCCCACGAAAGCGTGCAGAAGCCCATGCTCAAGCTGGACGAGAGCATGTATTACGATATGCTGTCCGCATTCATCAAGAGCATGCGGGGCAGCGACCCGGATGCCGCTTTGCTCTGGTACGCCCGGCTGATGTATGCGGGGGTGGATCCCAAGCTGATCGTCCGGCGCATCATCGTGCATGCCAGCGAGGATGTGGGTCTGGCGGATCCCACCGCCATGCTGATGGCCCACGCCGCCGCCAACGCGCTGGAGGTGGTGGGCATGCCGGAGGCGCGCATCCCCATTGCGCAGGCGATCATTGCGGTCAGCATGGCAGAGAAGAGCAACAGCGTGGTGGAGGCGCTCTCCGCCGCCGAGGAGGATGCCCGCAAGGGCGACTTCAGCCCGGTGCCGGTGTACCTGCGGGATCAGAGCTACGCCATGCCCCACGCCCAGACCCCCGACTACAAATACCCCCACATGTACCCGGATCATTTTGTGCGGCAGACCTACATGCCGCCGGGGTACGAGCATAAGGTATACTACCGTCCCACCGCTCAGGGGCACGAGGCGAAGCTGAAGCTGCGCCACCTGCGCCGCTACGGGGCGGAGGATATCAAGACCAAGGAATGATTCTTCCAAAGGAGGCACGCACATGAAGCGCACCCCACCCACGGCCGATGTGAACAAGGCCGCGGTCTACGCCATCGTGATCAACTCGGTGCAGCTGTTGATGCTGCTTCTTTTCGTGCTTTATGTGACCGTGGGCGATCTTAGCGAAAGCAGCCGGCTCAACCTGCAGATCATCGCCGTTACCGGTGCGGTGATGGCGGGCTGGGGCGCGGTGCTGGACATCCGGGATGCGGTGGCTGCCCGCCGCCTGACCCGCAAGGTGGGGCAGCTGGAGACCACCAACGAGCAGATGGATCAGCTCAATCTGGAAATGCGCGCCCAGCGGCACGATTTTATCAGCCACATTCAGGTGGTGTACAGCCTGTTGCAGATGGAGGAGCATCAGGAGGCCATCGATTATCTGGAGAAGATCTACAGCCAGCTGGCTACCGTCAACCGGGTGCTGCGCACCAAAATGACCGCCTTCAACGCCCTTTTGCAGGTAAAGAGCGCAGCCGCCGAAAAGCGGGGCATCGCACTGGAAATGGATATCCGCACCACCATGGAGCGGCTCACCATCCCTGCGTGGGAGCTGTGCTGCGTGGTCAGCAATCTTTTGGACAACGCCATGGATGCGGCGGCGTTCTCGGCAGAGCCTGCCATCACCCTGCGGGCAAGCGAGACTTTGGGGCAGATCACCCTTTCGGTGGAAAACAACGGCGCAAGCATCCCCGCCGCCATCCGGCACAGGCTTTTTGAGCCGGGAGTGACCAGCAAGGGCGAAAACCACGGCATGGGGCTTTCCATCGTGCAGAAGATATTGGAGCAGTACGGCGGCAGCATCGCCGTTACGGCGGAGGATCACCACACGGTGTTCACCATCACCCTGCCCAGACAGAAGGGGTAACGCGCCCGGCTTCCGGGCTGGGCGTTTCTGCCGTAAAAGCCAACGCCTGTTATGCAATTTTCCGTTTGTTTACAGCATTTTCACGGCTTTTTTGAAAAAAATCTTTTCAAAGCCAAGGTTTCATGCTATAATACGTCCGTTGCCCAGCTACGGTAATGAGGTTCAGGTTCCTTATCTCTCGGCGGTACGTGTCGGAAGCATGAAACCAGACCAAATAACTTCAGCTTAAGGGACACATACCAATCTATCTTAGGAGGAACCCAACCATGTTTGAAGACAAGACTCTCGTATGCCGTGACTGCGGCAAGGAATTCGTATTCACCGCCTCTGAGCAGCAGTTCTTTGCTGACAAGGGCTTCCAGAACGATCCCACCCGTTGCCACGAGTGCCGTGCTGCCCGTCGCGCCCAGAACCCCAACCGTGGCGGCGAGCGCCAGTACTTCGAAGTGATCTGCGACGGCTGCGGCGCCACCACCCAGGTGCCCTTCCAGCCCAAGGGCGACCGTCCTGTTTACTGCCGCGCTTGCTTCGAAGCCAACCGCAACCAGTATTAATTTCTGATGCGCCCTGAAGGCGCACAGGAGAGCCCCGTCTTCTTCGGAAGGCGGGGTTTTTGTGTTCGCCGGCGCGGGCGGGGGAGATACCCGCAGAACCGCTGCGTGGAACTGGGTGGGGCTGCGCGCCGGGCAGGCACTTCCCGACCTCGCCCCTTGCACAGGGGAGCCTTTCTGTTGGCTGTTCCCAAGGAAAACAGCCAACCCATAAGGCTTCTTCCCCCAGCGGGGGAGGAAGCTGGCACGTAGTGCCTGATGGTAGGGGTAATTGCAAGGCGTGGGGGACGGTAGACTTTTGCTGGTGTGGT
>JAFXBE010000039.1 GCA_017516765.1 Clostridia bacterium | reverse complement strand
CAAGTTTATCGCTCTTATTCTATCACAGTAGTGCATAGCACCGCAAGCCAGCAAAGGCTTGCGGTGCCATTGTTTGTATGATGGAACGTGAGGGATAACTCCTTCCTTTACACTCTCCCCGCTGGTGGGAGCCCTTTGCTTACTCCATCTGCCCCTGCGTATACGCCCCGTCCACCAGATCGGCCACGCCCGCCAGCAGCATGATCACGCCCTGCACGCGGTGGGGCTGGATGATGTAAGAGCCGCGATGCGCCTTGTCCTCGACGACGAGGTCGGCGGTGAGCAGGGGCTTCAGGTGATGATACACCTGACCGCCGGAGGAGAAGCCGCAGTCGCTGACCAGCTCGGCCACCGTGCGGGGCTTGCGGAGAATCGCCAGGAGCATGTTCAGCCGGTCGTTGCTGCCCACGCAGCTGAGCACCTTTTCCGCCGTGCCCTTCTCGATCAGGGTCAGCAGACCGTCAGTGTTCAGGTCATTCTTGACCCAGGTAGACTGCCGTCCGCCAGAGGCAAACACGCCCATGTAGGTGATGCGGCCGGTGCTGCCGTCATTGCCGCAGGCGTCCTCCAGATCGCTGACGAGGGAGGAAATCCTTTCGTCTGGGTGCATCTGGGCCATCTTTTCCACATGGCCGACGGTGGGGTTGGGGCTGCCCGTCGCGCAGGGCGGGAGCTGGGGGGCAAACTGCTTCAGCGCGTCCATCATCGCGGACTGCATCTCGTTCATCTGCTGCTTCAGGGCGTCGATCTCTTCGGCGAAGTTGCGTTTCATGGTGTTACTCCTTTCGGGAATCCGGAAATCCGGAATGTTTCAATGACAGTGTAGTACAGAAAACGGAATATGTCAATACCTGAAATGCGGAAATCCGGAATAACGAACACGAGGTAAAAGAAAAGGCGCTCCGGTCTCCCGGAACGCCCCAGAATGTCAAAAAGATCCTTGTAACTCGCCGTCGGCAGACTGTAAATCGAAAATCGGCGACATGCGCGGCGATTTTCGCGCGATTTTACTTGCAAAATCGCTTCCTTACACGAACGAACGGCCGGGAGGGCCGCTTGTGGCCCGACCAGTGGGTGAGTGCAAATCCTCGAAAAAGTGGGCACACGCTTTTTGCTTTCCATAGAGAGGGAACCTTCTGGAATCGGCAGCTACTTCAGAGGGTCTGCTTCCCTTTTGCTATTGTGTGTTTGGGTGGCAGACGAAGGTGGGCAACACCCAACAAAAGGCTCCTTCCGTAGGTGGGCGACGTAGGGAAGCGCGTGCGCAGTGCGCACAACGCCGAAGGCGTTAGCGACCCGCAGTCGTCAACCGAAGCAAGTACAGACCACGGTTAGTGGTCTGTACGCCGACTGAGGTTGCGGGCCGTAGGCTCCCGCCGGAGGCGGGTGAGGGTGCCGTCCTTCAAAGCAAACCAATCCTTATTTGCCGCTGTTTTGTCTGCCCGATACAGCAGAAAGTGCAGTTCTGTATCATCGCTTCTCTGTCAACTCATCTCTGCCCGAACAGCTCCCAGAACGCCACCGCCCCGGCGGCTGCCACATTCAGCGAATTCACGCTGTTGTGCATGGGAATGATCACCGCATGGTCGCAGCTGTCAATGGTCGCCTGACGAAGCCCGTCGCCCTCTGCCCCAAGGAACAGCGCCAGCTTATCGGCAGCCTTCAGCCGTTCATCGGCAACGGATACCGCATTTTCCCGAAGTGCAAGCGCAGCAGTGGTGAACCCTGCAGCCTTCAGCGCCGCCGCAGGATCTCCGCATACCGCCCACGGAATGCGCAGGGCTGCGCCCATGCTCACCCGGGCAGCACGCCGCTGCAAGGGGTCGCAGCAATCCGGGGTCAGCAGCATGCCTTCTGCGCCAAGGGCGGCGGCGGAGCGCATCAGCGCGCCCACATTGGTGCCGTCCACCACGTTTTCCAGCACCACGATGCGCCGGGTATTTTGCAGCACCCTTTCGGCGGTCAGCGGTGCAGGGCGTTCCATGGCACAGAGGATGCCCCGGCTCAGCTTAAAGCCGGTCAGGCTCTCCAAAAGACTGTCCTCCCCGGTGTATACGGGTACACCGCAGGTTTCCACCAATGCGCTGCCCTTGCCGGTAATGTGCTGCCGTTCCATCAGCAGCGACAGGGGACGGCAGCCCGCCTCCAGCCCCGCAAGAATCACGTTTTCACTTTCGGCAATAAACAGATTGCCGCTTTGCAGCTGCCGCCCCGTCAGGCGGCGGTAGGGGATCAGGGCAGGGTCGTCCGGAGTGGTGATTTCAATGATCTCAGCCATAATAAGCTCCCTATCGGATGGTTTGCCTTATCAGTGTACCATATCCTGCGGCCTTGGGAAAGCGTTACATTTCCGGTTGACAAGCGGGCAGAATGGCTGTACAATGGCACAAATTCCGGAAGGGAGGGGTATGGCAATGGCAGGTATCAACCGCAGGTACAGCATCACCACTACCCAGCAGCGCGGCGAATCTGTTCAGATTCTGCCGGGCTTGCATTGCTGTTTCCAGAATTCCGGTTCCGATCCCCAAAAGGATCGGTGATACGGCAGAATACAGCGGTGCAGCCCGAAGACAGCTTCGGTCTGCACCGTTTTTCATTTTTTGAAAGGAGGCGATCCCTGTGCCGGAACAGTCCGTTCACCCCCGTGAAGCTGGCGAAGATCACCAGCAAAAAAGCGCAACGAAACAAACAGGAGAGTGGAACCGAATGAAAACCATCGATACAGCGGTTCTGGCAGGTTACAATGCCGGAATCGAAAAAGACCGCCTCAGAAGCGGCATCGGACTGTTGGAATTTGAGCGCACCAAGGAGATCCTTCTGGAAAAGCTGCCCAAGCCCCCGGCAGTGGTGTACGATATCGGGGGCGCATACGGGGAGTATGCCTGGTGGCTGGCCTCCCTGGGCTATGAAGTGCATCTGTTCGACCTGTCGGAGACCAACATCCGCATGAGCGGAGAACTGGCAGCGGAATACCCCGGCGCAAGGCTGGCGGCTGCCGAGGTCTGCGATGCCCGGTCCATCCCCCGGCGGGACGGCAGCGCGGACGCGGTGTTGCTGATGGGGCCGCTGTATTCCATTACAGAATACGACGAGCGGATCCTTGCCATCCGGGAAAGCGGGCGGCTGCTGAAACGGGGCGGCCTTCTCTTCTCGGCTGCCCTTACCCCTTACAGCGTGCTGGTCTCCCGGCTGGCGGTGTACCGGGCGGAGGATATCCCCAAGCGAAGGGAACTGGACGACCCTGCGGTAATGGGCATCATCGAGCGCGCCCTTTCCGACGGCTGTTACATCAACCCGGAAAAGAAGATCGCCAACGGCATCGGCTCCTCCCATCTGCACACCGCAAAAGCCCTGCGGGAGGAACTGGCGGCGGGTGGTTTTTCCACCAAGGCGGTGCACGGCATCATGGGCGGGGCATGGCTCGCTCCCAACCTGAACGAGCGGCTCAACGATCCCGAGACCCGTGTCACCCTGCTGAAGACCGTCCGGCTGCTGGACGGTCATGAAGAGATCATCGGTCTGTCGGGGCATTTGCTGGCGGTTTCCGCAAAGGCAATTTCCTGACGGCGGTACACCAATGTGTCGTGATCCCGAAAACAACGAAACGAGGCGATCCCCATGGCAGAATCCTTCCTCACCATCATGGCGGAATACAGAGAAAGCGACCAGCGGAAAATTTCCGTCTGGAGCGATGCGCTGATCAACGCAGGCTTTACCGGCAACCAGACACCGGGGCTGCGGCACCACATCAGCCTTGCCACATGGTCTTTGGAAAAGGAAGCCGAAGCCATCGAAGCAGTCAAAAATGCTGCTGCCCGCTTTGCACCGGTGGATATAGCCATCCGCCATGTCGGCGTGCTACCCGGCGGCAGAACGCTGGTGGCAGCACCGGATATGAGCCCGCAGCTGAGCGCATTGCAGGCTGCCTGCGGCGATATCATCGTGCGCGGCTACCCCTGGCTGCCCCATACCACCATGCTGATGGACGAGCCGGAGCAGATTGCCGCTGCCCTGCCCACGCTGATGAAGCACTTCGTCCCTCTGTCTGCCAGGGTGGACAGATTGCGCCTGTGCGCCTTCTGGCCTGCAAGGGAGATCTTTTCGGCAGAATTGATGGGGACGGAATGACCCAAAGAAATGGATCCCGGTTTTGCTGCCGTAAAGCATCAGCATAACCGGGATCCCAAAGGGATGGGATCCCTTTGGCGGTGGGTGCAGGGAGGCAGTGCCTCCCGCCCTCCCGTTCCCTTCACATTTTATCTTGCCAAACCCCCATAATGGGCATATAATTAACGATAACGGTTTTTTACCGTGAATCCGAAAGAAAGAGGGCACTGCAATGGAGAACCCCGCAACGAAAAGCAATTTCATCTGGGAAGCCGTAGAAGAAGATTTACGGAGCGGGCGCTGCCAAAGCGTGCACACCCGTTTCCCCCCCGAACCCAACGGTTATCTGCACATTGGTCACTGCAAGGCGCTGGTGGCAGACTTTCTGACCGCCGAACGCTACGGCGGCGTAACCAACCTGCGTTTTGACGATACCAACCCCGCCAAGGAAGAGACCGAGTACGTGGACGGCATCATGGATGACATCCGCTGGCTGGGCTTCGACTGGAAGGGCGGTCTGTTCTTTGCCAGCGAGTACTATCAGAAGTGCTACGATATCGCCGTGGACTGGATCAAGCGCGATCTGGCCTATGTGGACGAGCTTACCCAGGAGCAGATGCGCGAATACCGCGGCACGCTCACCGAGCCGGGCAAGAACAGCCCCTACCGGGACCGTCCCATGGAGGAGAACCTGCGCCTGTTCGAAGAGATGAAAGCGGGCAAGCACCCCGAGGGCAGCATGATCCTTCGTATGAAGATCGATATGGCGTCCCCCAACATCAACATGCGCGACCCTGCCATGTACCGCATCCTGTATAAGGAGCATCACCGTACGGGCAAGGAATGGTGCATCTATCCCATGTACGACTTTGCCCACCCCATCGGCGATGCGCTGGAGGGCATCACCCACAGCCTGTGCTCTCTGGAGTACGAGGATCACCGCCCCCTGTACGACTGGGTGGTGGAAAAGTCCGCAGCCATGCTGCCCGGCCGTCCCCGCCAGATCGAGTTCAGCCGCCTCAACCTCACCCGCACCGTCATGAGCAAGCGTTATCTGCGTGCGCTGGTAGAGGGCGGCTTCGTTACCGGCTGGGACGATCCCCGCATGCCCACCCTGTGCGCCATGCGCCGCCGCGGCTACACCCCCGAAGCCATCCGCGATTTCATCGACCGCATCGGTCTTGCCAAGGCAGACAGTACGGTTGATATGGCGCTGCTGGAAAGCTGCGTCCGCGACGATCTGGGCGACAAGGTGCCCCGCGCCATGGCGGTGGTTCGCCCCCTGAAGGTGATCCTGACCAACTGGCCCGAAGACAAGATCGACGAGCTGGAGATCGAGAACCATCCCAAGCACCCCGAAATGGGCAGCCACAAGGTGGTTATGACCCGCGAGATCTATGTGGAGCAGGAAGACTTTATGGAGGAACCGCCCAAGAAGTACTTCCGCCTGTACCCCGGCAACGAGGTTCGTCTGATGGGCGCCTACATCATCAAGTGCGAGGGCTGCGAGAAGGACGAAAACGGCAACGTGACCGCCGTGCTCTGCACCGTGGATATGGACAGCCGCAACGGCAGCGAGGGCGCCAACCGTAAGGTGAAGGGCACGCTGCACTGGGTCAGCGCCACCGAGAACGTACCGGTGGAGGTTCGCATGTTCGAGCCCATCCTGCTGGATGAGGGCGAGACCAACGGCATCGAGGGCGAGGCTCTGGAAGAGCTGCGTGCCCGCCTGCCCCTGAAGGACGATTTCCTCACCCGCCTCAACTTCAGCAGTCTGGAGACCTGCCGCGGCTTTGCCGAAAAGGGTCTGGCTGCCGCCGAAGCGGGCGCATCCTTCCAGTTCCCCCGCGTGGGCTATTTCTGCAAGGACACCGATTCCACCGCCGATACCTTTGTGTTCAACCGTGTGGTGGGTCTGAAGGATACCTTCGCCAAGCAGATCAAGAAGTAAACAAATACAGCCGCCTTCGTACAACGGAGGCGGCTGCTTTTCCATTACCCCAAAGGAGAGGATGCTTCCCATGGCTGTTACCTATCGCTTTGCCGCCCGGGAGGATACCGGACTCATCCTCCAATTCATCCGGGAGTTGGCGGATTACGAAAAAATGCTGGATCAGGTGGTTGCCGACGAAGAACTGCTGGCGCAGGAATTGTTCGATAAGCATCACGCCGAAGTATTGTTTGCTATGGTGGATGGGCAGGAGGTGGGCTTAGCCCTGTTCTTCCATAATTTTTCCACCTTTCTGGGGCGCAGCGGCATCTATCTGGAAGACCTGTACGTGCGCCCGGAGCACCGGGGCAAGGGCTGCGGCAAGGGGCTGCTTCGCAGGCTGGCGCAGCTTGCGCTGGAGCGGGGCTGCGGCAGGCTGGAATGGGCATGCCTCAACTGGAACAAGCCCAGCATCGATTTTTACCTCTCCACCGGCGCACAGCCCATGGATGAATGGAAGGTCTACCGCCTTACCGGCGAAAGCCTTGCCCATATGGCGCAGGAATAACGACACAGCAGAGATCCCAAGCCCGCTGCACAGCATCGGTGTTGTGCAGCGGGCTTTTTGCCGCACCCCTTTCCATCCCCGGCATAGGATGCAATGCAGGCACATTTTCCTGCCTGCCACTTCTGAGAAGGGAAGGATATGCAATGCGAAATAAAGACACCGCCGCCTGTGGCTGCGGCGCAGCGCAGACCGCCTCTGTTTTTCGTGCGGTAGAACCCTGCGCCCCCTGCAGTTATAACGGTACCGATTGGAACCATTGGGATCGCAACGCACGCCAAGGCTGCAACAGTTGCGGCCATGCCTGCGAGGGATGCCACACCGCCTGCGAAGCTGCCAACCATCGGGGCTGGGATACCGGCTCTGCAGCCCGCTGCCCCCGCTGCGGCAACACCCCCTGCACCTGCGAAGCAGAAAACAGCTGCAACGCAGCATGGAACGGCTGCAACAACCCCTGCGCCGGAACCGCCGCCCGCTGCAACCGCTGCGGCAACAGCCCCTGCACCTGCGAAGCAGCCAACAGCTGCAACACCGCATGGAACGGCTGTAACAACACCTGCGCCGGAACCGCCGCCCACTGCAATCGCTGCGGCAACAGCCCCTGCACCTGTAATGCAGCCGCTTACGGCATCACTCCCGCCATGGTCTACGAAACCGGGCACAGCCTTGAAGTGCACGCGGCGGAGGAAGCCATCCGCAAGGGCACCCTGTTCAGCGAGCTGTATATGCCCATGATGGGCGAATGCGCCGACAACCGCGGCGCACAGCTCTGCGACGGGCAGGCGGAGGCCTTTGCGGCTTGGGAGCTGCGCCTGTACCTGAACACCCACCCCCATGACCGGCAGGCGCTGGAGCTGTTCAGGCAGTACGCCCGCTGTGCCGATCAGCCCAACTATGCGGGAGCCTTTGCTTTCGACGACGGCTGCCCCGACCGCTGGAGCTGGACGGATGCACCCTGGCCGTGGGAACACAACGCCGCCTGCGAAAACAATTGCGGCTGCAACTGAGAAAGGGGGAGGTCAATCATGTTTGTTTATGAAAAGGAACTGCAATACCCTGTACGCATCACCCGACCCGACCCCCGCATGGCGGCTGCCATCGTCAGCCAGTACGGCGGCCCCGACGGCGAGCTGGGCGCATCGCTGCGCTATCTGAGCCAGCGGTTTTCCATGCCCGATCCCCGCATCAAGGGGCTCCTGACGGATGTGGGCGTGGAGGAGCTCGGGCACCTCGAGATCGTGGGGGCGATGATTTATCAGCTTACCAAAGGGTTGTGCGAAAACGATCTGAAGCAGGGCGGCTTTGATGCCTATTTCACCGACCATACGCTGGGGGTATACCCGCAGTCGGCGGCTGGGCAGCCTTTCACGACGGCGTATATCGGCGTCAAGGGCGACCCGGTCACCGATCTGCATGAGGATCTGGCAGCCGAACAGAAGGCGCGCACCACCTACGAAAACCTGCTCCACCTGGCAGACGACCCGGATGTGAAGGATGTGCTTCGCTACCTTCGCCAGCGGGAGATCGTGCACTACCAGCGTTTCGCCGAAGCGCTGGGCATGGTGCGTGATCGGCTGGACGAAAGGAACTTCTATGCCTTCAACCCTGCGCTGAAGAACTGACGGGAACGCTGCACGGCACAAAAGCAGGGGAGCAGACCAAACGGTCTGCTCCCCTTATCCTTATTCCGATGCTCAATCGGTTTTCTCCCCCAGAGCAGCCAGATCTGCCTGTTCATACCGGTGCGCCCCCGGCAGCGACTTTTTGTACTTCCAGCAGGCGATGGCTTCTTCCGGCGTTCTGCCGGGATTGGCCGCAAAAAAGTCCCGGATATAGGTGTTGTACTCGAACTGTCTGCCGATCTGGGTCTTTTCCGTCTTCTTCCGGGCAAGGATCTGCCCGTAGGCGGCAACCGCATCGGCATAGGTCTTGCCTGCGTTGCTTTTCAGCCATTTCTGAAACGCCACATTGAAGGTGAAGCCCTTGCCGATGTGCCCGGTAAAGAATGCCCGGTGCACCTCCGAACAGACGATGTTCTCTTCAATGATCGTATCAAGGGTCAGCGTCCCGGCGGGTGCGGCGGTTTTCTGTCTGGCAGCGGGCGGCAGCGCTTCGCCCGTATCCAGCCAATGGGCAATGCGCCGGGTCAGCTCTTCCTTCCCGCCGGAGGCGGGCAGCCCCTGCGCCTTGAGGAAGCGTACCAGTTCCTCCTTCAGCCAATAATAGCTTAAGAAGGTCTGCCCATCCAGCCCGGGGGTCAGTTCCGGTCTTTCGCTCATTGGTCACAGTCTCCGTTCTTGCTGGTTCTGTCCATGAACGCCGCCGCCTCTTTCGCCTCCGGAATGGAAGCCCCCGCACCCGGGCGGGTCACCGCCAGCGCGGCGGCATGGGACGCCAGTCGCAGGGCGTAGGCCGCATCCCCTCCGGGAAGCCATGCCGCCAGAAAATATCCGGTAAAGGTGTCCCCGGCAGCGGTGGTGTCCACGGCAGTCACCGGTACGGCGGGGCAGTACAGCTGCTGCCGTGCATCCCGGTAGTACGCTCCGTCAGCTCCAAGGGTCAGCACCACGGCGGAATCGGGGTAACGCTGCATAAGCCCGTCCAGAATCCCCTGCGGCTCGGTGCAGCCGGTCAGGTCGCCGCCCTCCACCTCGTTCAGCAGCAGCAGATCCACCGTTTCCAGCGGCCACGAAGCCAGCTCCGGCGAGGCAGGGGAGGGGTTGAGGGCAACGCAAAGCCCACGCTGCTTTGCCATGCGCAAAATCTCACAACCGCAGCTGATCTCGTTCTGCAGCAGCACCCAGTCGCCGGGGCAAAGCCCCTCCAGCGCATGGGCCGCCATCTCCGGGGTGATGCACCGGTTGGCGCCGCCCAGCAGCAGAATGGCATTGCCGCCGCCGACCTCCACCTGAATGATCGCATGCCCGGTGGGACTGTCCAGCACCTGCACCCGGGCGGTGTCCACACCGGTGTCCTCCAGCAGCTGCCGAAGAAATAGCCCGTCCTGCCCGATGGCTCCCGCAAAGGCGGTGTCCATGCCCGCACGCGCCAGCGCGATGGCCTGGTTCAGCCCCTTGCCGCCCGCGTTGCGGCTGTAGGCAAGGGAATCCATGGTCTCGCCCGGGCGCAGGAAATGGGGCACCTGATACACATGGTCTATGTTCAAAGAGCCGAATACCAGCACCTTCATGCCCTGCCGCCTCCCTTTGTCAGCTTGCCGAACAGATCGCCCAGCAGCACATCCCGGTTCACGTGGTATACATAGCGGCACAGGGGGTTCAGCGGTGCGCTGCCCCAGTGGTGGTCATACTCCGGTACCGGCGTGGGGATCAGCCGGGAGTGGAGGAAGCGGTGGTCGTCGTTTAAAAGCCATGCCACGGCGGTCACATCCCAGAGCACCCGGCTCCACACCTTGCCCTCGGCATAGGTCTTAACCTCGTCCACGGTGTTCTTCACCAGAAAATCGCACAGGGCGTTCCTGCCCCGCTGCCAGTAATCCAGCTCCGGTCCCGTGGTGGTGAAGGTGCTTACCACCCCAAGGCAGGGCAGCATGATCAGCGGCGCGCCGCGGCCGTAGACGATGCGGCTGGCAGCCACATCCTGGCTCAGGTTGAATTCCCGGTTCTGGGGCCAGTCCAGACTGTGCCCGCCAAGAAAGGCGATCACCACCCGGTCGGCGATCTCCGGGTTCAGCAGCAAGGCGGATGCTACGTTGGTAATAGCCCCCAGTGCCACCACATACAGGGGCTTCTCCGGGGTGTAGTCCATGGCGCGCTGTGCCAGATCCTGCGCGGCATCCGATACCACCGGGGTGTCCTCATCCGGCAGATAGCAGGGCGCGCCCCGGAAGCGGGGCACATCCTGCCCAAGCAGGCTGAGCAGCCGCCCGATCTCTTCGTAGCTCTTTTCCATGCCATCCTCCGGGGATACGGAACGGTGGTTCAGAAAGGGCGCGGCATAGATGGCCTGCACCCGGCACCGCTCCGGACTGAGCAAAGCATAGGAAATGGCAAACTGATCGTCGATCTCGTTGTAGGTGTCGCTGTCGATCACCACATCGATCACCCCGGCGGGGATCTCCAGCATGGAAAGGCGTTGAGTCGTGGTAAGCATAAAGGTACCTCCCTGTAGAAAACTCGGTATGGTCGGCTGTCAGAGGCGGTTGCGGAAAATGTTGCTTGCAGTATAGCAGAGAATGCGGTTTTGTGCAATCGGGAGGCATCATGCCCGCAGCCGGACGCCGCCCCGGGGCAGAACGAAACTGCCCGAAACGCGATTTCTTTCAAATTGTGAAAAATCTGTTGGCAGAACCCCGCATTTCGGTTATAATATAGGCTTGAAGGTATTTGTGTATCTTCAAGCTATTTCTTTATTCTTTAGGAGGCGCCTTATGACTGTTCGCACCCGGTTCGCACCCAGCCCCACGGGCTACCTGCATCTGGGCGGTTTGCGTTCCGCCCTGTATACCTACCTGTTCGCCAAGAAGAACGGCGGCAAGTTCATCCTTCGTATCGAAGATACGGATCAGGAACGCGAGGTCCCGGGCGCTGTTGAAAAGATCTATTCCAGCATGCGTATGGCGGGTCTCAACTACGACGAGGGCCCCGATGTGGGCGGCGAGGTAGGACCCTACATCCAGAGCCAGCGCAAGGATACCTACCTGCCCTATGCCATGCAGCTGGTGGAAAGCGGCGCGGCTTACCCCTGCTTCTGCACCAAGGAAGAGCTGCAGGAGCGCCGTGATGCCGCCACCGCAAACGGCGGTCAGTGGAAGTACGACAAGCACTGCCTCTCCATTCCCAAGGAGGAGGCGCTGCGCCGTATGCAGAGCGGCGAGCCCTTCGTGATCCGTCAGAACATCCCCACCACCGGCACCGCCAGCTTTGAGGATGCGCTCTACGGTCACGTGGAAGCCCCCTGCGATACGCTGGACGACAACGTGCTCATCAAGGCAGACGGTCTGCCCACCTACAACTTCGCCAACGTGATCGACGACCATCTCATGGGCATCACCCACGTCATGCGCGGCACCGAGTACCTCTCTTCCACCCCCAAGTACAACCTGCTTTACGAGGCGCTGGGCTGGGAACCCCCGGTCTATATCCACATGAGCCCCGTGATGAAGGATGCCACCCGCAAGCTGAGCAAGCGCTACGGCGACCCCGGCTTCGAAGACCTGCTGGAGCAGGGCTACGTGCGGGATGCCATCATCAACTTCATCGCTCTGCTGGGCTGGTGCCCCGATGTAAAGAAGTACGGCGAGAAGGAATTCTTCACCATGGACGAGCTGATCGAGGCCTTCGATCTGGAGGGTCTCAGCAAGTCTCCCGCCATCTTCAACGAGGAAAAGCTCCGCTGGTTCAACCATGAGTACATCATGAAGATGCCTTTCGACGAGTACCTTGAGATGGCTACCCCCTGGTTCGACAAGGTGCTGGCGGGCAAGAACATCGACTACCGCATGCTGGCAAGCCTGATGCACACCCGTACCGAGATCTTCTCTCAGGTGCCCGACCAGATCAAGTTCCTGGCCGAGCTGCCGGAGTACAATGTGGGCATTTTCACCCACAAGAAGATGAAGACCGATGCCCCCATCTCCCTCAAGGCGCTGCAGCTGGCCCGTCCCGCTCTGGCCCGGCTGGAGGATTTCAGCGAGGAGAACGTGAAGGCTGTGCTCATGCAGCTGGCTGCCGACAACGGTCTTAAGACCGGTCAGATCATGTGGCCCGTACGCATCGCCATCTCCGGTCTGGCTTCCACCCCCGGCGGCGCCACCGAGATCGCCTACCTGCTGGGTAAGGAAGAGAGCCTGCGCCGTATCGATTTCGGTATGCGCAAGCTGGAGCGCTGCATCGCCACCAACGCCATCGAGACCAAGTGGCAGAAGTACTGGGAGGAGAACAACACCTTCGCTACCGATGTGTGGGATTTCTCCAAGCCCAAGTACTACGTGCTGGATATGTTCCCCTATCCCTCCGGCGTGGGTCTGCACGCAGGCCACCCCGAGGGCTACACCGCCACCGATATCATGTCCCGCATGAAGCGCATGCAGGGCTATAACGTGCTGCATCCCATGGGCTACGACTCTTTCGGTCTGCCCGCCGAGCAGTACGCCGTGGATACCGGCAACCACCCCAACGGCTTTACCCAGAAGAACATCGAAACCTTCTCCGCACAGCTGCGGGAGCTGGGCTTCGACTACGACTGGTCCAAGGTGATCGCTACCTCCGACCCTGAGTTCTACAAGTGGACCCAGTGGATCTTCAAGAAGCTCTACGAAGCCGGCTACGCCAAGCGCATCGAAATGCCCGTCAACTGGTGCGAAGCCCTGGGCACCGTGCTTGCCAACGACGAAGTGATCGACGGCAAATCCGAGCGCGGCGGCTACCCTGTGGAAAAGCGCATGATGATGCAGTGGGTCATCGACCAGCCCGCCTTTGCCGAGAAGCTGCTGGAGGGTCTGGACGAGATCGAGTGGCCCGAATCCACCAAGGAGATCCAGCGCAACTGGATCGGCAAATCCACCGGTGTTGAGGTGGACTTCCAGCTGGTGGGCGGCGGTCAGTTCTCCATCTACACCACCTGCATCGAGACCATCTACGGCATCACCTTCATGGTGCTGGCTCCCGACGGCAAGATCACCGCATCCCTGCTGGATCGGGTGGAGAACCGCGAAGAGGTGGAAGCCTATATCAAGGCAGCCGCCAGCAAGAGCGAGATCGACCGTACCGACGCCACCAAGACCAAGACCGGCTGCCCACTCAAGGGCGTGTACGCCATCAACCCCGTCAACGGCAAGGAAGTGCCCGTCTTCATCGGCGACTTCGTGCTGGGCAACTACGGCACCGGCGCGGTTATGGCCGTTCCCAGCCACGACCAGCGCGACTTTGAATACGCCATTGCCCACAACATTCCCATGCTGCAGGTTATCGAAGGCCGGGACGTTTCCGAGTGCGCCTTCGAAAAGCAGGATTATCTGGGCAAGGGCTACAAGCTGATCAACTCCGAAGAGTTTACCGGCCTTACCGTGGAGGAAGCCAAGGAAGCCATCACCGTTAAGCTGGAGAATATGGGCGTTGCCCGTCGCAAGACCAACTACCACTTCCGCGAGTGGATCTTCGCCCGCCAGCGTTACTGGGGCGAGCCCGTTCCCTGCGTCTATACCGAAAGCGGCGAGACCGTCTTCCTGCCCGACGAGGAGCTGCCTCTGGTGCTGCCCGTGCTGGAGGATTACAAGGGCCGCGGCGGTCAGGCGCCTCTGGAGAACGCCGAAAAGTGGAAGAAGTACAACAAGAACGGCATCAAGGGTCTGCGCGAAACCTCCACCATGCCCGGTTCCGCCGGTTCTTCCTGGTACTACATGCGCTATATCGACCCCCGCAACGATCAGGTGTTCTGCGATCCCGAGCTGCTCAAGCACTGGATGCCCGTAGACCTGTACGTGGGCGGCCCCGAGCATGCGGTGGGTCACCTCATCTATTCCCGTATCTGGAACCGCTTCCTCTACGATCAGGGTCTCTCCCCCGTAAAGGAGCCCTTCAAGAAGCTGGTGCATCAGGGCATGATCCTGGGCGAAAACGGCATCAAGATGGGCAAGCGCTTCCCCAAGTATGTGGTCAACCCCAGCGATATCGTCCGTGAATACGGCGCCGATACCCTGCGCCTCTACGAAATGTTCATGGGCCCGCTGGAGGTCTCCAAGCCCTGGAGCTCCACCGCTGTGGCAGGCGCCAGAAAGTTTATCGACCGCGTGTTCAACTTCTTCACCGTTCCTGCCAACATCACCGATGCCAACGATGGCAAGCTCACCAAGATCTACCACCAGAGCGTCAAGAAGATCACCGCCGATTTTGAGACCCTGGGCTTCAACACCGCCATCGCCCAGATGATGACCTTTGTCAACGAAGTCTACAAGAACGGTACCTGCCCCCGTGAGTATGCGGAAGGCTTCATCAAGATGATGAGCTGCATCACTCCCCATGTGGGCGAGGAGATCTGGCAGCAGATGGGTCATGACAACACCATTGCCTACGAAGCATGGCCCACCTACGACGAGGAAAAGTGCAAGGACACCGAAGTGGAGATCGCCGTGCAGATTAACGGTAAGGTCCGCACCCGCCTGATGATCGCCGCCGACATGACCCGTGAGGATGCCGAGAAGACCCTGCCCGCGCTGGAGGAAGTAAAGGCGCTGGTGGGCGACAAGACCATCGCCAAGGTGATCTTTGTTCCCGGCCGTCTGTGCAACATCATCGTCAAGTAAGCAGCTTTTGCTCCATTGCCCACGCATTCCCCGCGTGGGCAATGTTTCTGTTGCAGCATACCAAGGAGGAATTCCCATGCAGGATCAAATCGTTCCCGTCTTTGAGGCGGAGGCGCTCAGCCAGCGTTTTGGCAAGACCCAGGCGTTGGACGGGCTCACCTTTGCCATTGCCCCCGGGCAGATCGTGGGTCTGCTGGGGCGGAACGGCGCAGGCAAAAGCACGCTGCTGCGCATCGTTTCCGGGCAGTTGAAGCACAAGGAAGGCAACGCATGGCTGTTTGGTCAGCGCATCTACAACAACACCCCCGCCCTTGCCAGCCTGTGCGTGATCGGCGATACCCCCGATTTCGGCAAGCTGAAGAACATCAAGCAGCTGTTCTTTGTCTGCGCCGGTCTCTTTCCCGGCTGGAAGAAGCAGCGGGCCATGGAGCTGCTGGAGCAGTTTGAATTGCCCTATACCAAGCCTCTCAAGGGTTTCAGCCGCGGCATGAAGACCGCCGCCCTGCTGGCGGTGGGGCTCAGCTCCGGCGCACTGTTCACCGTGTTCGACGAGCCCAGTCTGGGACTGGATGCGGTCATGCGCGAACGGTTTTACGACCTGCTGCTGGAAGAAAAACAGCAGGATCCCAATCGCACCTTCCTGCTCTCCACCCACCTGATCGATGAGGTGGCACGGGTGCTGGACAGCGCAGTGATGATCGATAAGGGTCACCTGCTCTGTCAGGCGCAGATGGAGGACATCAACCGGATCTACCTGAGCGTTTCCGGTGCGCCGGATGCCGTGCGGGAGGAAACCAAGGGCATGACCATCCTCCGGGAGGAAACGGTGGCAGGCTCTCTGGTGCGCCATCTGCGGCTCAACAGCGTTACCGAAGGGCAGCGGCTCAAGGAAGAAGGCAAGGTGCAGATCGCACCCATCAGCCTGCAGCGGCTGTTCGTGTTCCTTGCCCAGACTCACAACGGCGTCGAGCCGGACATTGAGGAGGCGGATGAATAATGGAAAACCGTCTTGCTTCTGTGGTTGAAAACAAAGGCTGGTTCAGGCTTTCCCGCTTCGGCGGTGCGCTGCGCTACCAGTGGCTGCGCAGGCGCAGGCTGGCAGTGTTCCTGCTGGCAGTGATGGCGGCGGTGCAGATCGTGGATCTGGGTCTGGCGTTTCTCGGTGTGCTGGAAACCACCGTTACCCCCGTCCAGTCCGATTTTTCCGTTGCGCTGCTGCTCATCTTCTGCTGCAGCTTCCCCGTTGCCAAGAGTGAAACCACCTTCCTTCTGCGCTTCGGTACACCCCGCACCTCTGTGTGGCTCAGTAATCTGCTGTCCCTGTTCCTGACGGGAGCAGTCTATCTGGTGCTGTCCGCATTGCTCAATGCAGTGTTTGCCGTTCCCGGCGTTCTGTTGGCGCAGGCGGGGAAGAATGTTACCATGGCGGTCCCGGCCCCCTTGGGCGAATACCTGCTTGGCGGTCTTCTCTCCACCCTGAAGGAACTGCCCATGCAGCTGTTGTGGATCCTTGAATACGCAGCGATCTTCTATTTTGTGGCATGCTGCCTGCGCCGCTGGAAGATCCCCACCATTCTGGTGCTGGTGGGCGTGCCTGCGCTGCTGTTTACCCTCCTGCTCCTGCCCGCCATCAACGAGGCATCCGCCATGCTGGAGAGCGGCGGGCAGAACGAATTGGTGGCGCTGATGCTCAAGTTTATCTCCTGGCTGCAGAAGGCCGCCAAGTTTGTGGGCGAGAACTGGCAGACCATTCAGGGCGTAGCAGGCGGCGTCACTCTGGTGCTGGGTTATCTGGTCATGCGCGGCACCCGCCAGCCCGAGTAAAGCAGTTTGTCCGCATCCCGGCGCAGGGATGCAATCCATACACAAACATGAGGAGGAAAACACAATGGTCAATGGTAAAGGCAGATGGGCGCTCATTACCGGCGCAAGCCGCGGCATCGGCTATCTGACCGCCGTCTTTATGGCACAGCAGGGCTGCAACCTGATCCTGCACAGCCGCACTCTCGAAGGCACCGCCAAGGTAAAGGCCGAGGTGGAAGCGCTGGGCGTATCCGCCTACAGCGTGGTAGCCGAACTGAACGATCTTGCCGCCGTGGAAAAAATGCTCGCCGATATCGATGCCCTGAACGTGCCTGTGGATATCGTGCTCAACAATGCCGGTCTGCAGATCGCCTACCGCACCGATTATCTCTCCACCCCCAAGGAGGATTATCTGGTCAGCTTCAACGTAAACACCATTGCCCCCATGATGATCTGCTACCACTTCCTGCCCAAGATGCAGCAGCGGGGCTTCGGGCGCATCCTCAACACCACCAGCGGCATCAATCTGGATCCCCAGCAGGCGGGCTATTCCGCCAGCAAGGCCGCGCTGGATAAGGTGACCATCGATCTGGGCATGAAGTACGAGGGTACCGATGTGCTCATCAACCTGACCGATCCCGGCTGGTGCCGCACCGATCTGGGCGGACAGCATGCCCCCAACGCCCCCGAAAGCGCCATCCCCGGCATCGTGGTGGGCGCTTTCGTGGATGACCGCAAGTGCGGCCGTTTCCTTGGTGCGCAGAACTTTGCCGGCATGACGCTGGAAGATGCCGTCGCCAAGGCCGAGCGGGAGTTCGACAGCCCTTACGGGAAGTGAGTCTTGGGAGGGATGTGGGGGCGCTGCCCCCACGCCCCCGGCAGGGGTCTGAGACCCCTGCACCCCTCTTGCTGCGCCCGTTACACGGGCGCAGGGGGAATGTATTGTTGCCGTCCGCTGTATTGGCGGGCGGTTTTTTCATTTGTTGCGGCAGGAATTTTCCCTGCCTGTCGGGAATAGTAACAGTACATGATTACCTGCATACGGCATTTGAGTTATCAAAATTTCATCCAATACCAAAGAGGGGGGCTTTTGATGGTACAGGAAACCACGATCCGTTCCGTAACCGGGCAGGAGCTGGAGTTGCTTTGCTGGCCCTGCGAAGGGCAGGTAAAGGGCGTTGTGCAGCTGGTGCACGGCATGGCAGAGCATATTGCCCGCTACAGCGACGCTGCGCTTGCCCTCAATGCCGCAGGCTACCATGTGGTGGGGCATACCCATCTGGGGCATGGCAGGCTGGCAAAGATCAAGGGCTATTTTGCCGATGAAAACGGCTGGGAAGCGGTGCTCAGCGATACCCACAGCGTACGCCGCTGGGCACAGGAACGGTTCCCCGGTGTGCCTTATTTCTTGCTGGGGCACAGCATGGGCAGCTTTGTGGCCCGGTGCTATGCCCTGCGCCATGGCGATCTGGACGGGCTCATCATCAGCGGTACGGGGCACTTTACCAAGCCCATCCTTACCGCAGGCGGCATCATCGCCGCGGTGCAGGGGCTGCTGGGCGGCGCAGCCAAGCCCTGCAAGCTGCTGCACAATATGAATTTCTCCGCCAATAACAAGGCTGTGGATCATCCCCGCACCGACTGCGACTGGCTTACCCGGGATGCGGCGCAGGTGGATCTCTACGCCGCCGATCCGCTCTGCGGCTTCATGTTCACCGCCAAGGCATACGGCGATATGTTCGACGGGCTGCGTATGCTCTACCCGGAGAAGCTCTCTGCCATCAACCCGGAGGTACCGGTCTACCTGTTCAGCGGCGACAAGGATCCGGTGGGCGCAAACGGCGCAGGTGTACGCAAGGTGTACGAGGAATTGAAAGCCGCCGGGGCAAAGGATATCTCCCTGAAGCTGTACGAGGGCGGCAGGCATGAGATGCTCAACGAGATCAACCGTGCCGAGGTACTGGGCGATCTGGTTGCATGGCTGGACAGCAAGGCATAACAGAATATTGCATATCAATCCGCATATCAAAGGAGGGAAGCCGCACTTCCCTCCTTTTGATGTTCAACGATCCTTGAGGAACAGTTGATGCTTCCGAGAACCCCGTCCCTTACCATGGTAAGCAGAAAGGAGCAGGGGCGCAGACCAACGCCCGGCAATAAACCATGGCAGATATGGAAGAACTGCGGGAGATGCTTATCTGGCTCAAACCGGATACAGTCCACACCGCCTTTACCCGCCGGACCCGTCTGGAGGAAGATCTGTGTCTTACCGCAGAAGACGGTCTGGGGCTGGTGGCGATGATCGAGGCGCAGTGTGGGCGTACCCTTGACTGGGAGAAGGAGCTTTCCACCCTTGGCGACCTGCTGGATTATCTGGCAGCCCAGGGCATCGGCGCGGATGATCCCCACATCTGATGGCAGCAGCACGGTGTCACCGAAAAACCTTTGTCCCCACAGGCTGTTCCCGGCGGGAAAGGCCGCGTAAGCGTCGATTTTACCGCTCGCCGGACGGCATATACCCCAAGCCCCCGAATCGGTGAATGACCGGTTCGGGGGCTTCTTTTGTGTTGAAATCCTGCCCCATCTGTGCTATGATGTACGCTAAAACAAACACGAACGAAAGGGAGGTTCGGGATATGTCCGTTCAGTATCCGGATTACCAAAACTGTATTGCCAATCTGGCATGCTCCCTGCTGGCGCATTACGGGATCACGCCGCCCAATCCCACCCTGCCCGCCGCCGATGCGCTTCTGGAGGCACACCCCGCGAAGCATGTACTGGTGCTGCTGATCGATGGCATGGGCGTCAGCAATATGGAGATGCACCTTGCGCCGGATGGTTTCTTCCGTAGCCATCTGGTCACTCCGTATTCCTCCACCTTCCCGCCCACCACGGTAGCGGCCACCACCGCCATGCTCAGCGGGCTCACCCCCAACCAGTCCGGCTGGCTGGGCTGGGTTGGCTATTTCCCGCAGGTGGATCGGAATGTGATCTACTATTGGAATGCAGACAACGATACCGGCGAAGCCATTCAGGAATGCAATGTGCCCTGGACGTACGTGCCTTACCGCAGCCTGAAGGACAGGATCGCCGAAACCGGCACACAGACGTATGCCCGTCTGCCTTTCCTGCCGCCGTATCAGCCCGGTAACCTGCCATCGCTGGATACCTTCCTGCATGATGTGGAGGAGCTGTGCGCAAAGGATGAACCGTCCTACATTTACGCCTACTGGGATGCGCTGGATACCCTGATGCACAAAAACGGCGTGGAGGGGGAAGCAGTGGGGCAGCTGATGCGGCAGATCGAAAAGCGGGTTGCGGAGATGGCATCCCGCCTTACGGATACCCTGCTGCTGATCACCGCCGACCATGGTCATATCTCCACCCGCGGCGCAGAGCTGCTGCGCTATCCGGAGATTGCGGAGTGCCTTGTGCGCATGCCCTCCATCGAGCTGCGCACGGTCAATCTGTTTGTGAAGCCCGGGATGGAAAAGCAGCTGGAAGCAGCCTTTGCCAAGCATTTCCCCGAGCAGTTCATGCTGCTGACCAAAGAGCAGGTGCTGGAAAAACAGCTTTTCGGCACAGGCGAGAACCACCCGCTGCTGGAGGGCATGCTGGGGGAATACATCGCCATCGCCGTATCCGATCTGGATATCGTCAACGCCCCCTCCGACCATAAGGGCAACCACGCCGGCATCACCCCGGAGGAAATGACCATCCCGCTGATCGCTGTAAACTGCTGAACCCGGAAACGTCAATAACCGAAAAAGATCCCCCATGCAGCAACCTGTCTGCATGGGGGATCATATCATTTGTCAGGATCCATAAGGGGCATTGCCCCTTGTGCGGGTTTCCAGGGGCAGAGCCCCTGCATTCAACCGCCTGAAAAAATCGCTTACGCGTTCAGCGCCTGACCGCGCTCAATGGCCTGCCAGTTGATGTCCAGCATGGCGGCGCGCTTCTCGCCCAGCCACTCCCGGAGGGTCTCCTTGAGGGAGTCCGCACCCACGAACCGGGTCGCGCCCAGCACCGCGCCCAGCATGACCATGTTGGCGGTGCGCTGGTTGCCCAGCTCTTCGGCGATCTGGTTGCAGGGTACGGGGATCACGGTCACATCGTCCCGCAGCTCCACATCCTCGATCAGGGAGGCGTTGTAGAGCAGGATGCCGCCGGGAGCCATCTTGGGCATAAATTTGGCAAGGCTGGGCTTGTTCATGGCTACCAGAACGGGGGGCTCGGTCACCAGGGGAGAGCCGATCTCCTCATCGCTGATCACCACGGCGCAGTTGGCTTCGCCGCCGCGCATTTCGGGACCGTAGCTGGGCATCCAGCTTACTTCAAAGTCTTCACGCATGGCAGCCTTGGCGATCAGCTGACCGATCAGCAGAACGCCCTGTCCGCCGAAACCGGCGATCAAAAATTGCTTTTCCATTACTCCTCGCCTCCTGCCGTGATGTCCTTGTACACGCCGAGGGGATAGGCGGGGAGCATGTCGCTCTTGACCCATTCCAGGGCTTCCTTGGGGGTCTTTCCCCAGTTGGTGGGGCAGGAAGAGATCACTTCGACCAGCGTGAAGCCCTTGCCTTCCATCTGCAGGGTAAAGGCCTTCTTGATGGCAGCCTTTGCCTTCTTGATGTGGGGCACATCGTGCACGCTTACGCGCTCAATGTAAGCGGGGCCGTTGAGGGTGGAGAGCATCTCGCTCACCTTCACGGGGAAGCCGCAGTGGTTGGTATCGCGACCGTAGGGGCTGGTGGTGGTCACCTGTCCGGGCAGGGTGGTGGGCGCCATCTGACCGCCGGTCATGCCGTAAATGGCATTGTTCACAAAGATAACGGTGATCTTCTCGCCGCGGGTGGCAGCGTGAACGATCTCGGCAGCGCCGATGCTGGCAAGGTCGCCGTCGCCCTGATAGGTGAACACGGCCTTGTCGGGGTGCACGCGCTTTGCGCCGGTGGCGACAGCGGGAGCACGACCGTGGGCGGCTTCCATCATGTCGCAGTTAAAGTAATCGTAGGCAAAAACAGCGCAGCCAACGGGCGCAACGCCGATGGCGGTTTCGCCGATGCCCAGCTCTTCCAGCACCTCGGCCACCAGACGGTGGATAATGCCGTGGGTGCAGCCGGGGCAGTAGTGGAAGGGCTTATCGGTGAGCATATTGGTCTTCTTGAACACAACAGCCATTATTCGTTGCCCTCCTTATCGTTGTTATCGTTCTTCTTTTCGCCGCTTACCAGACCGCTCAGCGCGCCGAAAGCCTTGTTGAGGCCTTCGCCCAGCAGGGTCGCGCCCTTGGCGAGCCCGTCCAGCGCCTTGCCGGCAAACTCGCCGGTCTTCTGCTTCAGCTCTTCGGTCTTCTGCACGAAAGCGGGATCGTTCACCTTCTGCTCGATCTTCTGACCGATGCTGGCAAAAGTCTTCTGGGCAGCATTGGCAGCCTGATCCAGTGCAGCGCCGGTCTGGTTGAGAAGCTGCTCCACACCGGTCTTTGCGCCGTTCATGCTTTCCAGCTTTTCCACGATCTCGCCCACGGTGGGTACCATACCGCCGGTGCGGCCGTAGAACTCCACGGGACGCTGACCTTCCACAGCCAGCTTCACATCGTCGATCATCTGACCGGTGCTCATTTCCACGCAGAGGAACTTCTTGGCGGTCTTGAGGGTGGCGCGGATGGCGGCTTCGGGGAAGGGCCACAGGGTGATGGGACGGATCATACCCACCTTGATGCCCTTTTCGCGGCACTTGCGCATGGCGCTGCGGGCGATACGGGCGGTGGTGCCGTAGGCAACGATCACGATCTCGGCATCCTCCAGCATTTCCTCCTGCCAGCGGCATTCGGCGGCTTCGATGGCGTCATACTTGGCCTGCAGCTTCATGCAGTGCTGCTCCAGCACCACGGGATCGATGTACAGGCTGTTGATGATGGCGCGGGGAGCCTCGTCGGTGGGCTTGTGACCGGTGGCTGCCCAGGTCTTCGCGGGCAGATCCTCGGCGGGCTTGCGGTCGGCAGCCTGATCCATATCCACAGGCTCCATCATCTGACCGATCAGACCGTCGCCCAGCACCATAACGGGGGTGCGGTAGCGGTCTGCCAGATCGAAGGCGTCCTGGGTCAGGGTAACGGCCTCCTGCACGGAGCCGGGGGCGAGAACGGGCATGCGGTAGTCGCCGTGTCCGCCGCCGCGGGTGGCCTGATAGTAGTCGCTCTGGGCGGGCTGGATGCTGCCCAGACCGGGGCCGCCGCGCACCATGTTGACGATCACGCAGGGCACCTCAGCGCCAACGATGTAGCTGATGCCTTCCTGCTTCAGGCTGATTCCGGGGGAGGAGGAGCTGGTCATCACACGTGCGCCTGCGCCGCCTGCGCCGTAGACCATGTTGATGGCTGCCACTTCGCTTTCAGACTGGAGGAAGCAGCCGCCCACCTGGGGCATACGCTTGCTCATGTATTCGGGGATCTGGTTCTGGGGGGTGATGGGGTAGCCGAAAAAGAAACGGCATCCGGCCTGGATGGCCGCCTCGGCGATGGCCTCATTGCCCTTCATAAGCTTTCTCATGGGCTTAACGACCTTCCTTCTTATTTTTCAACGGTGATGGCTGCATCCGGGCACATGGTGGCGCAGAAAGCACAGCCGATGCAGGCTTCCATGTCGGCGCAATGGGCGGGATGGTAGCCCTTTTTGTTCAGGTGAGACTTGTCAATTTCCATGATGTGCTTGGGGCATGCATCCACGCACAGCGCGCAGCCCTTGCAGACATCCTCGTTGACCGTAACGGTTGCCATACCGATACCTCCTTTGATGAGTGTATACGCAGTTTATTATACCGCTTGTTCATGGAAAGTCAATGTGTGAAAGGGGAGGAACAAAGCTAGGACAAAAGGAAGAGTGGGCGGGGGCGAGTCCCGTGTCGAGGCACCCTAACACTTCTTCGCCGGGAGCTCCCTCTGAAGAAGGGGCTTTATGGAATTGACAGTTGCCGGGGTGGTCTGACGGCCCCTTTGGTAGTGTTTTGTTCTCTTGGCCGGTTCGTTAGGAATCAGCCAGCCGAAAAGGCTCCTTCCGCAGGAGGGAGCTGTCAGCGAAGCTGGCTGAGGGTGCCGGAACAATAATCTCCGAAACAAAAACGAGCTGTCTTCCGTAAGGTGGAAAACAACTCATTTTTTGCTGTAGATGTTTGAAAAAAACAGCGGCTTTGGCGTGGAGGACAGCCCGGCAATATAATCCAGACTTACATTGTAGAGCTTTGCCAGCCGGATGACCAGCTGAAAGGGGATCTCTCTTTTCCCCTGTTCGTAATTGGTGTAGGTGGTTTTGTGCATCCCAAGCTTGGCAACCAGTTCGTCCTGTGTCATGTCGTGATCCTCGCGTAAATCCCGCAGTCTCGGGTAATGCAAAATTTTCCATCTCCTTCATGATTTCGTATTGACAGAATACAACGTATGTTGTATAGTGTTGCCAGAAATACAACATATGTTGTATTTGTTGCTGAGAGGAGAGATGAATATGTGTGGAAGGAAGCATTGTTTGCTGTCCCAGTGTCTGGCGACTCTGCTGGTTGCGGTGCTGATGTTCGGCGTTGTGGGGTATGCGCCGAAGGCGAAGGCGGAGACATCTTTCAAGGTTGGTAACGCAACAATAACTGCAGATTGTGTTTCGCACTCCACTGCGGTAAAAACCGCAAATACAAATCTGACATGTAATAATTCTGCTGTAGGAAGCGGAAAACATCAGTGCTGTTGGGGATATACGGCGGCAATCTATAAAAAAATCTGGGGAACAGATTTCTATTACCGGAATTCAGCCACAAAGAATAATCTGCTGCGTAATCTTTCTGCAGATGAAAGATTGTGTACCGAAGCGAATTTGAAGAAGTTTTTCGCTCAAACCAAACCCGGTGCCGTACTGAGAATAGATGCAGTATCAACACCTGATGCAAGTGATGGCGGAACCGGTCATACCATGCTGTTTTTGGCATTGGGCAGTGATGGAAATGGCGGTTACTTTTATGAGGGCAACTATAATGGCAAAGGTAACACGCGAATTGTCTATCACACCTGGGCAAAGATAGCGAGTTATGGAAAAAAATACATTAAGTATATTTATTGGCAAGATGCACCGACGTTTACTCAGGACTATACCACCGTCGATAACAAAAAACGGATTGGTGTGAGTATAAAGCCTGCATCTGGCGAAGACCAGTGCTACGTTAAAGAAAAGCCCTATGAAAACAGCAATGATAAAAGCGATTCTGTTCCCAAAGGCAATACTGTGAAGATTGTCGGTGCAGTGAAAAATAAGCATGGCAACACATGGTACAAAATTGCAAGCGGTGGCTTTGTTTGGGAAGGCGATGTAACGGTATGGGAATACAGCGATCTGTTCTCGCTGTCTGCCAACTTCAAAAACAAGAAGGATCAAACAGCCCGTATCGCTCCTTATTCCGACTCTGACAAGGCAAAAACTTATCCGGCTGGAGAAAGCTTTAAGGTAAAGAGTTTTGTAACCAATTCCTACGGTAATGTCTGGGCAGAACTGGCAGATGGCAGTTTCCTTAATTTCTATGATAAGGGTGCCGATGTTCAGAACATGGATTTTGTATCCCATGTCACCAAGCCGTCCCATTCCACCACTTATCCCCAAGGCGATATCAAGGTAACATCGTCTTATGGTTTCCTGTTTAAGGGCGATGTAAAAGCGGATGTTCCCTTCCTGAGCCTGACTGCCCGCGTCATTGACCGAGAAACGGAAAAAGACGTAAGCGCTACCGGCTCGCCGTGCACATTGAAGCCCGCCGTCAGTACGCGCACCATCAATTTGGAGAATACCAAAATTGATGGCAAAACGATGGACAGCATCGTGCTGGTCAGAAAGTTGAATGGATCTACCGGCTGGTACCGCTATGAGTTGAATGCACAGTTCGGCTTTACCTACGAAGGCAAGACCTTCAAGTTCGGCAATGAATACAATTTTGTTTCCAGCGACTTTACCGTTGGCAATCCGGGAACGTTGGAAACAGTACCTACCCCCGAACCGCCCGGTGGAGAAGAGGAACCGCCCGCCGGTGATATTGGTGCACGTGTACCGGGTGATGCAAACGAGGATGGCGCAGCAAATACGGCAGATGCACTGATGATCATGCAATACGTTTCAGGATTCGATGTATATCCTAATATGAGAAATGCTGATTGCAACGGTGATGGTGAAGTCAATACAGCAGATGCGCTGAGAATTATGCAGCACATTTCTGGATTTGATGTAGAACTTGTATAGATAAAGAAAGGAATGGACTTATGAAAAAGATAGTTGCGTTTTGTCTCTGTTTGGTTCTTTTGAGCGTTGTGTCCGTTGTATACGCTAAGGAGTATGCGCCTGGCGATACTGTTACAGTTAATGTAAAGATCACATCCAGTAACAGTGCTTCTGCTGATATTTATGTAAATGCAAGTAATGACAGCGTTTTGATTTTTCAGAAAGCGGTAGTTACTATGGGCGGCGTAATGGCTACACCGCCACAACGGGATGGCGCAGGCTTTTCGGTAATGTCTTCTGACTTTATTAGTCCCTTGCCAACAGGTGTTGTTGGAACTGTAACTTACAAAGTAAGTAATAGTGCACCAGCAGGGGACTACACAATTAGTGTTTCGGCTACGGGCGTAAGCGTCTCCGGCGGTACTACAGTAACCATCCCCGCCCCCACCTGCACTCACACCTGGGACAACGGCACCGAAACCACCGCTGCTACCTGCGAGACCGCCGGTGTGAAGACCTTCACCTGCACCCAGTGCGGTGAAACCAAGACAGAAGCCATCGCTGCCAAGGGTCATACCACAGCCAATGGCGAAACGGTAAACCCCACCTGCACTGAAGATGGATACACCACCGGTGTATGCTCTGTGTGCGGCAAAGAGCTTGAAAAGCAGGTGCTGCCCGCAACCGGTCACAAGACCGACGGCGGCAAGGAAACCAAAGCAGCTACCTGCACCGAAAAGGGCGTAAAGACCCATACCTGCACCGTGTGCCAGACGGTGCTCAAGACCGAAGAAATCGCCGCTTCCGGTCATAAGGACGACGGCGGTAAGGAAACCAAGGCTCCCACCTGCACCGAAAAGGGCGTAAAGACCTACACCTGCACCGTGTGCGGCGACGTTACCAAGACCGAAGAAATCGCCGCTCTGGGTCACAAGGACGACGGCGGTAAGGAAACTACGAAAGCCACCTGCACCGAAAAGGGCGTAAAGACCTACACCTGCACCGTGTGCGGCGACGTTACCAAGACCGAAGAAATCGCCGCTCTGGGTCACAAGCCTGGCGACTGGGTGACCGTAAAGGAAGCAACCGATGGCATCGATGGCTTGAAGGAAAAGTATTGCTCTGTCTGCAATGCAACGGTTGACAGCAAGGTGATCCCTTTTGCCAAGTGGAAGAATAGAACAGTCACCACCGCTGGCATCCGTTTCCGCGATGAAGGCGATCTCACCGATGAATGGTACATGTTCACGCCTGTGGATCTGTCCGTTGACGGCGAGCAGACCATTGACCTTATTGCAGCCAACAAGCACGTAATCGGTACGCTTACCGTGAATGTAGCCGATGGTAAGGTGACGGTGACCTACGAAGCAAGCAAACGGGTAGTAATGAAGAGGGATTTCTTCACCTTCTTTGAGGATCTGGCTTCTGTTACCACGCTGGAAGAAAGCCAGCTGACCGGCTACACCCTCGGTGAGGCGATCAGCATTGACGAGCAGCTGGGCGGCGATACGAAGGTGCTCCTGTACTTCAACGGTCTCGCCCTGTATCGTGAAGATGCACGCGGACTGGACAGCTTTCCCTATGCAACCGAAGCGTATAAGCAGCATGTGGAAGAGCTGAAGTCTCTGATGGATTAACCACACATAAACGAAGGGGATGCGGATCGGTTCCGCATCCCCTTTTGTGATTTGCACCTTTTGCAGTTCCCCCAAACAAATCCCCCCTCCGCCACGCGGAGGGGGGACGCTTTATCTCCACCCGTCAATCCTTGAAGATCATGGGCAGGAAATCGTGAATACACCGGCGCCATACGCTCCAGTCGTGCCCGCCGGGGAAGGTGCGGCGGATCATATTCACATTCTTATCCGCCAGCATCTCGTCATCGGCGGCAAAGCTGCCGTAGAACTGGTCTTCGGTGCCCATGGCGCGGTAGAACACCTTGAAGCTCTCATTGAACTTCTCGCTGTCGTCCAAAAGCGCCAGATGCTTTTCCTCGCCGCCCCGGGGGAAGCGCAGAAAGCCGCTGAACACGCCCGCATAACCGAACAGATCGGGGTTGCTGAGGGTAACGATGCTGGTCTGGTAGCTGCCCATGCTCAGCCCCGCCATGGCGCGGTGCCACTTGTCGGTGTATACGTTGAAATTGCTCTCGATATAGGGGATCAGATCCTTCAGCAGCACCTCGGGGAAGAGCATGCGTCCGCTTTCGGCAAAGTTGATCTGGGTCATGCCGTTGCCCATGACGATGATCATTTCCTGCATCTCGCCCTTGCTGAGCAGTTGGTCGGCAATGCGCAGCAGATGCCCCTGATATACCCAGCCGGTCTCGTTTTCGCCGTAGCCGTGCTGCAGGTAGAGCACCGGGTACTTCTTTGCGCCGTCAAAACGGGGCGGCAGGTACACCAGGCAGCTTTCCACCTTGCCGGTCACGGTGGAGGGGTAGTAATGCCGGGCAGCGCTGCCGTGGGGGATGCCCTCCAGCCCGTCCCAGTCCTCGCCGGTCACGGGAATATCCACAAAGTTCATGGGGCGGCAGCAGCCGTAGCCGATGGGCAGATAGGGGTTGAGCACATCCGCGCCGTCGATCTTCAGGAAGAAATACTTAAAGCCTTCGCCGAAGGTGACGGTGCCTTCCCACATTTCCTCATCCACTTTGGTCAGGGGCTGCAGGTTGCCGAACTGGTCGATGGCTACTTCCTTGGCATTGGGGGCCTTGATGCGGAAAAACACCTTGCCGCCCTCCAGAATTTCGTAACCCTGGTCGCCGTCCCGGTTGGGTTCGCCGGCGTAGGGGTCAAAGGAAACCGCGGTATCCAGAGGCCATTGCTTTTTCATGGGGGTCATCCTCCGTTCTGTGTCAGTTGGGTAACGTTGTTTTGTTCATTATAGCACGGATGGGGGCTGCCCGGTATGTCCCGGCTGTAACGAGGTTAAGCAAAAAATATCCAAATGCATCCGGCGGCGAAAACCCATTCACAAAGAAACGCACAAAAAAACTGCCGCAGCCGGGAAGCCGCAGCAGCCAAAAAGTTTATTCGGGCGTGGGTTCGGGCGGCACAGGTCTTTCCTGCCGCCAAAGCAGGAAAAAGCCGGCGATCCGGCACAATGCCAAACCCCATGTGACGATCTGCAACCACCACGGGATCGAGGCGATGGGTTGGTTCCGGAGCATGATGCTGATGTCCGCAACCGCGTCCGCAATCGTCAGCAGCAGGTGAATCCCCAGCGCGATGCCGCCCAGCCCCCAGATGAGCTTGCTTCGGACGGCCTTCAGCAGCACCATGGCAAGGCAGAAGACAAGCATAAGCGCAAGGCACACCGTATCCATGTTCACAAAGCCATTGCTGATGTTGTCAACGAACATCCGTCCGCTACGGGCAGCTTCCAGCAAAAAGGCAAGGACAAAGAGCCCTGCGCCGATCCTGCTGCCATGCAGACGGAAGCAGTACAGCACCAGCAGCAGATAGATCAGCACCCGCACAACAGAGGAGATCAGCGTGGGGGCAAAGCTCAGGTTGGCAGCTTCCAGAACCTGCGCCGACAGCCCGGCATCCGAAACCAGCAAATAGTGCATACGCAGATACCCGATCATCATTACCAGCTCGTTGATGAGGTACACCAGCAGGCACAGCCCTGCCGCAATAACACCCCTGTTCGTTTTCTTCATCTTCGCAGCCTCCGTTTCCCCGGTATGCTCAATGCCCCGGTGCATATACAGTATACAGAAAGTGCAATAGATTGTAAACGAAAGAACCGCCGTTTGCACACACTCAAAACAGAAAACATATCCGATATCCCCATGTAAAAACCTAAAACCAAACTGTTTTTTTCTCCCCCGATGTGCTATCATGAAGACGATGCGCAAGCCGTGCGCCAACCGTAATACAACCCTTCCACAATGCAAAGGAGGAACATACAACCATGATGGATATCCGTTACAGCTGCAGCCCCGTGGATTTCAAGCGTTACAACACCGAAGAGACCCGTAAGGAATTCCTCATCGAGACCCTGTTTGTCAAGAACGAAGTGGTCGCCGTTTACAGCCATGTGGACCGTATGGTCACCCTGGGTGTTATGCCCGTCGGCGAGACCGTGCCCCTGAACAAGGGCATCGACATCTGGAAGAACTTCGGCACCGAGTATTTCCTTGAGCGCCGCGAGATCGGCATCTTCAATCTGGGCGGCGTGGGTCAGGTCATCGCCGACGGCGAGACCTACCAGATGGGCTACAAGGATTGCCTCTACCTGACCCGCGGCGTCAAGGACGTGTGGTTCTCCAGCGGCGATTCCAGCAAGCCCGCCAAGTTCTACATGGTCAGCGCCCCCGCCCACTGCAGCTACGAAAGCAAACTCATCAAGATCGAGGATGCCGCCAAGAAGCCTCTGGGCGCACTGGAAACCAGCAACAAGCGCGTTATCAACCAGTTCATCCACCCCGATGTGCTCAAGACCTGCCAGCTCTCCATGGGCATGACCGTGCTGGAGCCCGGCAGCGTGTGGAACACCATGCCCGCCCACACCCACGAGCGCCGCATGGAGGTCTACTGCTACTTCGAAGTGCCCGAGAACAACGTGGTCTTCCACATGATGGGTCAGGGCGACGAGACCCGCCACATCGTTATGCAGAACGAGCAGGCGGTCATCAGCCCCAGCTGGAGCATCCACGCCGGCGCAGGTACCAGCAACTACACCTTCATCTGGGCGATGGGCGGCGAGAATCAGGCCTTCGATGATATGGACGTGATCCCCACCACCGAGCTGCGCTAAAGAAGGAGCAAACTCTGTGATCAACGACAAAACCCTTCGCGGCAGACTGGCGCTTGTGCTGGTCTGCCTGCTGGTCTTTTTCAGCCTGAGCGCCACGGCAGAGGTGCTCATCACCGTTACCGACAGCGATGGCGAGATCCTCTCCCAGACCGAGGGCGTGACCGACGAATCCACCCCGGCGGATCCCGCACAGGCAGCCGACCCCTCCGCAGAAACGCTTCCCCAGGGGGACAAGTCTGCCCGTGATGCCTTTATCGACGACATTATCGCCCTTGCCAAGCTGGAGTATGAGCAGACCGGGGGACGCGCCCAGCGCGCCCAGTACAGCGGCGATATCTATGTGTGCAAGAACTTCACGGTTTATCTGTTCCGGCAGAACGCCGCCAAGTACCGCATGGCAGAGTTTCCCGATGTAAAGCTGGTCATCCCCGATAACCGCCCCAAAAAGGAGTGCACCGTGCCGGTCTACGGCGTGGAATGGAAGGATGTACCCGCCTCGGATGGCAACCCATTTTACATTGCCGCCCAATTCGTATATAATGATAGCCTGAGCAAAGAGGAAAACCGGCAGCTTGCCCGGGAATTCCTCCAGCAGGTCAAGCGGGGCGACTATTTCCAGATGGCAGCCAACTACTACTACGGCGTAGGCGCCCACAGCATGATCTACATTGCCGACTACGATCCCGAGACCGATACCGTCCGCTGGTGCGACAGCAACATGAAGGGCGAGAAGCGCAACGGCGACCGTTACGGCTATGTGCAGTACGATGCCGTCAAGGAGATCGACTGGTTTGTGGATGCCTTCTGCCGCAAAAAGCATGGAGCCACCCTCTACCGCCTCCGGGACGATATCATCTACGCCCCGTAAGGGGGAAAATCCAACCAAAAGGAAGCGAACGGATCCATGAAGTACATTCTGGTCATTGGCGACGGTA
Source organism: Clostridia bacterium (assembly GCA_017516765.1). Classification (GTDB taxonomy): domain Bacteria; phylum Bacillota; class Clostridia; order Christensenellales; family Aristaeellaceae; genus Limiplasma. The sequence goes on along the minus strand of JAFXBE010000039.1, from coordinate 44,913 downwards.
TGGCCGATACCTCTCTGCCCCAGCTGGCGGGCAAGACCCCGCTGGAGGCGCTGGCGCTCAATTCTTTCGACCGTTGTGCGGGCTGCTTCTGCGGCCGCGCCCTCACGGTGCCCCACGGTCTGCCCGCAGGCAGCGATACCGCCATTCTGAGCATCTTCGGCTACTCCCCCAAGACCTACTACACAGGCCGCAGCGTGCTGGAGGCCGCCGGTATGGGCGTTACCGTGCCGGAGGGCTGCATCAGCTTCCGCGTCAACCTGTGCGCCGTCACCCCCGACGGTGAGGGCGAATTGGTGATCCACAGCCACAACGGCGGCAACATCCACGGTGTGGAAGCCACCACTCTGATGAACGATCTGCTGGCGGATGCCGAGTTTGCCCGTCTGATGCAGGATGCCGGTATGGAGATCACCGTAACGGACACCTTCCGCCATGTGGGCGTGATGCATTCCGATGCCAAGGATCTGGCAGCCGTGCGCTTTACCGAGCCCCACAACGTGCTGGAGCAGCGCATTGAGCAGTACATGCCCCATCTGGAGAAGGAGACCGCCGATCAGGCTGCCGTGAAGATGATGCAGGATGTATGCCTGCTGATGAAGCGCAGCTACGAGGTGCTCAAGGATCATCCCATCAATCAGAAGCGCGTCAGCGAGGGCAAGCTGCCCGCCGATATGATCTGGCCCTGGGGCGCAGCCACCGCCATGAACCTGCCTTCCTTCAAGGAAAAGTACGGTCATCACGGCACGGTGGTCAGCGCGGTGCCGCTGGTATGGGGCATCGCCGGTCTGGCAGGGCTCAAGACCCCGCACGTGGAAGGCGCCAACGGCGATCTGGATACCAACTACGAAGGCAAGGTGGCCTGTGCACTGGAGGCGCTGGCCAACGGCGACGATTTTGCCGCCGTCCATGTGGAAGCCCCCGACGAGATGGCGCATGCAGGCGATCTGGGCAAGAAGCTGGAGGCCATCCAGAACGTGGAATATCGCGTGGTGGGGCCCATCCTCAGCGAGATGCACAAGCGGGGCGAAGACTTCCGTCTGCTGCTGCTGCCCGACCATCCCACGCTGCTCACCACCCGCACCCACGACGGCAGCCCCGTGCCCTATGCGGTGTACGACAGCCGCTTCGTAACCAAGACCATCAATGAAGGCAAGCCCATGCCCACCCGCAAGTTCTGCGAAGAGGAAATGAAGAGCGAACCCGTGCTCATGGATGGCACCGACCTGATGCGCGTGCTGTTTGAGCAGATCTGATGTGAATAGCAAAACCGCCGGATGAATGTCCGGCGGTTTTTGTTCGTTCTGGATTACCGCATGGCAGCGGGGGAGATCGCTCAGCTTTTCAGATACAGATTGTATTCGTAAGCATCACCCTGATACGATTCCTGCTTTCTGAGAACAAGCTCGTCAAAGCCATGGGTTCGGTAAATATGCAACGCCCGCAGGTTGTCATCCTCAACACCGACGGTAAATTCGCGGTATCCCTCTTCTTGCAGGGTTGCCAGAACCGTTTTCAGCAGATAAGAGCCAAAACCTCTGCTCTGTGAATCCTGCCGGACTCTGAAGGCGAACAGATACGCACGTCTGCCCCGCAGGGCAAACCGGGCATCATCGCTCTCGTACCGGACGTGAAGCTCGCCTGTCAGTACATCATTCACATACAGAACAAAAATGTCGATGGTTCCGTTTTGCATCTCCCGGGTACATTCGGTTATCATCTGCGGAACATCGTTATAGTCAAATAACGCCGTCAGACAATGCAGCTGCTCCGGAAGCAGCCTTACGATTTTCAGGCTGTCCGGCGTTGCCTCGGCTTTCCGCTCCATCCGCACCAGATCCTCCTGCGTCCCTTCCTCCGGCATCCTCTCTGCCGTCAGCCGAAACCCGTGCCGCTGATAAAACCGGATGGCGCAGGTGTTCTTCTCCAAAGCCCACAGGGTGTCCGCTCCGTGTTCCTCCACCGCATATCCCAGCAACGCTGCGCCGATGCCCTGCCCTTGCAGCACAGGCTCTACAAACAGCCGCTTTACCTCGCTGCCGCAAAGCTGCACAAAGCCTTTCACCACGCCGTCGTCGTAGACATACAGGGAGCCAAGCCCGCTTTCCAGCTCCGCCGCCAGTGCAGGCACCTGCATCTCGCCGAAGTAGAAGCCGTCGTCCCGGAAGATGGGGTAGAAGTTGAGCCGATAATTGAACACCAGTATTTCGGCGATCCGGGTCAGGTCGCCCTTAGCCGCCGGTCGGATGTACTTCATTGGGCATCCTCCGGCAGATCCAGCAGCCACAGCCGGGCATCGGCGTCCTTCAGCCACTGCTGCACGGCTTCTGCGGTCAGGGGCACATCCCCGGGCACCGCCACCCACAGCCGCCCTTCGGTATCGATGCCGTATTCCTGCACGCCGCCAATGCGCCCGGTCTCCTGTTTGCGCCACAGGGCTTCCCGGTCGCTGAGGGCGGTATGCGCCCACAGCCCGATGGGTTCTTCCGTTGCCCATACGGTCACCTTTCCGGCGTTCTTTACATGGAAGAAGCTCATGTCCCCCAGGGCGATGCTGCCGCAGCGCAGGGGCTGCACCTGTGCCAGCAGATCGTCGGTGTTTGCAAAGGAAACGTTCTGGCTGCGGTTGTGTTCCTTGCCGGTTTCGTCCTTCATCACCGGCGAAAGGGTGAAGGGCTTATCCGTTTCGGCGATCAGGTTATCCTCTGCGGGTTTGCCGTCCAGCAGCAGTGTATAACGCTGGTACAGGCTGCCCATCAGGGGGCGCACGCAGATCTGCCCGTCCAGCTGCATCGCCTCAAACCCTGTTACCTCCATGCTGCCGCCCACCTGATACCCGGGCTGCACCGGGCTGAAGCCCGCAGCCCTGTAGGCGTACTGCTCGCCAAAGAGGGCATCGTAGCTGAGCAGATCGTAGGTCTCGTCCTCGTTGATGCCTTCTTTGCGCAGCTTTTCCACATAGGCAAAGAAGGGGTCGTCGCACAGCCCCAGCTCGCTGAGCACGCTGGGGGCCAGCTGGTAGGCATACAGGTCGCTTTCGCCCGGTTGGATGCCGCCGTAGTTGCTCCAGACAAAGTAGGGCACCCAGTGGGCATCTTCGCCGCTCATGGGCAGCCCCATCTCCTTGAGCACATCGGTGCCAAGGGGCGCCAGATGGTCGCTGAAGAACACCACCACGGTGGGTTCTTCAAAGGCGCGCAGCTCTTCGATCCACTTTTCCAGCGCACGGTCGGTCCGGGTAAGCAGGTAGCAGAAGTTGGCTGCCACCTTTTCGGTCTCCGGGCTGAACGTGTTGGTAAAGGGCGTGGGTGCGCCGTACTTCTCCCGGAAGTCGAAATAGGTGTAGCCGCCGTGGTTCTGCATGGTCAGGCAGAAGATAAAGTCGCGGGTATCGCTCAGCCGCAGGTGATCCATCACGGCATCAAAATGCTCCTCGTCGGTTACATAGGAGCCGATGCGTTCAAAGGGGTAGCAGGAGGTATCCAGCGTGTGGAAGGAGTCGAAGCCCTGCATGCGCAGGTTGGCATAGCGGTTGTAGAACACCCCCTGATGCCAGTGCAGCGCGGTGGCTGTGTAGCCCTTGTCGGTCAGGATATCCGCCGTGCTGCGGATGGGGGGCAGACCGATGGAGTAGGGGTTGAGGGCATATTTGGAGCGAAGCGCGCTCAACACCTCAAACTCGCTCTCGCTGGTGCCGCCGCCCGCCTTGGGCACATACACAAGCCCCTTGCGGCATTCCTGCATCAGACTCTGATAGTAGGGCATCAAAGGCTGGGTCAGCTCCAGATACTGCCCGAGGATGCTTTCGTCGGTAAAGGACTCCGCCAGCACAAAGATGATGTTGGGTTTCTCCGCATTCGGGTCTTCGGCGGGGGCTTCCTGTGCCAGACGGCTGTAGGCAGCTTCCACATCATCCTGCCGGTAGGTCAGATCCATCATGGAATGGCGGTACTTGTCCATGGCGATCAGGGTGAACAGGCTGCCGTTTTTCTGCGCCTGCTCGTTCATGTCGGTGGCATTGTGGCGAATCATCAGTGAGAACTTGCCGATGCTCACCAGATACACCACAAGCGCAATGCCGCACAGGGGCAGAAGCCAGTTGCGCTTCACCCCTTCGCCTTTCCGGCGGGAAAGCCATACCGCCAGCGCAATGAAGACGGCAGCCACCACCGCCACCAGCGCCCAGTTGATGTCGAAGCCCAGCGCAGTCACCTCGATGGCATCCCTGATCTGGGTCACGTCGGTCAGCAGGATGGGCTCCATGCGGAAGATCAGCTTGTAGTGGTTCACGATGCCGTAGACAGAGCAGGCAATGGTGCCAATCAGCAGCCACAGGTTATGACTCTTGGTGCTTCTGCACAGGGCAGGCAATGCGCAAAGACCCGCCAGCAGCCCAAAGGAAAACAGCATCGCCAGCGGATAGCGGATCATCCACCACAGGGCGGCAAAGGGATCCATCCGGGTAAAGCCCTCCAGGCAGAGAACCAGCCACAGCGGGGTCAGCAGATACCAGAGGAGCAGGCGGGGCAGTTTGGTGCGCATCCTGTGTACACTCCTTGCATAACATCAAAATCCTACACATTATAGCACTCCCGGGTCTACACCGCAATTGAAACATCTGTGTACTTGCACCGGCATGGGAATCATCGTATAATAGGGCTGCCAACGAAGCACAGAAAGGATGTGAGCGCCTTGCGCCGCAAAGAGGAATACACCGCCGAAGCGTTCGAACGCCGCTGCGGCCCTTATGCGCCCATGGTTTACCGGCACTGTCTGCATATGCTCAGGCATCCGCAGGAGGCAGAGGATGCTGCCCAGGAAAGCATGCTGCGCGCCTTCCGCGCTTTCGATACCCTCACCGGCGACGGGGTGGCGACCTGGCTGTTCCGCATCGCCCACAACACCTGTCTGGATATTCTCAAGAGCGCGCGGATGCGCCGTCAGCAGCCCATGCCCGAGGGCTGGGAGGAGACCGCCGACCCCGCTCCCACCCCCGACGAGCAGTACGCCCGCAAGGCAGCCAAAGAGGCCTTGTGGCAGGCGGTTGCCCGGCTGAAGCCGGAGCAGCAGCTTCTGCTCGAATTGTACTACGGTCAGCAGATGAATTACAGCGATATGGCAGCAGCCACAGGCATTGCGGAGGGCACGCTCAAAAGCCGTCTCAGCCGCGCCCGGGAAGCGCTCAAGTCGCTTTTGCAAGCGGAGGAAAAATAAAATGGAGAATTTGGGAACCAACCGGGACGCTGCCTCGTCTGTTCCGGATAGAGAGGAGGCAAGCGGTATGAACCACTACGAAAACGAACAGGACCTCGACGCTGCCCTTGCCGACCTGTATGCAGAAACACCCTCCCTTCAGTTTGAGAGAAACTGGCGGGCGGCTGTTCGAAGAGAGGAGAAGACACAAATGAAGCAGAAGAAGAACATCTGGCTCAAAACCGTATTACCCATTGCCGCGGCCCTTGTACTGGTGCTGGGCGCAGGCTGGGTAGGCACTCTGGAGGACGAAAGCATCGGCGACCTGTACCGCAAGGAAGCCCGCAGCGCAAAGACCGGCAGCAGCAACGGCGGCATCAATTACAGCATGTCCTCTGCCGCCCCCGCCGACGGCGGCACTGCGCTGATGAGCAACTACAGCGCAGATATGGCGATGGAAGAAGCCGTTTACGAGTCGGCCTCCTACGATACCGCAGCCGTCAAAATCGCCGGCGACAGCGGTGCGGAGATCGCCCAGACCGACGACCGCAAGCTGATCCGCACCGTCAGCGTCAGCCTGCGCACCGAAAACTACGATGCCGACATCGCAGGCATCCAGAACCTGCTTACCCAATTCGGCGGCTATATCGAGAACATGTTCCAGAGCGGCGAGGCGGGCAGCGCTTACGGGCGTAACGCCAACTTCACCTTCCGCGTGCCTTCTGACCGGCTGGATGAGTTTGTGACCGGGCTTACCGGCTACGGCAGGGTCACCTCCCGCAGCGAAAGCACCGAAGACAAAACCGTCGAATACTACGATAACGAAACCCGTCTTCAGACCCTGCGTACCAAGATGGAGCGGCTCAACACCCTGCTTGCCAAGGCGGAACAGGTGAGCGATATTCTGGAGATCGAAAGCGAGATCGCCGATACCCAGTACCAGCTGGACCGTTACGAAAGCAAGCAGCTGAACATCAACCGCCGGGTGGATATGAGCTATGTCTACGTGGATGTGAACGAGACCGTTGCTCAGGATGATGCCGACGACGAGGAGCTGACCCTTGTGCAGCGTCTGGGCGCAGCTCTGAAGGCCTCTCTGGAGGGCATCGGTCGTTTCGGGCGCAACCTGCTGGTATTCCTGACCATGGCCCTGCCGGTGATCCTGCCCGTTGCCGTTGTGGTGCTGGTGATCGTTCTGGTGCGCCGCAAGAACCGCAAGAGCATGCTCAATGCCATGCAGCCCGAAAACGAGGGCGAGGAAGAGTAAAACTCTGTAAGCAAAGGAAGGATCGCCGTGCAAGATACCGCCCCAAGGATCGAAGGGCTCACCCTGCGCATGCTCACCACCCGGGATGTTCCCGCCATGCTGACATTGCAGGAGCAGGTCATGGCAACGCTGGAGGATCCCGCATGGTACTACCCCTCCGAGGAATGGGAGTTTGCCTCTGCCGCCGTGGACGGGGAAGCCTGGGGGTTCTTTGACGGCGATACCCTTGCCGGCTTTGCCGAGATGACCCCCGGCGAAAAGCGGGGCGAGCACAGCTACGCCCGCAAGCTGGGGCTGCCGGTGGAGGGCAGCTACGACTTCCATGATGTGATGGTGGCTCCCGCCATGCGCCGCCGGGGCATCCAGACGGCGTTCCTGCGCCTGTTCACCCGGCTGGCAAAGCAGGGCGGAGGCACCGCCATGTACTGCACGGTAGACCCGGGCAACGGGGCTTCCTGGCGCAATTTTGAGCGTTTCGGCTATCGGGTGGTGTGCACCATGCCCGCCTACGACGGGCGCATGCGCCGCTTCTACCGGCTGTCGCTTACCCAAGAATAACAGGCGGGCTGCCGCAGGGCAAAGTACTGCGGCAGCCCCTTTCTTGTACAAGCCGTGGCTGCTTGTGCAACCGCCCGTTCCCTGCTATACTGGGAGGGCGGACTGGCTTCGGCACAGCCCGCCGAACCAAGTTTTTCCGCGATTGGAGAGAGAAACCATGAAACTGACCAAAGAGAACCGAAAAGTCTTTGTGCTTACCGCCGTTGTGATCCTGCTGGCCATTGCCGCCGTGGTGGCGGTGGTGGTATTCGGCGATGCCAACCGGGAGGGCGGCAACCCCATGGTGGGCGCTTCCGGCGATGCTGCGCTGATCCCCACCCACTATATCGCCATCGATGTGGCAGACTACGGTACCATGACCGCCGAGCTTTACGGCAATGCAGCCCCCGTCACCGTGCAGAACTTTGTCAAGCTGATCGAGTCCGGCTTCTATAACGGGCTCACCTTCCACCGGGTGTATGCCGGGTTCGTCATTCAGGGCGGCTGCCCGCTGGGCAACGGCTACGGCGGCGCAGAAGAGAACATCAAAGGCGAGTTTGCCCAGAACGGCTTCCAGAACCCCATCAAGCACGAGCGGGGCGTGTTGTCCATGGCCCGTTCCGCAGCGGGCTTTGATACCGCCAGCAGCCAGTTCTTTATCATGCATCAGGCAGCCCCCTCGCTGGATGGCGGCTATGCAGCCTTCGGCAGACTGCTCAGCGGCATCGAGATCGTGGATGCCATCTGCAAGGATACCCCGGTCGTCGACTACAACGGCAGCGTTGCCGCCGAAAACCAGCCCGTGATCACCGCCATCCGGCTGATCGAAAAGCCCTGATCCATCTGCTTGCGACCCTTCGCCCCTGCGGCGGAGGGTTGTTTTTTGTTGACACCCCCGCCGCCCCTGTGCTACAATCAACCCGACATTGAACGAATGTTCAAACAAACCATGCAGAAACGGAGTTGGAAAGATGCGCAAGTAATCCTGCCACACCTTTTTTCAGAAAGGGAGCATAAGCCATTGCTGCCGCCGGGCAACCCGGGCGGTGTGTTTGGCTTGCTTTGGCAGGAATACGAAGAAGCGCGTCTGCGGGCTTCGTTTTTTTCGTTGCGAAAAATTCTGCCGCTCCCTTGGCTTTTTCCCAAGGAGGTATGCCTATGAACATCACCATTCAACATCTCACCTACACCTACGATGGCAGCGCCGATCCTGTCTTTACCGACCTTACCGCCCGGCTGGATTCCTCCTGGCGGCTGGGGCTTACCGGGCGCAACGGGCGGGGCAAGACCACTTTGCTGCGCCTGCTCTGCGGCGAGCTGGACAGCGGCGGCTGCATCCATATGCCGCTGAAAGCAGTTTATTTTCCCTATTCTGTGCCGGATCCCTCCCGCACCACCATGGATGTGCTCCGCGCCGCCGCCCCCGATACGGAGGACTGGCGCTTCCTGTGCGAATGGAACCAGCTTTTCGGCAGCGAGGAGGCGTTGGAACGCCCCTTCCGTACCCTGAGCAACGGCGAGCAGACCAAGGCCATGCTCTGCGCCCTTTTCGCCCGTGACGATGTGTATCCTCTGATCGACGAACCCACCAACCATCTGGATCTGCACGGGCGCGGTCTGGTCGCCGATTATCTGAGCCGCAAGGACGGCTTTCTGCTGGTGAGCCACGACCGTGCGTTCCTCAACCGCTGCATCGACCATGTGATGGCGATGGAGAGATCAAAGATCACCGTGATGCAGGGCAATTACGACAGCTGGGAGACCGCCTTCGATCTGCAGAACGAAAGCGAAGCCGCCCGGAATGAGACCCTGCGCCGGGAGATCGCCCGTCTGGGGCAGAGCGCACGCCGCGCAGCCGATTTCAGCCGCAGTGCGGAAAAGGGAAAGTTCCATGTGGCGGAAAGTGAAGTGGCGGCGCTTGACCGGGGCTATGTGGGTGCCCGCAGTGAGGCTTTGATGAAGCGTGCCAAGGGCATCCAACGCCGCCGGGAGAAAGAACTGGAGGAAAAGAGCAAGCTGCTCAAAAATATGGAGCAGGTGGGGGAATTGAAGCTGATGCCGCTGCGCCACCCCAAGCAGCGGCTCATCTCGGTGGAAAACGGCGCAGTGGTCTACGATGGGCGCACCGTATGCGAAAACATCCGCTTTCAGGTGGTGCAGGGGCAGCGCATCGCCCTTGGGGGCGCCAACGGCTGCGGCAAGAGCAGCGTGCTCAAGGCGCTGTGCGGCGTGGGCGGTTCTCTGCGGGGCGATGTATCCGTCGCTTCGGGGTTAATCATCTCCTATGTACCCCAGTCCACCGACGGGCTGAACGGCTCCCTCCGGGACTATATCGCCGCCCGTTCGCTGGATGAGACCCTGTTCAAAGCCATCCTGCGCAATATGGGGCTCAGCCGGGAACAGTTCGACCGCCCGCTGGAGCATTTCTCGCAGGGGCAGAAGAAAAAGGTGCTGCTGGCGGCCAGCCTGTCCACCCCCGCACACCTGTATGTGTGGGACGAACCCCTCAACTATATCGATGTACTTTCCAGACGTCAGGTGGAGGAATTGATCCTCGAATACGCACCAACACTTTTGATTGTGGAGCACGACCGTACCTTTTTGGCAAATACTCAGGCAGAAGTGGTGGAACTTGACCGAAAGGAGAACATAGCCCATGGATAAACAGATCGCCCTCCGGGCCATACGCCCCGAAGATACAGAGATCCTCCAAACCTTTCTCTATCACGCCATCCATGTGCCCGAAGGGATGGAACCCCCACCCCGCAGTATTCTGGAAAAGCCGGAGCTGCAGGTCTATATCGATGGCTTCGGTACCCGAACCCACGACCACGGTCTGGCTGCAGTGGAAAACGGGCAGGTCATCGGTGCGGCATGGGTGCGGGACATGCCGGATTACGGGCATATCGAGGACGGTGTCCCCTCCTTCGCCATATCGGTGCTGCCGGGGCAACGGGGCAGGGGCGTGGGCACGCTGCTGATGCAGACCCTGCTTATGCAGCTTCGGCAGCAAGGCTATGCCAAAGCCTCGCTGGCAGTGCAGAAGACCAACCGGGCGGCTGCGCTGTACAGGCGGCTGGGCTTTGAAACACTCCGGGAAACCGACGAGGAATACCTGATGGTCTGCCCGCTTGGTGTCCATACCCATTGCAGAACCGAAAAGGGAGGAAGCCTGATGCCGAATACCGATCACAGCCGATTGGAGATCCTTGATAACGAACTGTCTGCCGATGATTTTATCCGGCTCTTTGCCGCTGCGGGCTGGGGCGAACCGCCTGCCGATCTGACCCATACTGCACTTGCAGGCAGCTATGCGGTCTTTTCTGCCCGCCTGAACGGGCAGACCGTAGCCATGGCACGGCTTTTGGGCGATGGGGCCATGTCCTTTTTTCTGAAGGATTTCGTGGTGCATCCCGCTGTGCAGGGCAGGGGAGTGGGCAAAGCCCTTTTCGCCCATGTGGAAGACTACATCCGCAAACAGCTCAAGCCCGGCTGGCACAGCTATCTGGAGCTGTCCAGCGCACCGGGCAAGGAGGGCTTTTACGAAAGGCTGGGCTTTGCAGCCTACCCCAACGAACAGAACGGCTCCGGCATGGCGAAATGGATCCATGCCGACGAGGGCTGAAGAAACAAAACACCCGCCGCAGGATACGCTCCTGCGGCGGGTCAGGCTGCTGATGAACCCATAGGCTTCGATTCCAGCCGCACATCTTGCGCCTTCGGCGCTCGCTGTGCTTGCAAAAGTAACACGCGGCGAGTTGGTTTGTGGGCTCTGCCCACACCCGGCAGGGGGATGATCCCCCTGCACCCCGCATTTGTAACAAAGACCCGCCGCAGGCTATGCGGCGGGTCTTCAGTTACCGGTTCATCAGATCATACATCATCACGGCGGCGGCAATGCCTGCGTTCAACGATTCCGAGCCGCCCCGCATGGGCAGCTTGTAACGGTGGGTGCAGGCGGTCTGCGCTTCCCGGGTCAGCCCCTGCCCCTCGTTGCCGATGAGCACGCACACCTTTTCCCCAAGGGCTTCCCGCTCGTAGAAAGGCTCCCCGTCCAGCGCAGCGGCAATGGTGGCATAGCCCCGTTCATTCAGAGAACGAACCGCCGCTGCCGTATCCTCCGCAAAAGTGATGGGGATCCGCAGCGCGCTGCCCATGGTGGCACGGAGCGCCTTGGGCGCAAAGGGGTCTGCGCATCCGGGGGTGAGGATGCAGCCGGAAAAGCCTGCGGCATCCAGCGTACGCAGAATGGTGCCCACATTGCCGGGATCCTGTACGTTTTCCAGCAGCATCAGCCGACCGGTCTGCTCGTTGAGCGGTACGCTGCCCGGCAGTTCCACCACGGCGGCGATACCCTGCGGGGTCTTTACCTGCGAAATGGCAGCCATCACGTTGCCGGGTACGGCATAGACTTCTGCCCCGGCGGGGGCTTTGGCCAGCAGGGCGGCAAAGCGTTCCTCACAGCCCTGCTCCACAAACAGGGTGCGCACCCGCTCCGGGCATACGGTCAGGGCTTCGCCCGCCATATGCTCCCCATCGCAGAGAAACGCACCCTGACGGGTGCGCTCCTTTGCGGTGTCCAGAGCGCGGGCAGCCTGTACCACAGGGTTTTTCAGGCTGGTCAGCTCTTTCATGTTACATCCTCTCCGGGGCTTCCATACCGATCAGGTACAGGCCGGTCTTGATGGTGTTCTTCACGGCGCGGGTCAGGGCAACGCGGGCGGCGCGTACACCGGCCTCGTCCACCATGATGCGGTTTTCGTAGTAGAACTTGTTGTAGGCCTTGCACAGCTCGGTCACCGCGCGGGTGATGATGCTGGGCTCGTAGCGGTTGGCGGCTTCCTTGACGGTGTCGGGGAAGCGGCTCAGCTGGCGCAGCAGCTCCTGGGCGTAGTCGTCGCTGAGGGCGGAGTAGTCGATGGCGGCTTCCTCCAGCCCTTCGGCCTTGCGCAGGGCGCTGCAGCAGCGGGCGTGGGTGTACTGCACATAGGGGCCGGTCTCGCCGTCAAAGTTGAGTACCCGATCCCAGTTGAAGTCGATATCCTTGATGCGACCGTTCTGCAGGTCGGCGTAGATCACTGCGCCGATACCCACCTGCTTGGCGACCTCGTCCTTGTTCTCCAGATTGGGGCTCTTCTCTTCGATGATCTCCCGCGCCTTCTGGATGGCGGTGTTCAGCACATCCTCCAGGAACAGCACGTGACCCTTGCGGGTGGAAAGGCTCTGGCCCGCAACGCTGATCATGCCGAAGGAAACGTGTACCAGATCTTTGGCCCATTCGTAGCCCATTTTCTCGATCACCTTGAAGAACTGGCGGAAGTGCAGATCCTGCTGGTAGGCGACCACATAGAGGCACTTGTCGAAGTCGTAGGTGTCCTTGCGGTACAGGGCGGCGGCGATGTCGCGGGTGGCATAGATGGTGGTGCCGTCCTTCTTCAGGATCAGGCAGGGGGGCATGCCGCTGTTTTCCTCGTCCAGATCCACAACGGATGCGCCCTCGGAAAGGGTGAGCAGCTCTTTTTCCCGCAGCTCATTTACCACCCGGTCGGTCTTGTCCACGTAGAAAGATTCGCCGTTGTAGCTGTCAAACTCCACGCCCAGCAGGTCGTAGACGGGTTTGGCATCCCGCAGGGTCAGATCCTTGAACCAGTTGAACAGCCGGAGCGCCTCCTGATCGCCGTCCTCAATGGCCTTGAACCAGCGGCGGCCTTCGTCGTCTAGGGTGGGATCCTTCTCGGCTTCCTCGTGGAACTTTACATACAGGCGGGTCAGTTCGGGCACGCCCTTCTCTTCCACGTCCGCCTCGTTGCCCCAGGTCTTGAAAGCATAGATCAGCTTGCCGAACTGGGTGCCCCAGTCGCCCAGATGATTGATGCCCACGGTCTTGTAGCCCAGATGGCGGTAGATGCGCCCAAGGCTGTGGCCCAGCATGGTGGTGGACAGGTGACCGATGTGGAACCGCTTGGCAATGTTGATGGAGGAATAGTCGATGCAGACGGTCTTGCCCTCGCCCATGGTGTCTGCGCCGTAGCTTTCGCCGGCGGCCAGCACGTTGTCCAAGGTCTTCTGGGCAAAGTTGTCGCGATTGAGGAAGAAGTTCAGATAGCCGCCCAGCTGCTTGGCGGTGCACAGGTCGCCCGCGTCGATGGCGCCGGCCAGTGTGGCAGCGATCTGGGGCGGCCCCATGCGCAGGGCGCGGCTCAGCTTGAAGCAGGGGAAGGCATAGTCGCCCATTTCCTTCTGGGGCGGGATCTCCAGATAACCGCCGATCTCTTCGGCAGTGGGCAGACCGTCGATGCCCATGTAGCAGTTTTCAATGGTTTCTGCGATCAATGCAGCAAGGCTCTGTTTGGTATCCATGGTTGGTTGCTCCCTTCATGTCGTGTGGTTTTCTCAGGCAGGCAGGATGCTCTCGTCCCTCTCCTCGGGGTCGTCTTTGAGAGCATCCTCGGTTCGCTTACGCCATTTGCCTTTGAAATAGACCAGCGTGCTCAGCAGGCAGCCGGCGATCCACGCCGTCAGCAGCGAGCCGTAGAGGCAAACCGGGTTGCCGTTGGGCCACTGGGGGCTTCTGGTCAGGTACGCCCACAGATAGGCCAGCGGCATACGGATGATAACTGTCGTCACAATACTGATCCACATGGGGATCATGGTTTCGCCTGCGCCCCGCATTACGCCCTGCCAGGTCTGGGTAACGGCAAAAGCGATGTAGCCAACAGCCAGAAGGCGCATCATGCCCACGCCCAGCTCCACGATCTCGGGGGTGGAGGTAAAGATCTGCATCAGGTTTTTGCCGAAGAACAGAATGCCGGCAACCAGCACCGTGGCGGTACCAACGGCAAGGAGCAGCGTATCCTTTGCACCCTGCTTTACCCGATCCCAGCGCTTTGCGCCCACGTTCTGCCCGGTAAAGGTGGTGGCGGCAATACCGAAGGTAAAGTTGGGCATCATGGCAAAGCCGTCCACACGCATAATGGCAGTGGTGGCGGTAACCACAAAGTCGCCCAGAGAGGTGGTCAGGGACTGGACAAGGATGTTGGAGAGGGCAAAGATCATCTGGGTAAGCCCCGCAGGCACGCCCAGCTTGACTACCCGCTGTACGATGGCTTTATCCATCCGCAAGGTGCTGCGGTTCAGATCCAGTACCTCGGTCATCTTCCACAGGCGGCGTACACACAGCACGGCAGATACCGCCTGGGCAATGATGGTAGCCCATGCAACACCGTCGGTGGTCATGCCGAAAACGGCTACAAACAGCAGATCCAGAATAATGTTCAGGAAGCAGGCGACCATCAGATAGATCAGTGGGCTGGTGGAATCGCCCAGACCGCGCATCACGCCGCTTAAGATGTTGTACAGACCGTTGCCTACCAGACCCAGCATGATGATGACCAGATAATCTGTAGCAAGCCCGATCATGGCATCGGAGGTGCCCAGCAGCTTGAGCAGCGGGCGGGACAGCAGCATACCCACAACAGACATGATAATGCCGCTGATAACCGTAAGCGTAATGGTGGTTCCCACTGCATGGCTCAGCCGCTCCCGGTCTTTTGCACCGAAATACTGGCTTACCACAATGGTCGCACCGGTGGAAATGCCCATGAACAGCACCAGGATCAGGTTCAGCACCGCACCGCCCAGACCCACTGCGCCCAGCGCAGCGTCGCCTACATAGTTGCCCACTACGATGGCGTCCACGGTGTTGTACAGCTGCTGCGCCAGATTGCCGATCAAAAGGGGTACGGCAAACATGGCAATGCCTGTCATGGGGTTGCCCACGGTCAGATCCCTGGGGGCAAACAGGGCTTGAAGCTTCTTGAGCATAGTGTTTCCTTTCCTTTTTGGGGTGGGGGGGACGGTGGGAGGCGCTGCCTCCCACACCCACCGCTTAAGGAACTTCGTTCCTTAAGAATCCTGTTATCAGCCGCATTGCATGCGGCTGAGGGGGATAAAGGGATGATGTGTAGAAAAACGCCGGCGCTGTGGAAACGGAGCAGAATAAGCTGTCACCGCAAAAACGCCTCACCCGTGAGCCGGGAGGCCCATATGCCGACCGGCGGTCAGAAAGCAGTCCTTACACAGAATACGAATCCCCGCTGCGCCCATGAAATGGGCGCAGCAAGCGGGATTCCCAAGGGGCTCAGCCCCTTGGGCGGGGTGCAGGGGCAGCGCCCCTGCATCACACCCATCGGATCTTTACGGATGCAGCACGGTGCCCATGGGGTCGCCGTTCAGCACCTTGATAATGTTCTCGGCGGGCTCCAGACCGAAGACACGGAGCTGGGGCACGTTGTTTTCGCGCAGCAGGCTGAAGGCGGCTGCGTCCATCACCTTCAGGTCGCGGGCAGCGGCTTCGGTGTAGGAAATGTCGGGGATCAGCGTCGCGGAGGGATCCTTGTTGGGGTCGGCGGTGTAGACGCCGTCGATGTTCTTTGCCATCAGCAGGGCGTCGCATTCCAGCTCGATACCACGGAGCACCACGGTGGTGTCGGTGGAGAAGCAGGGGCTGCCGATGCCGCAGGCAAACAGCACGATATGCCCTTGAGCGAGCAGCTCCAGCGCCTTTACGGTGTTGTAGGGCTCGGCAAAGCGGGGCATATCCACAGCGGTCATCACGGTAGCCTTTGCGCCCATGTGGGCAAGGGTATCGCGCATATAGAGGCAGTTCTGCAGGGTGCCCAGCATGCCCATCTGGTCGGCAGCTACGGTACCCATGCGCATGGCTGCGCCGCGGCGGCCGCGCCATACATTGCCGCCGCCGATGACCACCGCCAGCTCCACGCCGGTATTTCGGATATCGATGAGCATCTTGGCTGCATCTTCGAACTTTTCGTGGCAGAAACCCTTTCCGTTTTCGCCCAGCGCCTCGCCGCTGAGCTTGAGGATCACGCGCTTGTAGGGTACCGGCATGGGAACATCCTCCTTTGTCATGTTGGTGTGAAAAATGGCACGCAAGCAAAGCCTGCGTGCCACAAGGTCAATGCCTGACCATGGATGAAAAACCTTTATGGGGTCGATTACTTCATGGCAGCCATCTGGGCAGCGATTTCTTCAGCGAAGTTGTCCTTGCGCTTCTCGATGCCTTCGCCGCGCTCGAAGCGCTCGAACTTGACCAGATCCAGGTTGGCGCCGATAGCCTTGGCGGTCTCGGCCATAACCTGCTTGATGCTCTTGTCGCCGTCCTTAACGAAGGGCTGCTCCAGCAGGCAAACGTCCTTGTAGTACTTCTTTACGCGGCCTTCGACCATGCGATCCACGATCTCGGCGGGCTTGCCCTCTTCCAGAGCCTGGGCGCGCAGGATCTTGCGCTCGTTCTCCAGGGTCTCGGCGGGCACTTCTTCGGGGCGCACATAGGTGGGACGGGCGGCAGCGATCTGCAGAGCCACGTCGTGATAGAAGGTCTTGAACTCGTCAGCGGTCAGGGTAGCAGCGTTGTCGTTGGCAACCTGCAGCAGAACGCCGATCTTGCCGCCCATGTGGATGTAGGTTTCCACAGCGCCGTCCTGCACCTCGTAGCGGGCGAAGCGGCGGATGGAGATCTTTTCACCGATGGAAACGGTGGCATCGCTCACCAGGTCGGTGATGGTCTTGCTCTGGTCGTCCACGAAGGGCTGGTTCATCAGCTCGTCAACATCGGCGGGGTTAGCCATAGCAACGTGCTTGGCAACGTTTTTGGAGAAGTTGATGAAGTTGTCGGTCTTGGCAACGAAGTCGGTCTCGCAGTTTACTTCCACCACAACGCCAACCTTGGCATCATCGGAAACGTAGCTGGCAACAACGCCTTCGGCAGCAATACGACCGGCCTTCTTGGCGGCAGCGGCGAGACCCTTCTCGCGCAGCCACTCAACAGCCTTGTCCATATCGCCATCGGCTTGCATCAGAGCCTTCTTGCAGTCCATCATGCCGGCCTGGGTCATTTCACGCAGTTCCTTAACCATCTGAGAAGTAATGTTGGCCATAGGAATTCTCGCTCCTTTACAAAATAATCGGAAGGGCAGGGCACAGCGGTGTGTGCCCGTGCCTGTATTGTTTCTTACTCTTCTACCTTAGCGGCTTCCTCTTCGGGAGCGGCTTCACCGGTGGCATCCTGCTCGCCCTGCTTGCCTTCCAGCACAGCATCGGCCAGCTTGCCGGCGATCAGCTTCACGGCGCGGATAGCGTCGTCGTTGCCGGGGATCACGTAGTCGATCTCGTCGGGATCGCAGTTGGTGTCAACGATAGCAACGATCGGAATGCCCAGAGCGCGGGCTTCGGCAACAGCGATGTGCTCCTTGCGGGGGTCAACGACGAACAGGGCGCCGGGGAGCTTCTTCATCTCGCGGATGCCGCCCAGGTTGGCTTCCAGCTTTTCGCGCTCGTGCTGCAGCTTGATAACTTCCTTCTTGGGCAGAACGTCGAACTGACCGGCAGCTTCCATCTTGTCGATCTGGTTCAGGCGCTCAACGCGGGTGCGGATGGTGCGGAAGTTGGTGAGCATGCCGCCCAGCCAGCGGTTGTTAACATAGTACATGTTGCAGCGCTGAGCCTCGGAAGCGATGGATTCCTGAGCCTGCTTCTTGGTGCCGACGAACAGGATGCTCTTGCCTTCCATAGCCAGGTCACGAACGAAGTTGTAGGCTTCGTCGGCCTTGCGGACGGTCTTCTGCAGGTCGATGATGTAGATGCCGTTGCGCTCGGTGAAGATGTACTGAGCCATCTTGGGGTTCCAGCGGCGGGTCTGGTGACCGAAGTGCACGCCCGCTTCCAGGAGCTGCTTCATAGAGATAACTGCCATTTTGGGTATCCTCCTTGTTTTTTCCACCCCTTGGGCCACACCGCACAGCCACCGCCATTGGGCGGCACAAGCATGCGAACCACAAAGGTGCGTAATCGGATAAAGTATAGCACATGGGTGGGGAATGTGCAAGGGGTCGGCTGGGATTTCTGCATATTTCTTGCGGCGGTTTTTTTGGAAACCGCAGCGATAACATGCCCCCGGCTGCCGAACCTGTGCGGCAGCCGGGGGCAGTGGGTTATTTGTAATAGTACGTTACGTAGATCCTGTTGGCGATGAAGGTGTGGGAGTAACTGCCACCGATGCGCAGCCCATCCAGCAGCTGCTGCAGACATTTTTCGTTGGAAAGCGAGGATTGGTTGATGATCATCACATCGATACAGGCAAGACCGCTGTTTCTGTATTTTTTGATGCAGGCGGCAGCCTGTGCCGGGGTGGTAAAGGCGCAGTTTTCCCTGTGGTAGTAGGAATAGCTGTCGTCCAGTGTGGATGCCAACTGGTGGAAGGCGGTACTCTTGTCCCAGATATGGGTCAACTGGGCTACATCATTCCCCAGCAGCATCCAGTACGGGGTGATCCTGTCGCCGCCTGCGGTCGTGTTGGCGCCGGTCATTTCCACGAAGTAGCTTTTACCGTTCAGGGTCACGGTGTTCCAGATATGCCCGCTGCTGCCGGCGTCGCTGTTGTAGATCTCCGTTACGTCGCCGTGCTGGTAGCCTGCATCCAGCCCCGCAAGGGCGGCGATCAGGTAAAAGGTATCGGTAAAGGAGTCGCATTCGCCGCCGCCGTTGAGCATTACGCCGTACGCATTGTCCAGCTCACAGCCATCGCAGTTCGGGTCGGTGCAAAGCCGATAATCCGCCATGGCGGAGATCTCCCGGCAAATGTTGAGGATCAGCTCGTAATCGTCTGCGGATGCGCGTCTGCACCGGGAAGCGATTTCGGCTGCCTTGTTGTAAAGCGTGCGTTCCCGGGCTGTCAGCTCGTTCAGTCGGTTGTTTCTGTACAGGCAGACGATCCGCGCCCCGGGGAAATAATCCAGCCCGGTGGAATAATACAGGTTTTTGGCGCTGCTGTACGCCCAGTTTCCATCCGTCACACCGCAGTTGGAGGCGATGGTGTTCATGATGGATGGATTTTTGGCGTCAACATGGGCGGTCAGTTTTGAAAACAGCTGATCGCTGCAATGGAAGGCAATGGAATCGGCTCCTGTCCGGGTGCTGGCGAGGAAATGCTTTTTGATCTCGGTAACGGAGGAAACGCTGTAGAAATTGTCAGCAAAGACCAGATCGGAGAAAACCAGAACACGTTTGGGTTCCTTGTAACTGCTGAAGCTGCCGTCAATGATGCCGCATTCGCCCTGAGCAGCATACAGAAGCGCCCAGTCATCTTCCTTCAGCTGGGTATAGAGGGATGCCGAGGGGCGTATGGAGATGCTTCCGGTGGATTCGGCGCCCTTCAGCAGGGTTTTGAACTGGTACAGGCTGGTGCAGGGCACGGCATCCAGATATTTGATTTTGTTCAAAGTGAGGGTGCAGCTGCCGAAAGACTGGCTGTAGGTATACGAAGCCCAGTCGATGCCCGCGTCGTACAGGATCTCTGTTACCCAGTCAACGGAACCGCATTGTGTATACAGCGCCGAACTGATGGAAACCTTGATGCTGGTGGGTTTGGTTGCTGATTTTTCCGCAATGGCGGCTATCAGCTCGTCCCGGGTGCTGCAGACCGATGTTTTGTTCGCTGAACCGGACAGGGCCGCCAGCACGTTTTCGGCGGTGTTCTGCTTCTGGGTCGTGGAAACGCCGGAGGAACCGTTGGTCGGCTTCGGACTTGTGAAAGAAGAAACGGTGTCCTCCGCCGTATTTGTCATGATCGACCAGAGCGCCTCCGGCGAAAAACCGGGTATTTCTTTCGAAAGGGCATCCCACAGCCCGGAGAGGCTGAAGCCCGGGCTTCCCGGCTCCTGCAGCGAGGAAACATAGTCGGCTACGTTCGCAACCAGACCGGTCACACCGCAGTTGATGTTTTCACGAAAATCATTGTTCGTTACATAGAAGAACAGGACGATCAGGAAACAGAGGATCAACAGGAATTTCAGCAGCCTGCCGAGGCAGCTTTTGTTTTTCTTTCGGGCATATGCAGCTGACATGAAGCACACTCCTTGCAGAACGGTTTGGCAAACGGGCGGACAGATGCTGTGCAAATGATATCATACAGCCGGTCCGATCGCAAGATCGCCAATCAGAGAGATGTATCCGTCGGGGGTTATTGATACCGACGGATGTTTTCAAAGGTGATGGAGCAGCGTCCGGACTGCTTGCGGTAGGTATAGGAATCCCAGTCCAGCCCGGCATCGAGGAGGGCTTCAGTGATCCATTCGCCTGAGCCGCACCGTTCGTACAACGGTGTACCGATGGGAAGTGTGATGTTTGCAGGCGTGCGCGTGGCTTTTCTTGTCAAAGCCGCAACCAGATCCTGCTGCGTATTGCAGACCGGGCCTTTGACCGGGTCGTTACCGGCAGGGGCGGCGGTCGGTTTCGGGCTTGTGAAAAAAGAGAAAAACTTGTTCGCGGCATCGGGTTTCATGCTTCACAGCTCCTTGGTGAAAATTCGGTTTTTGGCGGTCTTCCGCACGCCGCTGAATGGTTTGTAATACCAAATGTTATTTGTTATGCATGATGATATCACGCCGACGCCGAAAGCACAATCGGCGGGAAAACACTTGTGCCATGCGTCTCTCCCGGGGGATACCTGCTCCTTTCTTGCAGGAACCCCCCGTGCCGACGGCGAATGCCTGTGATATCCCCAATGTGCTTCAGGGTGTTTGGAAAGGAGCGGATCTGCAATGTTCACGGCAGCCGGAAAGGCATATCTGAGCCTTGCTCAGCTCAGGGCGAAAAAGCTGGACGAGCAGGAGGGTGTTCTGTACCGCGGCTATAAGATCCCCGCCTACCGGGACAACTACGGCCGCCGGGTGCTGTACTTCCGGGAACGCTTCCCCTGCTTCGATTCTTACGACAGCATCCACGAAAACCGGTATTACCACTGGTACGCCATCCTGCACGAAGGCGGCGTCGCTCTGGTGTATATCGAAGATGAGAAGCCCGGCACACAGGTGCAGGAAAACTATCGTCCGGATGCCCGCCCCGCCTTCTACACCCCTTCGTGGATCGCCAAAGAGCTGGAAAACGCAGGATTCTTTGCGGATGAAGCATAAGCTGCACCCGGCGGCTTTGCCCACAAAATTTCACACTGCCGCTTGACAACGCTAAAGCGTGGGTGTATCATTCCCATAAACCGTTGAGGAAGAGTGAGTAAGCCATCCCTCTTCTCCCACAGAGAGCCGCAGATAGTGGAATTGCGGCGGAGAACGCTTGGCTGAATGGACTTCCGAGGGCGAGCAGAAACGGCTTTGCCGGAGTATGCAAGACGGAGCGGGACTCTCCGTTATCAACCGTCGGCATATGTCGGTATGCGCAAAGTGGGTGCACCATAAAGGGTGCATCAAGCCGGGTGGCACCGCAGGAAAAAGCATTTTCTCCTGTCCCAGCAGACAACTCATGTCTGGGGGGACGGGTTTTTTGTTGCAGAAAAACCTCCCCTCAGCAAAAATCAGAAGAGGAGGAACCGAACCATGGCAACAAAGCAGATCCCCTACAAAATCTATCTGGAAGAAAACGAGATGCCCAAGGCATGGTACAACCTGCGTGCCGATATGCACAACAAGCCTGCGCCGCTGCTGAACCCGGAGACCTTACAGCCCATGACGGCGGCGGATCTGTCCGGCGTCTTCTGCGACGAGCTGATCCGGCAGGAGCTGGACGATACCACACCCTATTTTCCCATTCCCCAGCCCATTCTGGATTTCTACCGCATGTACCGCCCCGCACCGCTGGTGCGCGCCTACTGTCTGGAGGAAAAACTTCAGACCCCTGCAAAGATCTACTACAAGTTTGAAGGCAACAACACCTCCGGCAGCCATAAGCTGAATTCCGCCATCGCGCAGGCATACTACGCCAAACAGCAGGGGCTCAGGGGCGTGACCACCGAGACCGGCGCAGGCCAGTGGGGCACGGCGCTGTCCATGGCGTGTGCCTATCTGGGGCTGGACTGCAAGGTGTTCATGGTCAAATGCAGCTACGAGCAGAAGCCCTTCCGCCGGGAGGTGATGCGCACCTACGGCGCATCGGTCACCCCGTCCCCGTCCATGGAGACCGCCGTGGGCAGAAGGATTCTGGCAGAGCATCCCGGCACCACGGGCAGCCTGGGCTGTGCCATTTCCGAGGCAGTGGAGGCGGCAACCTCTATGGAGGGCTACCGTTATGTGCTGGGCAGCGTGCTTACGCAGGTGATGCTGCACCAGTCGGTGATCGGTCTGGAGACGAAAACCGCCATGGAGAAGTACGGCATCAAGCCGGATATCATCATCGGCTGCGCGGGCGGCGGCTCCAACCTGGGCGGTCTGATCGCGCCCTTCATGGGCGAAAAGCTGCGGGGCGAGGCGGATTACCGTTTTGTTGCGGTAGAACCAGCTTCCTGTCCCAGCCTGACCCGGGGCGTGTATGCCTATGATTATTGCGACACCGGTATGGTCTGCCCGCTGGCGAAGATGTACACCCTTGGCAGCGGCTTCATCCCCTCTGCCAGCCATGCGGGCGGTTTGCGCTACCACGGCATGAGTCCGGTGCTGTCCCAGCTCTACGATGACGGGCTGATGGAAGCGGTATCCGTAAAGCAGACAGAGGTATTCGCTGCTGCTGAACAGTTTGCCCGGGTGGAGGGCATCCTGCCTGCGCCGGAAAGCTCCCATGCCATCAAAGTGGCGATGGATGAAGCCCTGCGCTGTAAGCAGACCGGCGAGGAAAAGACCATCCTGTTCGGTCTGACCGGTACCGGTTATTTCGACATGATGAGCTACGAAAAGTTCCATGACGGCAGGATGGACGATTATATCCCCACCGATGGGGAGCTGGCAGAGGCTGTTGCGAAGCTGCCGAAGGTGGAATGAAAAACGATGGATACAGGAAAGGGGCTGCGGCGATCTGCCGCAGCCCCTCAGACTGCTGATAAACCCATACTTTTCGATCAAAGTCGCACATCTTGCACCTTCGGTGCTCACTGTGCTTGCAGGAAAACGCTGCGGCGTAGGGATTGTGGGCTCCGCCCACACCCGGCAGGGGGATGATCCCCCTGCACCCCGCGCTTTTTCAACGATTTGAGGGGCTGCGGCGATCTGCCGCAGCCCCTCTTTCTTATGTTACCCGGAATATTACCGGTTGCCGTATCTGCGTCTGATCAGCAATACCACGGCTGCGCCGGAGAGCAGAACCAGCGCCAGCCAGAGACCGGGCATTGCGCTGTCGCCGGTCTGGGGCAGCTTGCGGTTTACGATGGTACCGCCGTTGAGGGCGTAAGCCGGAGCTTCCTGCCCCTCCACTGCCTCGCCGTAGCTGACGGCATAGCCGGGCAGGGGCTCCTCCTTGACCAGATACTCCGCATCCGCACCGTTGTAGCGGATGGGCAGGTTCTTGAACACATACCAGCCGTTGGCATCGGGCTCGGGGGTTCTCTTGTTCAGCTTTTCGCCGTTGCAGTACAGCGTAAGCGTGATGTCGGGAGCCTTTTCGCCTTCTGCCAGCCCCTCCCAGACCTTCCGTACCCGGAAGCTGGTCACGGCCCGGTTGATGATGGTACCGCCGTCGTAGACGGCAGAGCTGAAATGAGTGTGGGGTTCGGTGTTCTGGTAGATGGTCACATAGCCGTCCACATAGCGTTCCTTTGCGCTGTAGACGATGGCGGTGCCCTCGTCGGTATACATGGGCAGACCGGTGCAGGAGTACTTGCTGCCGTTGTTCAGCACCGCGGGCTGGGGAACCATCTTCTTGCCGTCTGCATAGATCGTCAGGCTGATGGTACCGCTGCCGCCTTCCCACTTCTTGGTTACGGAGAAGCCGGTGGTCTTTCCGGTGTTGGTAAAGGCGGCCTTTGCGCCTTCGGCGGGCAGAGTGCCTTCCGCCTTGTTTCCGGCTGTGCCGTTCACAGAGGCGTCAAAGGCAGTGTAAACCGCTTCTTCCACGGTATAGCATGCGCCTACGGGCAGCCCGCCGATCCGGGCGGTCTCGCCGTGCTTCACAAGCAGCGAATCGCCGCTGGCGATGGTGACGGCTTCAATACCCGTTACGGGGAAGGTGCCCTCCAGCGGGTTCCCGTCGGTATCCGTCAGGGTCACCAGGAAGCTGAACGCCATATCGGTTTCCCGTCCTGCCACCGTCTTGCTGATCTCCAGATGGGTCAGCGGCGTGTTGTCGAACACGATGTTGGCAGCTTCTGCGCCATCCTTGGTCAGGCTCCAGTCGGCTACCAGCGTGCCGGTGCCGGGGTCGGTCAGCGTCACGGTAAGGGCGTAGACGCTGGGGTCGGTGCGGTACTGTTCGGTGCTTTCGCTGCTTTCTGCAATGGTGTAGCGGTGGGTCTTGCCCACATCTGCCAGCGTGTAGGAGATGGGAGCAAAGCGGATGCTGCCCTTGTCGTTCTCCACCTCCTGCAGCACGGTGCCGTCTTCGGCCTTCAGCCGGAAGGTGAAGATCTGATCCTCGGTGGGTTCCTTGCCGCCTACCGTCTTCACACCTGCAAAGGTGAGGGTGCAATCGGCATCGTAGGTGTTCTCAAAGGCGATGGCGGTATCCTCCGCGCCGTTTACGGCGTAGGTGGCGATCAGGTCGCCTGCGCCGTTGTCGCGTACCGTTACCTTTACGGTGTATACCGTCTCATCGTAGGTGTAGCCGTCTGCACCGCCGTTCACCTCGGTCACGGTGTATTCGTGTTCGCCCACATCTGCCAGTGCATATTCGATGGGGGAGAAGGCGAAGGTGCCGTCGGCTGCGTTGGTCACCGTCTCGGTGATGCCGTCGCCGCTCAGGGTGAAGGAGAACTGCTCCGCCTCAAGGGTACGTCCGTTCAACTGCTTGGTGCCGCCGAGCTGCACGCTGCCGTCGGGGATATAGGCGTTGGTAAAGGCGATGGGGGTGTCTGCACCGCCGTTCACAGTGTAGGTGGCGATCAGGTCGCCTTCGCCGTTGTCGGTTACCGTTACCTTGATCCGGTAAACTGTCTCGTCATAGGTGTAGCCGTGCAGCCCGCCGTTCACTTCGGTCACGGTGTATTCATGCTCGCCCACATCCGTCAGCGCGTATTCGATGGGGGAGAAGGCGAAGCTGCCGTCGGCTGCGTTGGTCACCGTCTCGGTCATGCCCTCGCCCGTCAGGGTGAAGGAGAACTGCTCCGCTGCCAGCGCACGTCCTTCCAGCTTCTTGGTGCCGGAGAACTGTACGCTGCCGTCGGGGGTGTAGGCATTGGTGAAGGCGATGGGGGTAGCCGCACTGCCGTTCACGGTGGTGGCGGTCGTCAGCGTGCCGTCACCGTTGTCGGTAACCGTTACCTTGATCCGGTAAACCGTGCTGTCGTAGGTGTAGCCGTGCAGCCCGCTGTTTACTTCGCTCACGGTGTATTCATGCTCGCCCACATCCGCCAGCGTGTATTCGATGGGGGAGAAGGCGAAGCTGCCGTCGGCTGCATTGGTTACTGTCTCTGTCACGTTCTCGCCCGTGAGGGTGAAGGAAAACTGCTCCGCTGTCAGGGCGCGGCCTTCCAGTACCTTGGTACCGGAGAAGGCTGCACTGCCGGTGGCGGTGTAGGTGTTTACGAAGACGATGTCCTCTGCCTCGTATTCCACCGATGCGGACAGGTCGCCTTCCGGTGTCTGCACCAAAGTTACGGTGGCGGTATAGGCGGCATCGTCATAGATGATGCCGGGAATGTCTCCCGCCTTTTCCACGATGGTGTAGGTAAGGGTCTTGATGCGGTTGCCGTCCTCGTCTCTGACTGCGCCCACCATATCGTCCATATTGAAGCACAGTGCGGGGAAGGTGACGGTGCGGTTGGCGGCGTTCTGCGCAGTGGCAGCCAGCCGGTTTTCGCTGTCGTAGACCTCGAAGGTGAACAGGTCATCCGCCTTCCATGCGCGTCCGGTCAGCTCCTTACGGGCGGTAAGCACCACATCTGCGCCGGTATAGCGGTTGATGACCCTGAAGCCCTCTTCAGCGCTGCCGGTGACCAGATGGGTGTAAACAACGGGTTCGCCTTCGGCAAGCTGCATTTCCTCCTCCACCGTGTAGGTGATGGGCTGCTTTTCGCCGTTCGCCTCCCGGAACAGGGGCATGTCTTCCCAGGTAACGGTCAGCGCATCGCCCGTTGCCTCGGCGGAGATGGTTTTGCTGCCCACCGGTGTCTTTTCGCCGGGAGAGGTGCTGCTGTACAGGTTCAGCACGATATCGCACCGGGTACCGGGATGGGCTTCGTCGCCCTTCCATTCCTTGGTGGCCTTGATATCCACGCTGTCCTTGCTGGTGTTTTCGAAGAGGATGCCCTCTGCGGGCAGGTCGTCTGCGGTAACGGTCAGCGTGCCGTCGCCGTTGTCGGCGACCGTCAGGGTGACGGTATGCACGCTTTCGTCATAGACGATGCCGGGCTGGGCGGTGTTCTTTTCCACCAGCCGGTAGGTCACCTCGCCCACATCGCTCTGGGTAAACCTGAGGGTGGGGAAGGTGATGCTGCCGTCAGCGGCGTTGGCAACGGAGGTGATCAGGGTATCGTCGCTGCCGTAGAGCTCGAAGATGAACTGCCCTTCCTCCGGCGCTTCGCCGTTTACCAGCTTGTTGGCTTCAAGAACATATTCGCCCTCGGCAGCGTAGGTGTTGGTAACGATCTCGTTGACAGTCCCGTACTGGCTGGGGATTCGCCCGGAGGGGCTGCCGCTGGCGGTAAAGCCGGGCAGGGGGCGCTCCACGACCTCGTAGGTGCAGGTGCTGGGAAAATAGCCTCTGAAACGCTCCCCGTCCTTCAGACTGAAGGTCACTTTGCCGTCGGTAATGTGGGCGGAGTGGTAGGTGTAGCTGTCGTTGACATCGTAGATGTAATAGCCCCAGGAGCTGTTGGTATAGGGTTCTCCGTTCCTGTTCTTCAGGTAGAGGTCAAAGACGAAAGAGGCGTCTGCGTTGACCTCGGTGGCATTGACCACCTTCTTCGTTACATACAGGTAGCCGCTGGTGTCACCGTTGTAGAAGCTGGGATCGTAGTTGTTGTAATTGTATACGTTCAGCGTGCCGTCGCCCCAATCAGAGGCATAGTAATCCACATAGTAGGTACCTCTGTCGTAACTGACGCCGTGCTCGGAATCGACCACCTCGCGGATGTAGAACCGATGGAGTCCCTCCGTATCAAACTCGATGGGGCCAAAGGTGATGCTGCCGTCCGCCTTGTTGTCGGCGGTAGCGATCACTTCGCCGGGCGACCACTGCCCGCTTTCGGGATCCTTCACGCCCCGGAGCAGTTCGAAGGTAAAGTCGCCATCCCGCAGAGGCACACTGCTGTAGTAGTACTTGTGTGCCTTGATCTGCGCCGAGCCCTTGGCGGTGTAGTGGTTGGTGAAGACCACTTCTGCGGGCTCATCCCCGGAAATGGTACCGGTGTATACGTTGCTGTCAACAGTCCAGTGGGTATAGGTGCCGATCTCCCTGGCCTGATAGGTAACGCCCTGCGGAATGTCCCTCAGCGTAACGGGATACTCGGCGCTCACCCACAGGGTGATGGTGCCGCTGCTGTTGATCCAGTAGCTGCTGCCGGTGGTGCTGTAGACGTAGTTGCTGTAGCCGTTGCGCCAGGGCTGACCGTCGGGTCTGGTAAAGGTGACCTCCACATTGAAAGATTTGCTGTTCGCCATGGAGGTGGAGGTACCCGCGACCCGCTTGGTCAGCTTCAGCTGTCCCATACGGTCGTTTTCGAACACGGGGATCGTATTGTTGCCGTATCTGACCTTCGGCTCATAAGCGCCCGTGACGGAATTCCACGACATGTTGATGTAGGCGTATTCGGTGGAGGAATCGTAGACCATATCCCGGTCGTTGCCGGGCACTTCCTTGATCTGGTAGCTGTAGTTGCCGTATCTGTCCTCCAGCTCGATGGGCGCAAATTGAACCACACCGTTGGCCTTGCTGGTAACGGTCTGGAGCACCGTATTGCCCTGGTTGAGGGTAAAGGTATACTCCTCATCCGCCCCGGAAGGCACGCCGTTTACCAGCTTTTTGGCTTCCAGATAGGCAATGCGCCTGCTGCTCTTGTATTCGTTGGTAAAGACGGATACATCTGTCTGTGCCGAATCGATCGCGCCGGTGTCGCCGGTCTTGCTGAGCAGCGTCCAGCCGTCAAGGGGTTCTTCGGATACGTGGTATTCGATACCGGCGGGCAGATCGTTGATGGTAAGGCTCTCCCCTGCGCGCAGCTTGAAGGTGATCGTGTTGTTCATGTTGACCACCGGGAATTCGTAATCCTTCCACCGGGCTGTCAGGGTAATGTGGTCGCCGGCGGCATAGGTGTCTGCGGGGATGGTGATACGGTCGTTGAGATCGGGGTAGAAGACATTGCCCGCTTCGTCGGTGAAGCATTCCACCATCTTGCCGAATTGGTAGAAGTAGTGGGGGGCGGTCAAATCGGAATACGTAGCGGAGTACGCATCGGGGGTATAGCCTGCGCCGCCTTCGCCGGGCTCGAAGCTGACCTGATAACCGGCAAGCTCCAATTCCCACGTACCGCCTTTGCCTTCGCGCATAATGGCATCCATTACGCTGGGAATGCCCTTGCCAGGGGTGTCCTGCAGCCGTTCGCCGGTTGCGGTGTTCACCCACCAGCCGGTGTAAACCGAACTGCTGGAAGCCTTCCATTTTGCATCGGCGACGAAAATGCTCTTGCCCGTCGGGAAGGTGATCTTGCTGAAAGGGCAGGTGGAGGTGTACTCACCCTCACCGTCGATGTAGTAGAAGGTGTCGGAGTCGGCAAGGAAGCCCTCGCCGAGGATCAGCTCGCGGCCGGGGTACCAGTTGTAGTAGCTGAACATGCGGTACATGTTGGTGGCGCTGCCGGTATCGAAGTGGCTCAGATCCAGCACCTGCAGCTTGTCGGTATACGTGAACATCCCGGAAAAGTCCTCGGTGTTGGAGGTGTCGAAATTGCTGATGTCCAGCGTGACCATTTCCTGGCAATTTTCAAACATGCCGCCAAAGTCTTCCACGTTGGGGGTATGGAAGGAGGACAGATCCAGTGTCTTCAGCTTGTAGCAGCTGCGGAACATGCTGTCCATGGTCGTTACGTTGGTGGTGTCAAAGTCCAGCAGAAGGGTCTCCAGCCGCTCGCAGTAGGCAAACATGCCGCACATTTCCGTAACGTTGGAGGTATCCAGCATGCGCAGATCCAGTTCTTTCAGGTTGTCCAGATAACGGAATGCATCGTACATCCGGGTGATTCGGCTGGTATCCAGCATGGAAACATCCATTTTCGTTATCTTGCGCATCATGTAGAACATCTGGTAGCCTGCGCTGGGCTTGAAGCCGCCCTTCATGGTAAAGCTGGTCGCTTCGCTGCGGATCGTGTAGTCATCCCGCCAGGGGTAGGGAGAGCTGTAGCTGTTGGAAAGATCCTCCGTCTCCAGTTTGGTCATGCGGTGGTAGAGCAGACCGGTGTCGGGATCGGTATAGATATCGTAATATTGGGTTTTTGGCGTCAGATCGCTCTCGGCTACGGCATAATCCTCGAATCTGTATACGCCGTCTGCGTCTTTCGTCATACGGATAATGGTGATCCCGTGGGTCTGGGGGTCATAGACGGCGAAGGGCTCGCTGTTTTGCAGCTCCTCATCGGGCAGATGGTACTTGGCAACCGTGCCGCTGCCGCCCTCGCTGCCGCTGCCCGCACCGCTGCCGCCGGGGGTCGCGGGCGCCTGACGTTCGGGCTTTTCGTAGCTCAGATCCGCAGGAACCTGACCCGAGAAGGTAACAGTGAACATGAATTCCTGATCGGGCAGGGGATTGGGATCGTTGGTCACCTGCTTGGTAACGGTCAGGCTGCCGTCTTCGGGGCGGTTGGTGAAAACAGGCATGCTTTCCGTATCGGTAACGGTCAGCGCGCCGTCGTTGATGCCGGTACCGTTGCAAGTGGTGCAGACACTGTTGTCGATCATGCCGGTGCCGTTGCAGTAGGCGCACTCGGCGCACTCGCGGGAGGCAGCCTTGACGCTTTCCTCAATACCCAGCGTGCCGTCGCCGTTGTCCGTAACGGCGATCCGGTACACATAGGCCTGCTTGGAGTAGACAACGCCCTCCTCGCTGCCCTGGGTCTCCCACACAAGGTAGGAATATACGGTGGGTTCGTCACCCAGCGCCACATCATCTTCCCCGAAGGTGATCTCCGGGAAGATCACCTCGCCGGCGGCGTTGTTGGTCGCGGTCCCGATCAGCTCTGTGGGTGCGCCGTTTTTGTAACGGTACAGTTCAAAGGTAAAGCTACCGTCCTCCAGCGTGCCGCCGGGGAAGGTCTTCCATGCCTTCAGCGTTACGGAACCCTGTGCCTCGTAGGTGTTCTCAAAGGGCATGTTTGCGCCGTCCGGCCGGGTCACATCCCTGCCGGTGGCAGCATCCACGGCGGTGGCGGTCAGGGTGCCGTCGCCGTTGTCCTCCACATGCACCTCGATGGTGTAGACGGTCTCGTCATAGGTATAGCCGCCCTGCTCCACAGCCACTTCGGATACCTCGTAGACAAAAGTCTTGCCCGCATCGGCCTGGGTGTAGCGCAGCTGCCCGAAGGAAATGGGAGCCGTGGAGGTGATCTGTCCGGTGGCGGCATCCTTCCGGCTTTCGGGCATGCCGGAATAACCCGAGCCAACAACCTGATCCTTGGTCGGGCTGCCCTCGGTCTTGTCCACGATCTGGAAACGGAACTGGTTTTTCCGCAACGCTGCGCCGTTCAGGGTCTTCTGACCGTACAGCTGCAACCCGCCGCGGGAAGTATAGGTGTTGGTGAATTCGGCACGGTTCTCGCCGCCGGCATACAGGATGCCTTCGGCGTTGACGCTTTCGGAAAGGATAAAGCCGGTCTGGGGTTCTTCCACGATTTTGTAGGTGGAATCGGTGGGCAGATCCCGGATCACGATCTCTTCGTCCGCCTTCAGCCGGAAGGTACCGGAGCAGCTGATCGTGCCGTCGGATACCACTGTCCGGCTGCCGTCCTCTTCAAGGGCGAAGATCTCGTAGCGGTAGGCGTCCATCAGGGGCATGGGCTCTGCGCCCGCTTCGATCTCCTGCCGGGTCTGCTCTGCCAGCAGCTGGATGGTAAAGGTGAAGGGCACCTGAGCAGCAGCCGGCGTGGTATTGACCAGCTTCTTCTGCACCGTCAGATCGCTCTTGGGGGTGTAGTCGTTCACCGGCTGGGTCAGATCGTCCGCATTGAAGCTGTACTTGGGCACATAGGTCTCTTTGATGGTGTATTCGTAGGGCACACCGCCGGGAGCGTACTTGTCCAGCGAGCCGAAGCTGTAATTCCAGGTACCGTCGGCAGCGGGATAGACCGTCAGCTCGGAGAGCTGCTCGCCATCCCGGAACAAGGTCAGTTGGATGCTTTCGGGGCGTGCATTGTAGGCGTTGTTGGAGTCGTTCCACTGCTTAACGCCGCGGATGGTCACTTGCTCGTTGGGGTGGGTGTTGGTGACCAGATAGCGGTTTTCGTCGGGCTGGGTAACGGCATAGGTGTAGCCGGGCACTTCGTCCTCCCGGAAGGAGTAGATGTAGCACTCGCCATCCTCGTTCACCACGTCGATCTGCTCCAGCCAGCCGGTCCAGCTGTTGCTTTCGTCCAGCGTAAGGCGGATGGGATCGCCGTTGGCGTCCGTTACTTCCCGGAAGCTCTCGCCGGGCAGCTTGCGCACCAGCGTCAGGGTGATGCTTTCGGGGCGCATGTTGTCGTGGTTGTTCTGATCCTCCCACGCCTTGCTCACGCCGATCACCTTGGGCAGGATGCCCACACGGGTGTAGTCGTTGCGGATCATGATGTTGGAGGATTCGCCCGCACTGCCGCTGCCGGTCTGCACGCACTTGAGGCGGGTGTTGTTGAAGGCGTACATGTTGTTCTTTTCGTCGCGCGCCTTCTCCCAGTCCACTTCCTGAAGGGGGCTGCCGTCATCGGCGGTCTTGTGGGCATATGCGCCCTTGGCGTTCCATACATCGGGGTCGCTGTCGTCATCGGGGGCGACCATGTGCAGGTAACCGGTCAGGGATTTGCCGCCCTCCAGCACGAAATCGCTGCCGTCGGCAGCCTTGCGGGCATCCAGCGCAACGGCGGTAACGCCAGCGGGCGCCTGCCACATGCCGGAGGCATCCAACTCGGCTTTCTGCCAGTAGGCGGTGTTGGTCAGGTCGTATTCGTTTTTGGAGAAAATCTCCAGACGGCCGTCCTGGGTGGTGTCGCCGCTGTCGGAATCGGCAAAGGTAAGGTCTTCAACGGTGGAATAGTAGAGTACGGGAGCGACCTGAGCCTCTACAAACTCGCTCAGATCCACGCTGCGCAGGGTGCCCCGCCACTGACCCTTGCCCTGCCAGTCGCCCTGCCAGTCCTTTTTCTCATCGATGTTGTTGTAATCATCCTGCTTGGTCACATCGTTTGCGGGAATGTGGTAGTTTTCGATGGTGTCGTAGATGATGATGTCGCTGGTGCGGGTACCGGTGGTGCTTTCCACCCGCAGGCGGTAAGTGTAGTTCTGGCCTTCATAGACCGTTACCTGCTCCTGCCCGTCCAGACCCTGCGTCCAGATGCCGTACAGATCGTTCTTGACCGCCTTGGTAATGCCGGAAACGGCGGAGGTGATCACATCCACATTTACGTCACACTTGGCGTAGACAAAACGGTTTTCGTCCGTGTTGGGATCCAGATCGGTCATGGCCTGTGCGATCTCTTCGGGCATTTCGGGGGTGGTGATGTTGTTGCCGCCCGTGGGATCGTCCGCATCGCCCCGCTGCCCGGTAATGGTGCCCAGCGTATCGTAGCGCAGACCGCTGCTGGTGGATTCGAAGGCGATATAGTTCACCGCAGCCTCGCCCTGATGGTCGATGATGGCATCCCAGGGATAGACCGCATCAAAAGCAAGGGTGGGGCTGTCCATGTAAACGGAGCCGTCGCCCAGCACGGGGGTGGGGGTCAGGTCGCACTCCACCACCAGCAGGGTACGCCCGCTGTTTTTGTAGTTTTCGACAATGTAGCGGGAGAGGATGGTATCGCCCGGGCGCACTTCAAGGGTATTCAGCAGGGGCACAACGCCTTCGGGCAGCAGGTCGTACCAGATGCCGCCGGTTTCTGCGGGAATGGTGCCTGCGGCAACAGCCTGGTCGTACTGGAGCCGGTCGGTCATGTTGCTCTTTTCCATGACCTTTGCGCTGTAATGGAGAATGGCGCGCCGGTTCTCCACATCGTTGTCGCCGCCCTGGGCAACACTGCGGTTGTCAAAATCCACCGCCTTGGACATGGAAACGCCGTAGCTTGCACCGCTGATGGTGGCGCGGGAATAATCGTAGAAGGATCCGTCGGATACCTCCAGCAGAACGCCCTCGGGCGGGGTGCCGCCGGCCTGGTTGCCCACCCAGCCGTAAACCTCCATACGCACATCGTTGCGCATTTTGGTGCTGGGAGTATCGGTGAGGGTGAACCACTTTTCGGCGATGGCAATGTTCTCGTCGGATGCCTTCAGGGTAACACCCAGCCGCATATCCCAGTAAAGGGCGGCCACATCGCTCTTTTCCACGGTCTTGCCGCCGAACACGTCGCTCACAAAGGTGTGGCGCACATCGGTGGTGTTTTCGGGGAAGAGGATGCGGCGCCCGGAGGTGGTGATGCTCTCCTGCACGTTCACAAAGGTCATGGGGTTCTTGCCGGTCTCGCCCCAGGTGGCGGTGGCGGCAGGCAGCCAGACGCCGCTGCCGTCTACCTGATATTCGATCGTCACATCGGGAATGGGCAGGGTGTCATCGATAAAATAGGCATAGGTGCCCGCTTCCACAGCCCCGTACTTGATGGATTTGGCGCTCAGGGCTTCGCCGTCCGGCTTGTAGCCGTATTCGTCTGCGCCGGCCTTGCGGTAGCGCAGCCGCTGGGGGATCTGCACTTCGAACCATGCGGTTTCGAAATCCCGGGCGGTCAGGGGCACTTCGGAAAGGTCAAAGAACACATCGCAGTCGTCAATGACCTGCTTCCAGCTGAGAATGCCGAAATCCTCCTCTGTAACTTCGGCATCGCCCACATAGAACGGATCGTCCGGATTGGTGCGGTGGCTGGTCCAGGGATAGCCGAAGCCCACCGAGCTGATCACGAACTCCACGTCCACATCCTCGCCGTTGATCAGCTGGTTCAGACCGTTGCCGTAGTTCCGGTCCTTCATGCCGCTGGCGTGGGTGTACTTGAACACCTCGAACCGACCCGTGGGACGCTCCCAGCGCACCGGCGTGTAGGTGATCTGGGCGGTGTCTTCGCCTGCGGAGGTCTCCCGGGCGTCGGCAGGCTTGCCGTAGCCGGGGTCGTTGACGGCGGCATCGTACTCGCTCAGCTCCCATGCAGCGGTGTTGTACATGATATAGGCAACAGGATCCTCTTCGGCGGTGGGTACATGGAAGGCTGCCTTGGGGTAGGCGGACCAGATGTACATCATATGGTCGTTGGCGGCGGTTGTGGCGGCGTGGTGCTTCTTCTGCCACACATCCACCGTGCTGCCGTTTTCGGCGGGATAAGCCTTGCCCTGGGGATCCACATAGCCAAGGAAGATACTGTCGGTCACCTTTTCGCCGGGGGTCATGGCGCCGCTGATGTCCTCAAGCAGATAGGCGGCATCCAGCTCGTCGGTCAGGGAAAGGGAGAAGGGCTGGTTGCCCTGATGGTATACATAGGTGTACCAGCGCACGTAGAGATAGTCCTCCGGCAGGGTACCTGCGGGCAGGTTTTCCAGCAGTTGAACCGGCAGGGTCGCAGGATCGGGAACATCTTCGAAAAGCTCGTTGCGGGAGTCTTTCTTCACGCTGTTCAGCACGGCATGGGTATCCACCTGCGCGGTGATGGGGTCGGAGGTGCGGGAGATCACGTTGCCGCGGCTGGTGACCACATCCACCTGCACGGTGATGGGTTCGCTCTCGCTCATATCCACCAGATCGTGGGGGAACAGGTCGATCAGCGTCATCTGGAACATGGCCTTGCTGGTCGCGCCCAGAGTCTTGGTGTTGGTGAGCACATAATTGCCGTCCACCAGCTGCCAGTTGAAGTCGCCCTTGGTGGAGGGAGCTTCGGGCACGGAAAGATCCATACCGCCGATCAGCGAGGTCATATCCACAACGCCTGCATCGCCGGAGCTGTCGCGTCCGTGCCATACCTGCGCAGGGAAGGTGATCTGGATATCCCCGGGGGCATAGCTGTACTGCCCGGAGAAGGATACCTCAAATTGGAAAGTCATCGCCAGTTCGGCATCGGAACCGGTGGCGATGTAGAGGTGATCGTTGCGGGCTGCGCCGTTGTTGTTCAGCTCGGCATCCGGTACGGGATTGCCGTTGTTGTCAATGGTGCTGTCGGGGGTAAGCCAGAAAAGGTCGATGCCTTCGATCTTGGAGCCGTCCATATCGAAGCTTTCGTCCCCGGTGCCCTGCGCCAGAGCGGAATGGGGCAAAGCGAGCTGCAGCAGCAAAGCTGCGGCAAGCAGTACCGCCAGTGTGCATACAGCCAAGAAGCTGCTTTTACGGATCGTTTTCCATGCCTTCATAATGGTGTCATCTCCTGCATGCGGATATCTATTTTCTGCTGTCGCGGCGCCCCCTTCGGCGGGGCGGGTGAGAGGTATATTGTTACTTTTCATTATAACAACGGCGGTAATGCTTGTCAACGAAATGCGCTGGCGATATATGGAAAAAACAGTCGGATAGCGGATACCGTCGCGGGGGCGGTTACATCTGCACCTGCCGGGTAATCAAAAACGGCAAAAAGATTCCCCGGCGGGGTAACGATCCCGCCGGGGAGAAGAAAGATGTTTGTTTACTTCAGGAACACGAATTCTTCCACTTCACACAGGGTGCGTCCCTGGAAGAAATCTGCCATCCATTCGGCCTGGGGCTTCACCAGCTCAGCCACCAGATAGAGGGCATGCCGCCCGGTCACGTTTTCCACACGGCCGCGGTACACGCCGTCGCTCATGTCGATGGCCACCTCGCCGATCTTTTTGCCGCCCTTCTCTTCGGTGGGAGCGTCGATCATTACGTGCAGCTTGCCCCGCATGCCCGCACCGACCACCTTCACGGCAAATTCCATGGTCCTGGTGGAGGTGTCCAGACCAAAGTCGAAGTACTTGTAGCCCAGTACGCTGCCTTCGCCCACCTTGCTTACCACACGGCGGAACACATCCTTTTCCAGCACGAAGCAGCCGCCGGTCAGCACGCAGGCAAGCTCGGCCTTTACGGGCTTATAGGGATTCAGGGATTCTTCAAAGCCAAGGCTGGTCATCTCCACCGGAGGGATGGTGCCGTCGGGCAGGATGGTGATCTTCTCCACACAGGCGCGGCGGCTGGTGATGGAGTTGTTGGTCATGCGGTGGTAGAACACATACCACTGCCCGCCTATCTTGCAGATGGAGCCGTGGTTGTTGCCGGCGGGGTAATCCACGCCGTTGTCGATGATGTACCCCCGGTAGGTGAAGGGGCCGGTGGGCTTGTCGGCGGTTGCGTAGGCCAGACGGCTGCCCTTGCGGGGCGAGTAGATCAGATAATAGGTATCGCCCACCTTGCGGGGGGAAGAAGCCTCGAAGAACCGCTCTTCCACGGGCACGTTTTCGCTGGCATCCATCACCGGGCTGATCAGGCTGCCGGGGATCACCTTGTACATGCTTTCGGGATCCAGCTCGTTCATGTGGGAGCCTTCGAAGCCGTAGTAGCAGTACACTTTGCCGTCGTCATCCACCAGCACGCCCACATCGTTGAAGATGCCGTCGTCGCCGCCATCCTCGGGAGCATAGTCGTAGGTGGAAAGGAAGGTGAAGGGGCCTTCGGGCTTGTCGCTTACGCTTACGCAGCCCTTTGCGCCCACGATGTAGGTGTACAGGTAGTACTTGCCGTCCTTCTCCACCACATCGGGGGCGAAGAGGGCGTTGCTGGTGTGGGGCACGCTGGAGGGATGGTCGGTATCCGGGCGGGTGTGGAAGCTGTGTCCATGGCAGACCCAGTTGTTCAGATCGTTGAGGGGAGCAGACCAGACCTTCAGCTTGTAGTTGCAGAAATCGGTGCCGCCGTAGCGGTCGTGGGAGCCGTAGATGTAGACGCGGTCGCCGAACTGGCGGGGTTCGCCGTCGGGGATGCATTCCCACAGGGGCAGAATGGGGTTGGGCATATGGAAAAACCTCCTTTGTGGCTGTTGGGTGTTGTTGCCTGTAGGTATATGATAGAATGCCCCACCCCCCGCCGTCAATAGAGAATCCCGCCGAAAAAGATGCGGATTCCGAAACAGGGGCTTGACAGCTAATTCAAATTAGCTTATGATGAGGCTAATTGAGATTAGCCAAAGGAGGACGAATGCTGTGGGAGGTACCAAAAAGAAGATCCTGGATGCGGCGCTTGCGCTCTTTGCCGAAAGGGGATACGCCAATGTGTATGTGGCGCAGATCGCCGATGCGGTGGGCATCAAAGCCCCTTCGCTGTATAAGCACTACAAAAGCAAGCAGGAGATCTTTGGGGCCATCCTTGCCGAGCTGAAAAGCAGCTACGATCGGCAGGCGGCTGCGCTGCGGATGAACGGCAACGATGCCATGGCCGATGCCCGGATGTTTTCGGCTGCCTCCGAAGAAGAACTGGTCAAAACCGGCATGGGGCTGTTTACCTTTTTCCTGCACGACGACTATGCGAGAAATTGCCGCAGGATGATGACGGTGGAACAGTTCCGCGACCCGGAGCTGGCGCAGCTTCTCTCCCGGCAGTATGCAGACGACCCGTTGGCGTATCAGTCTGCCATGTTTGCGTATCTGGGCAGCACAGGCGCGCTGCGGCAGTACGATCCCGACGTGATGGCTTTGCAGTTTTATGCGCCCATCCACATGCTGCTCTCCCTGTGCGACCGCCATCCGGAGCGGGAGGGGGAAGTGACTGCGCTTCTGGAAAAACACATCCGACAGTTCAGCAGCATTTATGCCAAGGAGGTAAGGTAAATGAAGATCGTTCTCATCCACGGGCAGAACCACAAGGGCAGCACGTACCATATCGGGCGCAGCATTGCCGACGGCATCGGCTGCGAAAAGGAGATCACGGAATTCTTTCTGCCGAAGGATCTGGGGCATTTCTGCGCAGGCTGCATGCGCTGCATCGACGATGACAGCCTCTGCCCCTTCTATGCGGAAAAACGCTGCATCATGGATGCGGTGGAGGCAGCCGACCTGCTCATCTTCACCACACCCACCTACTGCATGCGTGCCTCCTCGCCTTTGAAGGCTTTTATGGAACTGAACTTCACCTATTGGATGGTTCACAGACCCAGAGAATGCATGTTTGCCAAAAAAGCGGTGGTGGTCTCCACTGCTGCGGGCATGGGTACGGCTTCCGCCATCAAGGATGTAACGCTGATGCTCAGCCACTGGGGCGTACCGGAGGTGCATCCCTGCGGTTTCAGCGTGCAGGCCTCCGGCTGGGATGCGGTTGCGCAGGCAAAGAAAGCGAAGATCGCAAAGACCGTGCAGAAGCTGGCGACACACCTGTCCGCAGACAGACCGCCCAAAGTGGGGCTGAAAACAAAGCTGCTTTTTGCCATGATGCGTATGATGCAGAAACAGGGCTGGGGTTCAAGCCCGGCAGAAACGGAATACTGGCGGCAGAAGGGCTGGCTGGGGCAGAAACGCCCGTGGAAGGCATAACCGGTAACTGTCGGCAACGGAAAACGCTCCCGCATAACGCTTGCGGGAGCGTTTGATCAACCGGTATATAGATATTTCACCCGGAGGGCACATCGCCCAAGCCCTGCGCCGCCCGGCGGCGCAGCGTGGGGTGCAGGGGTTCACTCCCTGCCCTGCCCGGACATCCATTTGTCCATACCGCTGCCGGCGTTTTCGCAGGGGCGGCGGCGGAAGCCCAGCTTTTCGTAGAAGGGCTCCTTGTCCGGGGCGGCACTCAGGTTCAGCTTCAGGTTCCAGCCGGGCTTCAGCTGGCTTTGCAGCCAGTCGGTCAGATGGGTCACCATGTACCGTCCGATGCCCTGCCGCTGATAGGCGGGCATGACCATCACATCACAAAGCTGTGCCTGATAGCCCCTGTCCCACAAAAGGCGTGCCATGGCGACTACCTCGTCGCCGTCTTTTACGCAGATCACCTTGGCGGAATTGCGCAGACCGTTTTCGATCTGCTCCATGGCAATGGGCGTCCAGCCGACGGTGTTGCGCAGGCGCATAAAGTCTTCGGGAGCGATGCTGTCGGTATAGCTAAGGTTCATGAAGAGCCTCCTTGGCAGACAGGGCTGCCGGGAATGTAACAAGTGGTGGGTGTAAACGGCGCTCATTATAGCATGGAAACGCTTTGCTTGCAATCGAAAAAATGCCGGAAACAGAGGAAAAGCAATATGGGTAAACGGTTGCTGACCGGCAGGTTTTGTGCTATGATGGCAGTGACGGAAACAGCCCGTACACCTTTTGGGTTAGGAAAGGAAACCACCTATGCTGAAGAGACTGCTATTGGTGATCATCTGCCTGTGCCTTGCGCTGCCCTTTGCCGCAGCAGAGACCGCAGAGGAGCCCCTGCCGGAAAACGTAGAAATGGAAGGCTTTGCCGAAAACGACGAAGAAGATGTGGGCGAGATCTCCGAAGAGCCCGCCAGTATCGAAGGGCTTACCCCGCTGTACACCACCCGCATCAAGCCCTTTACCTCGACGGGAACCGCCATCCGCATGCGCGAGCAGCAGAGCAGCGAAAGCGGCACCGTGTGCTCCATCAAGAAGAATCAGGAGATCACCATTTACAAGGTGTATCCTGCCTATGTG
The DNA here is from genome assembly GCA_017516765.1 of Clostridia bacterium. GTDB lineage: Bacteria > Bacillota > Clostridia > Christensenellales > Aristaeellaceae > Limiplasma. The sequence continues at coordinate 5,238 of JAFXBE010000039.1, read as the reverse complement.
CTGGCGGAGTACAACGGCAAGGTGGGTTATGTGATCCGCACCTGGATCGATGAGGATGTAACCACCCTCGACCCCGAGAACACCCCGCCCTACGGCACGGTGCCTGCCCAGTTTGTTGCTACGCTTACCGAGAAGGCCCCCATCTACAAGGCTCCCTCTACCCGTGCAGAGGTAAACCCCATCAAGCCCAATGCGGGAAGCAAAGTGGCAGTGCTGGAGTTTGTGGACGGTTTTGCCAAGGTGCTTTACTGGCGCAGCTACGGCTATATCGAGGCATCGCTGCTGACCGATCTGGTAACGGTTTCGCCCACCGAGGAGCCCATGAGCGCCGATACCCCCATTGCCGCTTTCTGCAGCTTCTTTGAATACAAGACCGGCGCAGAAGGCAACGACGGCCGCTGCAAGAACATCGTGCGCTCCTGCGAATCCATGACCCGGGTCATGCAGCCCGGCGAGCAGTTGGATTTCAATGCCCAGGTCGGTCCCTACCGCCGCTCCAACGGCTACCATCCCGCTCCGGTGCTCATCAACGGCGGAAGCCAACTGGGCTATGGCGGCGGAACCTGCCAGAGCAGCTCCACCCTGTACAACACGGTGCGCCAGCTCAGCGGCATCACCATCCTGCGCCGCCGCCCCCACGGCCCCGGCTGCGCCCGCTACCTGCCCATGCATCAGGATGCGGCAGTGGGTACCACAGATTTGAACTTTATCTTCCGTAACGATTACGATTTCCCCATCCGCATTCTGGCGGAAAGCAACGGCGAAGGCACGCTGTGCATTCAGGTGTTCAAAGGGGAATAAACGATACAAATCCTTTTGGCAACGTCCGCAGCAATCGGCGGGCGTTGTCTTGTTTGTTGCGGAAGCATACAACAGGGATTTGCGGTGAAGGAATAATCCTTCGGCTGCTGTTGATCATTGATATGTCAGAACTGCTGCAGAGTCTTTCTGCAGCAGTTTTTGTTACCCTTGACAATGTTTCTGTACCATGTTAATATGAAGTCAACTTCATATGAAGCAAACTTCACATACCCCGGAGGACATATGGTAACAAGAATCAAAGAACTGCGCATACAAGCGGGCATGACCCAGCAGCAGCTGGCAGACAGGGTGCACGTATCCTCCCGCACCATCATATCTATTGAAAGGGAGCAGTACAGCCCATCGCTGATGCTGGCCTACCGCATTGCGCAGGTGTTCGGCGTGTCGGTGGAGGAACTGTGCTGCCTGCCCGAAAACCTGCAAAAGGAGGATCAGGTCTATGAAAACCTGTAAACAGCTTTCCTATAGCGAAAAACTCAAGCGGCGCAATGTCTGGCTGTGGCTGCTGCTGGGGTTGATGCTGGTGTATATGGTGCTGGTGGGCGAATTGGGTCTGGGCGATTCCCGGATGATGAGCCCGCTGGCGGAGGCGGTAAGCCGCATCATCTTCTTCGGGGGGATGATCTGGGTAGGCTGCAAGATCGCCCGCAACAAGCGGATCCTGCGGGATACGCAGTTGCTCCGGGCTTGCATGGAGCAGGAGCTGGACGAGCGCAACCGTTTCCTGTATGAGAAGAGCGGCGGCGTGGTGTGGGATATTGTTTTTGCCGCCCTGCTGTTTGTGGTGCTCACCACCTCGCTGACCAACATGCCCGCATTTTATACCGCCCTGTCGCTGCTGGCGGTGGCGGTGGTCGCCAAGGTGGGGGCGTACCTGTGGTACGGGAAGTGCAGCTGAGGCATAAGGGCGTTTGAACAATAGGATACAAAAGAAACTGCGGCGCAGCCGGAGATGAATCCGGCTGCGCCGCCTGTCTGCCGCCCTGCCCGGGGCGGTTTTCTATTTCCTCCACAAAATGACCCGTTCGCCGTTGGTGGTTTCCGCCCCCTCCAGAACGGGGTTCATCCGTCGCAGGCTGTCACAGCTTACCCGGTACCGTTTGGCAATATCCCACAGCCGCTCTCCGGGCTGGCTGAAGTAGATCAGGATCCCGTTTTCCTCCTGCGGCGCAGGCTGACGGACGATGTCGCAGATCAGCGGTTCCTGCCCGAGGGCGATATCCCTGCAGTTCAGGTGCAGGATGTATTTGATCTCCACCCGGTCGCTGGTGATGCTGACCGCCTCCACGCCCGTCACCTGCAGGGTCAGCGCCTCATCCAGACACAGATCGCAGGCAAAGCTGACGCGGAAGGGCTCCTCGGTGCGGTATGCCTGAGGTGCGGGGGTGTCGTCGGTCATGTACAGCAGGGATACTTCCATCATGCCTTCGGCGATCAGCTTGCCGCCGCTGCGGGTCACATCGGTCAGGATGGGGCGCAGGGTCGCTGTCAGCGGGGTGCGCACAGCGGGCTGCCCATCCAGCAGCAAAGTCATTTTGCCGCTTTCGGCGGTATGTAAGGAACGCTGCGCCAGCACCCGGCTGGTGGGCTGTACGGTGGGCAGCAGCATGTCGCCGCCGGTGGTGTAGGCATCCAGCAGCAGGCAGATGTCCCGGCTGCGGGTCATGCGGGCAGTCAGTCCGATCAGCACCTCTGCCCGCAGAGTGCGCTGCCCCTCCTCCTGCCCTTCCTGAGACAGCACCGCCACATCCTTGATGACGGCATCGGCGGTCAGCAGATCGCCGCCCTCGCCGCTGAGCAGCAATGTCTCCTCAAAGGGGATGGAATGCCGGGTCACCACCAGCGGTCGGGAAGGGAGCGCGCTCAGGTGGTATACCTCCAGCTCGATGGTGCCGGAGACAGCCGCCCTTTCCTCGCCGCCCATCACCTCCTGCACGGAGGCAGTGGCGGTGGCATAAAGCGTATCGGTGATCTGAAGACCCTCGCTCAGTTCGCATTCGTCCCGGATCAGCACATCCTGCTGCCCCAGAGCGGAGGTTCGGCTGGTTTTGAGGGTCTCGGTCTTCTGCATCAGTCCGTCTGCGGCGCGAAGACCGCTTACAATGTGCATCGGCTCCTCGGTAAACAGCTGTACGTATACCTTCAGAATGGCCATCAGCTTCAGCCGCCCGCCGGCGGCGGAGGCCTCCACATGCTCCACCGTCAGGGATACGGGGGCGCTCATTCCGGGGCGTGCGCCGGTCAGCTCGATGGCTTGGCTGAAATCCGCCGCTGCTTCCAGCGTGTTGATGCGCGTGGGATCCCCCTGGGTGTAGAGAACGTGAAAGATCACCTTGCCGTCCACATCGGTGCGTCCGGTCTGGGGCAGGCTTTTCTCGGCCACAGCCATGGCCTGTGCCGAGAGGATCACCGTTTCCTCCCGAAGCCCGCCGGGCAGAGCCACTTCACCTTCCACCACCGCCTGTCTGGAGCCGCTGCCCAGATAGCGGCACATGGCGATGTCTTCCCAGAGGATGTCCGCTTCTTTGGCGCAGGGGTCTGTGGTTCGGGTCTCCTGTCTTTTATCCATATTGCTTCCGCTCCTTTGGCTTGCTTTGCTTAAGCCTATGCATCCGTGCCGGGGGATATGCCGACCGCGGGGAAAGGGAGCAGCTTTACAGAAACGGCTTTTTGCATCGGAGGATCCGGAAAAGAAGATCCCTCCGCAGCGTTTTCTGCGGAGGGATGAGTTTTGGCTGTATTTGTTGTTCAGAACCCGGATGGTCAGCCGTGCTGCCTGCGGCGATTGGCGGTCAGCAGCAGGATCAGTCCTGTGCCGGAGAGGATCAGGCATACCAGCCAGTGATCCACGCCCGCATCGCCGGTCTGAGGCGGTGCCGGAGGCGGAGTCGTACCGGGAGGGATGATGCCCGGGGTAGGCGTGGGTTCCGGTGTGGCATTGGGCGTTGCGTCAGGCTCGGGAGTGGTACTGGGTTCGGGGGAAGTGCCGGGCGCGGGAGTGGTGCTGGGTTCGGGGGAAGCGCCGGGCGCGGGACTGGCGCCGGGGTCGGGGGAAGTGCCGGGCGCGGGAGTGGTGCTGGGTTCGGGAGATGTGCCGGGCTCGGGCGTTGCGCTGGGTTCGGGCGTTGCATCGGGAGACGGCGTGGGAGTAGCCGTTGCTCCGGGAACGGGCGTGGGCGTCGGAGTGGGGGTAGGCACGTTTTCCTGCGCTTCCTCACGAACCTCGTAACGAACCGTGAACACATAGGGTGCGCTTGGGGTGGTGCCGGTCAGATCGCCCGTACGGGCAGCCTCGCCGACACGAAGGAAGGTGTAACCGCCGTGCTCGTAGGTATCCGGTGACTGGATCGTATGGATCTTGTTGCGGGTGGTCATCACATCCCACATATCCCTTGCGGTGTAAACAGCCGTGCCGTTGGCATCATATGCGGCATATTCGTGCACCAGCTGATAGTGATACACAACCTCGCGGTATACACGGGTGATCTCTACGCCGCCTTCGGGCATCAGACCGGCATAGTCGGTATCCTCGGCCTCGGTTTCGTCGGCTGCAAACACCGTGATGAGCCCCTTCAGGTAGTCCGCCACAAAGCGGTATTCCTGACCGTCCTTGGTGAGGGTCTCCAGGGCAAGAGCCGCAGACACATCGTATTCACTGCCAATGTAGATGGCTGCGCTGACGGTGTCGGGCTGCAGGGTGTTGCCGCTTTCATCCACGAAGTGAACGGTGGCGGTAGCCTTGCCGCGTTCCACATAGGTGCGGGTGATCTCCACACCACCTGCGGGCATTGTGCCGGAATAGGCGGTACTGTTAGCGGCGGTATCGTCGTGATCGAAGTCGTAGGTAACGCCATCCACGGTGATGGTGGCAACATCTTCCGCGCTGCTCACATCGTATTCACTGCCAATGTAGATGGCTGCGCTGACGGTGTCGGGCTGCAGGGTGTTGCCGCTTTCATCCACGAAGTGAACGGTGGCGGTAGCCTTACCGCGCTCCACATAGGTGCGGGTGATCTCCACACCGCCTGCGGGCATTGTGCCGGAATAAGCAGTCCCGTTAGCAGCGGTATCATCGCTGTCAAAGTCGTAGATCACGCCGTTTACAGTGATGGTAGCAACCGCTTCTGCACTGCTTACATTGTACTCACCGCCGACATAAACATTGGTCTGGGCGGTATCGTCTTGCAGAGTATCGCCGCTTTCGTTCACAAAGTGCACCACAGCATCCGCTTTGGCGCGCTCCTTGTAAACACGGGTGATCTCCACACCGCCTTCGGGCATCGCGCCGGTATAAGCTGTACCGTTAGCAGCGGTATTGTCGCTGTCGAAATCGTACTTCACACCATCCACGGTGGTAATGGTAGCAACAGCTTCCGCACTGCTCACATCGTACTCATCGCCGACATACACCGCAGT
>JAFXBE010000038.1 GCA_017516765.1 Clostridia bacterium | reverse complement strand
CGTGTACGGTGGTTTCGGAACCCTTGCGTAGCAAGGGGTTCCTATCGCCGTTTGCCGCCCGGGGAGCCGTAGGCTCCTAGGCAAACGGTGCAAATGTCGTCAAAAAAGCCGCCGCAGGCGTGTTTTTTGACGAGCTGAGGCACCCGGCACGTTCGCCGGATGCCTGTTTTTTATTCTGCTTTTATCCTTTTTTCTTCCCGAGCAGCCCCTTGATCTCCGCCGCCGCCAGCGCGGCTGCGCCTGCCAGCAGGCTGATGTAGTAGGAAAACAGCCGCCATACCAGCATGGCCAGACCCACCTGACCGCCGGGATAGATGCCCCGGTAGAAGAACACGAAGCCGCCCTCCTGCGCGCCGCTGGCGCCGGGCAGGGGATTGAAGCCTGCGCTCATGTACAGCAGATAGGCCAGCGCAAGCAGCTGCTGCCAGGGGGCATCGCTGAGACCGAAAGCATAGTACACGCACACGGCAACGCTCATCAGGGATGCTACGCTGACGGCAGAAAGCAGCAGCTGGGTAAGCAGCTCTCCCGGGCGTTTCGCCGTCTTGATCAGGTTGGCGTGGTAACCCTCCAGCGCGGTGTGCAGCTTCTCCACCGTGGCGGCAGGGTCGCGCACAAGGCGCAGCTTTGCGCCCAGACCCACCAGCCTGTCCGCCAGCCGCTGTACGGCAGGACGGAAGAAGGTGGCTCCCGCGATCAGCACCACGGTGGCAAGGTGGATGCCCCAGCCCAGCCAGCACAGCCAGCGCACGCCGTAGAGCTGCACGTTGATGAATTCCCGGTGGATGATCCACACCACAGGCACGATCAGCACAGAGCTGAGCTGCCCCAGCACGAACCGCACCGACAGACCGCTGGTACCCACATCCAGCGGCACACCGGCTTTTTTCAGATAATAGGCCTGCATGGGCTGCCCGCCGCTGGAGCCCGGGGTGATGCCGCTGTAGAATGCACCCATCAGCACCACATACAGGCAGTAGCGCAGCCGCACCGGATGCCCGTGGCGGCGGTAATAAAGCCAGTAGCCGAGGGCATCAAAGAACAGAAAGCCGAACCAGCACCCAAGCGCAGCCAGCAGCCATTCCGGCTTGAGGGCGGCGAGGGTATCGGCAAGGGTCTGGGGATCGGTGGCGGAAAATACGATCCACAGCGACAGCGCCAGCACAGCGGCGATCACCACTGCGCCGATCCATTTTTTCTGCTTCATGCCCCATCCCCCTGCCGGTCGATCGCCTTTGCCAGCGCAGCCGCAGCCGTCTCCTGCTCCTGCCGGAAATGCTCCACATACAGGGTGGGCCGCTGCAGAATGGCATGCTGCGCATCATCCACATACAGGGGCACAAAGGGCAGCGACCTGCCCGTCTTTGCTTTATACAGCTCGCCCAGATACAGGAAGCCGCTGTAGATCTCCTCGCAGGGCTGGTCGTAGGTGTGGGTGTAGTGCACATCCGGCCAGACGATCAGGTTATCGCCATGCTCCAGATACTTCAATGCCTGCCGCACCGTGCGGATGGACTGGGAATCCCGATAGACGGGAATGGCCCGGAACGAGCGCAGCAGCCGAACCGTCAGCTTGCCCACTACCCAGGCGGAGAAGCTGAATTTGGGCGCAGGCTTGCCCTTGCGCGCCGAAAAGGTGTACTCCCGGTAGTGGCGTACAGAGGTTTCATCATCAAAAAACACATTCAGCGAAAAGGGATGCACCTGAAAGGGCAGCCACTTGAGGGTGGTGTAGGGACCGTGCATGTTCAGATGGCGGCACACATACACCGCAGGCTGGGCGGGCGGGGTGATGCGCGCTTCGTACCGGCGGGAAAACGTGCGCAAGAGCCAGCGCACAAAGTGGGCAAAGGGTCCGTAAAACTGATTGCTTCTGGTTTGCTGTTCCATAACGCCAGTCTCCTTCTCCAAAAGAGGCACCCGCCCCAGACGGGGAGGATGCTTTGCCGGGTATGCCCACAAAACAGCGGCGCATATCGGCCAGAGGGCATCGCAGATGCGGTGCGGCAGGGGCGTTCTGTCCCTTCCGTTCATTATAGCACCAAATGTCAACTGAAGCTCAATTGCCGCCGCAAGCATACGCCCCGCCGGTTTTCAGGCACCCCTGTGCGGTGTTGAGGCGGGTTTTCTTGCATTTTAAACATTGCATGTTATAATATGCATTGTATCCAAAATCCACCATACGGTAATCAAAGGACGTGAACCCCTCTATGGCATTGCATACCTGCCCCGATTGCGGCAGAGAGATCTCCGACCGCGCCGACCGCTGCATCCATTGCGGCTGCCCTGTGGCTTCCCGCAGGGCGGATCAGAACCGGACGAAGCTGTTTATCATCGTCCTTCTCGCTTTGATCGGCTTTGCCGTGGGCATCGTCATCGGCAGCATGGCCCGCAACAGCGAGGGCGCAGCTGTGGAGCTGCCCTTCGGCATCAAGCCGGAAATGACAGTCGAAGAGATGCATCAATGCATGCTGGATGCAGGCTTCGAGCTGTTCTATAACCAGACCGAAAACCGGCGCACCGAATATGTGTACCAGCCCACCACCGTCAACGGCACAGAAAGCCCCATGACCCTGCTGAGCCTGAAGGACGGCGTTGTGGAGGTGGCGCATCTCTTTACGGAGGATGCCGCCCATGGCACAGAAAACGTCAGCCCCCAATTCATCGCCTTCCGGGAGGGGCTGGTGAAGACCTACGGTCTGCCCACCCACGAGGGCAAGGGCGAATGCAGCTGGGAGGACGGCGCGTTCGCACTCCGGCTGTACTACATCGGCAAGGATGGCGGGGCCCTGTGGCTGGATACCGTCTACGACCCCGTATACAAATGATTCTTTATTAGGAGTGATCTTGACCCATGACCATCATCGAAAAGCTGCTTGAGAACCATCCCGTGCGCAAGACCAAGAAGCAGAAGGAAGCCTTCCGCAACTGGTTGATCGGCGAAGCTGCCGCCATGGGCTACACCGCACAGGAGGAAAAAGCCAAGGGCTACGCCAGCACCAACCTGGTGGTGGGCAACACGGAGACCGCCCAGGTCACCTACACCGCCCACTACGATACGCCCGCGGTAATGCCCCTCCCCAACTTTATCACCCCCAAGAACATAGGCTTCTACCTGCTGTATCAGCTGGTACTGACCATTGGGTTTCTGGTCATTTCCGGCGCGGCTGCCGCTCTGGCAGGCTTCCTGACCAAGGATCCCGCCATCGGTTCGCTGGTGGGCATGGCAGTCTGCCTGGGGCTGCTGTTTCTGCTCATGTGCGGCCCTGCCAACAAGCATTGCGCCAACGACAACACCTCCGGCGTGGCGGCGGTGATGGAGATCATGAACCGGCTGCCCGAGGAAGAGCGCAGCAAGGTCGCCTTTATCCTTTTTGACAACGAGGAGAAGGGGCTTCTGGGCTCTGCCGGGTATGCAGCCCAGCACAAGGGCGTGAAGGAGAAAGGGCTGATCATCAATCTGGACTGCGTGGGCGATGGCGAGAACATTCTCTTCTTTGCCAACAAAAAGACCCGCGCCCTGCCCCAGTATGCCCTGCTGCAGGAAGCCCTGCAGGCCCAGACCGGTCGCAACCTGCTGATGGAGGAAATGGAAAAATGCATGTACCCCTCCGACCAGGCCAACTACAAGCTGGGCATTGCTGTATGCGCCTGCAACCACGGCAAGGTGCTGGGGTATTATGTGGATAAGATCCACACCCCGAAGGATACTGTATGCGAACAGGCCAATCTGGATTTCCTCGTCGACGGTCTGGTGGCTTTCGCCGCCAAGCTGCCGCAGGAAGCCACAGCCCTTTCGGAGACCCGGACGGAAGAGGAGGATCCCAAAGCGAAGACGAAGAAGCTGGTGACTACGCTGGTCGGGCTTGCGGCAGCCATCGTCGGGATGGCGTTGCTGATGGTCTACATCCGCAACAAGGGAGAAATGCCGGCGTTTTTCCTGATCGGCGGTTCTCTCCTTTTTGGGTTCGGTTTGGCGGGCTTTTTGGGCGGGGCCTTTGGCAAGAAATAACCTGCAAGCGTAAGGAGTGCTTTCCATGAACCGTCTGTTGGCTGTGCTGCTGGTACTGATGGGCATCGGAGAATTGATCATCGCCTTTGCCGGCGTAAAGCCGCCCATCCCGGTGTCGATCATTCTGGGCGTGCTGTTTATCGGCATGGGGATCAAGAATCTGATGGATGCCGCGAAGAAAACGAAAGAGTAAGATAAGGTTTTCTCTTCCCCTGCCGGGTCTGCCCGGCGGGGGATTTGGTTTTTTGGGGGACGGTGGGGGGAGCGGCAAGGCAACCACGCAAAACCGGTGCGCCGTCCCTGCACCCTCAGTCGCCTTACGGTGACAGCCTACGGCCCGCAACCTCAGTCGGCGTGCAGCCCACTAACCGTGGTCTACACTTGCTTCGGCCCGAGACTGCGGGTCGCTAACGCCTTCGGCGTTGTGCGCACTGCGCACGCGCTTCCCGACCTCGCCCTCTAAAGAAGGAGCCTTTGGGGGCGGCTGTTCCCTGCGCCGCTGTTTTCTCTAAGTTTTTCCCCCGCAACAGCTTGACATTCCCTCCCCGGCATGATACCATAATAGCGATTCATCGCTTTAGCGCGATAAATCGCCAATCAAGAAAACAAGTGGAGGGTATAACCATGATGAAGAAGCTTCTGGCCATGCTGATGGCGCTGATGATGATCCTTTCCCTGACCGCCGTTGCCGAAGAGACCGACAAGGCCTATGTGGTAAACAAGGGCAAGCTGGTGGTGGGCATCACCGATTTCGCTCCCATGGACTACCGTGATGACAACGGCGAATGGATCGGCTTTGATGCCGATGTGGCCCGCGCCTTTGCCACCGAGCTGGGCGTAGACATCGAGTTTGTGGAGATCGACTGGGACAACAAGATTCTGGAGCTGGACGGCAAGGCCGTTGACTGCATCTGGAACGGCATGACCCTGACCGAGCCCGTGCTGGCCGCCATGGAGTGCTCCGTGCCCTATATGAACAACGCTCAGGTTGTGGTTGTGCCCGCCGATAAGGCCGATGCCTACCAGACCGTGGAAAGCCTTGCCGAGCTGGGCTTTGCCGCCGAAGCCGGCAGCGCCGGCGAGGCCGTGCTCACCGAGCTGGCTCTCAACGTGACCCCCGTTACCGCTCAGGCTGATGCCCTGATGGAAGTTGCCGCCGGCACCTCCGACGCCGCCGTGATCGACTCCCTGATGGCTGCCGCCATGATCGGCGAAGGCACCAGCTATGCCAACCTGACCTACACCATCGGCCTCAACAGCGAAGAGTACGGCGTGGGCTTCCGCAAGGGCTCCGATCTGGCTGCCGAGCTGAACGCCTTCCTGCTGAAGGCCTACGAAGACGGCTCCCTGCTGAAGATCGCCGAGACCTACGATGTGCAGGTCGCCCTGATCGACCAGACCGCCGCCCAGGCCGCTCCCGCCGAGGATGCTGCCGAGGTCGCCGCTGAGTAAGACCACACCGAACCAACAGACAGCAACCGGATCCCGCTGTGTATACGGCAGGGTCTGCCATGAGGGGAAGCCGCGCCGCGGTTTCCCCCCTTTCCGCTTTCTGTACCCTTTTGCCTCCCCCACCATCCCGCTTGCCAAAGAAAGTTGGTGCCCTCTATGCAACAGTTGATCCAACAGATGTCCGAGCAGATGCCTATCGTGCTGCAGGCGCTGAACGAAGGCTTTTTGCAGACCCTGAAGCTGTTTTTCGTAACGCTGGCAGGTGCGCTGCCCCTGGGTCTGATCATCTCCTTCGGCTCCATGAGCCGCTTTGCGCCCCTGCGCTGGCTTACCCGCATGTACGTGGGGCTGATCCGCGGCACCCCGCTGATGATCCAGCTGCTGATCTTCTACTACTTCCCCGGTCTGGTGCTGAAGCAGAACATCTGGGGCAGCGGCGAGGCCGGACGCTTCACCGCGGCTGCCATCTCCTTCATCATCAACTATTCGGCGTATTTTTCCGAGATCTACCGTGGCGGCATCCAGGGCATCCCCGTAGGACAGGAAGAAGCCGGTCTGGTGCTGGGCATGAAGCCCGGACAGATCTTCTTCAAAGTGAAGCTGATGCAGATGATCAAGCGCATCGTGCCTCCCATCTCCAACGAGATCATCACGTTGGTGAAGGATACCTCCCTTGCCCGCATCATCGCCCTGCAGGAGATCATCTGGGCAGGACAGGCCTTTATGAAGGGACGCAGCGGTATCTCCGGCGCGATCTGGCCCCTGTTCTTCACCGGTCTGTACTATCTGGTGTGGAACGGTCTGCTCAGCTGGCTGCTGGGACGGCTGGAGAAGCGGCTCAACTATTTCCGTTAAGGAGGGAAGGCAGATGGCGATTCTTCAGGTAGAAAACATCCAAAAGAGCTTCGGCAGGATCAAGGTGCTGGACGGCATCAGCTTTTCCATGGAAAAAGGCGATGTGCTTTCCATTATCGGCTCCTCCGGCAGCGGCAAGACCACCCTGCTGCGCTGCCTCAACTTTCTGGAGCGGCCGAGCGGCGGACGCATCCTCATGGGCGACGAGGTGCTCTTCGATGCCGCCGACGCCCGCACCCGCCGGGAGAGCGAGATCCGCAAAAAGCGGCTGCATTTCGGGCTGGTATTCCAGAACTTCAACCTCTTCCCCCAGTACACCGCGCTGGAAAACGTGATGCTGGCGCGGGAGCTGCTGGCCAAAGAGCAGCCCGACTGGAAGGATAACAAGCATCACATCCGCCAGAGCATCCGGCAGGAGTCGGAGGCTCTGCTGGCAGAGATGGGGCTCAGCGATCGGATGGGCAACTATCCCCATCAGCTCTCCGGCGGACAGTGCCAGCGCGTTGCCATCGCCCGTGCGCTGAACCTGCACCCGGATATCCTCTGCTTCGACGAGCCTACCTCGGCCCTCGACCCCGAGCTGACCGGCGAGGTGCTGCGCGTGATCCGGGAACTGGCGGACAACAACACCACCATGATCATCGTTACCCATGAAATGGTCTTCGCCCGGGATGTGGCCAGCAAGGTCATCTTTATGGACGAAGGGCGCATCTGCGAGGAGGGTACCCCTCAGCAGGTGTTCGACAACCCCACCATGGAGCGTACCAAGCAGTTTCTTGCCAGCTACAACCGGCAGGGGTGATATGGAAAAGCGGAAGCCATCCGATGGGGTGGCTTCCGCTTTTTGATTTCGCCGGCGCGGCGGGGGGTAGATTCCCGCAGGGTCGCTGCGAGGGGCTGGGTGGGGCTGCGCGCCCCACACCCCTGAGAGATACCCGCAGAACCGCTGCGTGGAACTGGGTGGGGCTGCGCGCCCCACACCCCTGAGATAACCGCAGTGCCGCTGCGTGGAACTGGGTGGGGCTGCGCGCCCCACACCTGCGGTCACTCTTTTATGAAAAGAGTGACCAGAAAAGGGCGACACGTTCGCTTTGGTCAAATCCCCTTTAAAGCCGCTTTTTCGTGGCGGCGGGCGCAATCACCTGCTGTTGCCGCTGCGGGACACATTACGCCAACTTGGCTGTACTACGGTGCGCCCTTTATGCCGCCCCGAAAAAGGGCACAGGGATTT
>JAFXBE010000037.1 GCA_017516765.1 Clostridia bacterium | reverse complement strand
CACCCTTCCGGTGGTTTCGGAACCCTTGCGTAGCAAGGGGTTCCTATCGCCGTTTGCCGCCCGGGGAGCCGTAGGCTCCTAGGCAAACGGTGCAAAAGTCGTCAAAAAAGCCGCCGCAGGCGTGTTTTTTGACGAGCTGAAACAAGGGCGTGGAGCTTGGGTTCCACGCTCTTGCTATATATGTCCCAAAATCCTTATGCCTTTGAATATTGTGCACCTCCCGAAAACGCTATATACTGAAACCAATGAAAAAACACAAGGAGGCACCCCTCATGCTTCTTGGCAACGACCAACTCAAAACCATCTACTTCGGCGCACTCCGCTTTGAAGAGACCCCGGACGGCTGGCTGCAGGCCTTCCAATACGACGAAAAGCAAATGGACTATTTCCGCAACTCGCCCGTCACCTTCTGGTACGACCGCAGCTTTGCCTCCAGCGCAAAGACCTTCGAGCTGACCACCACCGCCACCAAGATCACCTTTGGCTACAAGTTCATCTGGAAGGGTTCGGAGGATACGGTGGAGCTGTATGTGGACGGGCTGGCCCACACCATTCACTATGTGAAGGATATCCCCGAGGAAGGCACCCTGTCTTTTGATATGGAGGCGGGGGAAAAGCAGGTCATCATCTACCTGCCCGCCGATGCCACCGTGCTGGTGCGGGATTTTGAGATCAACGCAGCCTTCACCCCTGCAAAGAAGGGCGAGAAGGTACTGTGGATCGGCGATTCCATCACCCAGGGCTACGGCCCCCTGCGTTCCTCCCACACCTATGTGAGCGTCGCCAACCGGCTGCTGAATTACGATATTCTCAATCAGGGCATCGGCGGCTATGTGTACGACAAAAACACCATGACCCCCATGGAGGGCTACAGGCCGGACAAGATCATCATTGCCATGGGCACCAACCAGTTCGGCTGCGAGACCATGGAGGCGGTGGAGGAGTACTACCGGTGCCTTCAGAATGTTTACGGCGATACCCCGGTGCTGTGCGTAACGCCCCTGTGGCGCGGCGACCGCCCCGAAGGGTACGATACGCTGGTGCGCTTCTGCGGGAATGTAAAGAAGATCGCAGAGCAGTACCCCAACGTGACGGTGGTGGACGGCTTTGCGCTGGTGCCTCATCTGCCCGAGTATTTCCGGGACAATCTGCACCCCAACTGCCTCGGCATGGAGCTCTACGGCAGAAACCTGGTGGATGCCATCCGCAGGGTCGGGTTCTGATCAAATCGGGCAGCAGGCTGCCAAGGTGCAGCAAAAGCGGCAGAGTAAACGCTCTGCCGCTTCTGTTTGCTTTGCACACACCTCCGGCATCCACTCCACATACAGCCCATCCCCCATGGTGGGGTCGTTGACAAACACGTGGGTGTGTCGATGATACCAATATGACATTGATAAATCTGGTTTTTTATGGTATGGTTTATCTATAGAACATGTATGACCCAGGGCTTTTTCTCGTATGAGTAGCATAAAGGAGGAACTATCATGAAAAAACTGCTTTCTTTGTTGTTTGTGTTGATGTTGGTATCATCTTATGCCCATGCGGAAGAGAATAACCGTGAGTTTGCTGTGAAGATGGAATATACGGTATATATGATAGATGTAGATAGAACAGGATTGTACACCGGAGAACTCCAAAATGGAGTCCCTCATGGATATGGAGTATTCACTGCAGTTAATGATAGTGGCGTTTCATGGCATTACATTGGTGAATGGGAAAAGGGTGTTATGCAGGGAGAAGGCGGTCAGTATTGGGATATAGGCAAGGTAAATGTAGGATCATATAGGGATAATGAATTCATGGGTGGTACTATTGTCCAACCATCTGAAGAAATCCAGCATATGAACGAAGAATCTTATGCTGCCGCTCAAGCTCTATCACAAGGGAAAAACCCGGTTGTTATTGAAGAACAGTATAATGAAATCGCATACTCAAGCCTTGCTCGAAACCCTGAAGATCATTTGTACAAGCTGATAAAATTTGATGGCACAATTGTTCAGGTTCTAGGAAGCAGAAAGCAAGGGTATGAACTTCGCATTGCCACGAAAAATAATTACGATGATATCATTTATGTTTGGGTGGCTGCTAATGTCGGTCTTACAGGAAACCTACTGGTTGATGATCAGGTGACTATATATGGTATGTTCGCTGGCGATGTTACCTACGACACAACAGAAGGAACAAAACTTACAATACCTTCTATGCAAGTCTTCCGTGTCGATTTGCAAGAATAGTTACAGGGCGCATCAGCGCCCTGCTTTTCTTATTTCTCACTCTCCTGTAGCATCCAATCAATGTACAGCCCATACCCCATGGTGGGGTCGTTCACAAACACATGCGTCACCGCCCCGATGATCCGCCCATCCTGCAAAATCGGGCTGCCGCTCATCCCCTGCACGATGCCGCCGGTCTTGCTGAGCAGCTCCGGATCCACCACCTTCACCACCATGCTGCGCTGGGCGGGACGGCTCTGGCGGTTCACCTCCACGATCTCGATGTCGTATTCCTTCATACCCTCCGCATCCACGGTGCAGAGGATGGTGGCCTTGCCGGTGTGCACCCCGTCCTTGCGCCCGATGGGCAGCCCGTCCGGGTAGAGAGGATGAACAGGGGCTTCGGTCAGGGGACCGTAGATGCCGAAACGGTCGTTGATGCGGATGGTGCCGAGGCTGTGCTGGCGGGAAAGAAAGCTGCCCTTCAGCTCGCCGGGAAAACCTGCCTGCCCCTTGCGCACCTGTACCACATCCGCCGTCATGATCTCCCCGTGCCCGATGGTCAGCACCTGCCGGGTATCCGCATCGGTTATGGCATGCCCCAGCGCGCCGTAGCGCATGCCTTCTCCCGGCTCCACCTCGCCGTAGAAGGACAGGGTGCCCACCCCGGCGGTGGAGTCCCGCACCCATGCGCCGATACGGTACGTGCCGCTGCTTTCGTCCCGTTGGGGGGTCAGGGTCAGTTGCAGGGTGTTTTCGCCCCGCTGCACGGTCACGGGCAGGGGCTGGCTGCCCCGGGCGGCCACCAGCCGGGTCAGGGCATCGGTACCGGCAATGGGTTCATCGGCGATCCGGGTGATCAGGTCGCCGGGTTTCAGCCCCGCCAGCCGCGCCGGGCTGATGCCTCCGCTCAGGTCGCTGGTGCCCACAACCAGCACGCCGGAGGTGCGCAGGGCAACCCCCACCGTCTGCCCGCCGGGCAGGAGGATCAGGTCGTCCCGCACGTTCACCTGCGCCTCCCGCAGGGGAATGATCCCAAACAGGCTTACAGTGGCCTTGGAGGGCTGTGCGGAGCTGCCGCCGAGGGTTTGGTCGGTGCTGCTCCCGGCGGGCAAAGAAGCCCCTTCCAACGTGATTGTGAGGGGAAAAATCCCGGGCAGGGACAGCTGCTGCCCGGCAGCGATGGATAGGGTGTCCGGCAGGGTGCGCAGCAGAGCCGCCTGCGGGGAAAAATGCACCGCCAGAAACAGTGCGGAAAGCAGCCAGCCGGTCATGCGGCGGGCGCGGGAGGGTTGTCGCATCAAAAAACGCCTCTTTCTGTGTCTTGCTCAGAGAGCATTGTTCACAGAAAGAGGCGTTTTCAATGGTGGAAATGATTTGTTATCAGATGCCGTGCTTCACGCGCTCGCTTTCTTCCTTGCGCTTGGCGTTGTTGAAGCGGCTCAGGTTGCCCACCAGATAGCCGGTAATGCGGCGGATGCGGTCAAAGGCGTGCCCGTCTTCCTCGCGGCGGCCGCACTTGGGGCAGGTATCGCCGATGATGCCGTTGTAGCCGCAGTCGGGGTCGCGGTCAACGGGATGGTTGATGCTGCCGTAGCCGATGCCCTGGTCGTGCATGTAGCGGACGACCTTTTCGAAGGCATCCAGGTTCTTGGTGGGGTCGCCGTCCATCTCGATGTAGGAGATGTGACCCGCGTTGGTCAGCGCATGGTAAGGAGCTTCCAGACGGATCTTCTCAAAGGCGCTGATGCCGTAATACACCGGCACGTGGAAGGAGTTGGTGTAATACTCGCGGTCGGTGATGCCGGGCAGCACGCCGAACTTTTTCTTGTCGATCTTTACAAAGCGTCCGCTCAGACCCTCTGCGGGGGTGGCAAGACAGGTAAAGTTGAGCCCCAGCTTCTGGCTGGTCTCGTCGCAGTACTTGCGGATGGCACCCACGATCTCCAGCCCCAGGTTCTGGCTGCTGGGATCCTCGCCGTGGTGCTTGCCGCGCAGGGCGACCAGCGTCTCGGCAAGACCGATAAAGCCGATGGACAGGGTGCCGTGCTTGAGCACTTCGGCAACGCTGTCGTCCCAGTCCAGGTTTTCGCTGTCGATCCACACGCCCTCACCCATCAGGAAGGGGAAGTTGCGAACCTTCTTTTTGGAGATGATCTCCAGCCGCTCCAGCAGCTGATCGCGAACCAGATCCATGGTGCGCTCCAGCTCTTCAAAGAACCAGGTTACATCGCCCTTTGCCTTGATGGCGATGCGGGGCAGGTTGATGGAGGTGAAGCTCAGGTTGCCGCGGCGGGGAGCCACTTCGCGGGAGGGATCGTACACGTTGCCCATTACGCGGGTACGGCAGCCCATGTAGGCGATCTCGGTCTCGGGGTGACCTTCCTTGTAGTACTGCAGGTTAAAGGGAGCATCCACAAAGCTGAAGTTGGGGAACAGACGCTTTGCGCTGGTGCGGATGGCCAGACGATACAGGTCGTAGTTGGGGTCGCCGGGGTTGAAGCTGACGCCTTCCTTCACGCGGAAGATCTGGATGGGGAAGATGGGGGTCTCGCCGTTGCCCAGACCGGCTTCGGTCGCCAGCAGCACGTTGCGCATTACCATGCGGCCCTCGGGGGAGGTGTCCATGCCGTAGTTGATGGAGGAGAAGGGCACCTGCGCACCGGCGCGGCTGTTCATGGTGTTCAGGTTGTGGATCAGGGCTTCCATGGCCTGGTAGGTAGCCTTGTCGGTCTCGGCGTGGGCGTGGGTGCGTACGAAATCGATGATGCGGGCGGCGGTGGCTTCGGTGCCGAGCACGTCCGTCAGTTTCTTGGTAAGAGCGGCGTCGTAGGCGGCATCCTCAGCCAGGTGGGGCTGTCCCAGACCTTCCTCTTCCAGCTGGGCAAGCATCTGGCGGGCAGCGGCATCGGCATCCTCCAGACCGCCCAGCAGCTCCAGGGCGCGCATCAGGTTGTCGCGGAAACGCTTGAAGTAGGTCTTCTGCACGCCGGGGGCCATGCCGTAGTCAAAGTTGACCACGCTCTGGCCGCCGTGCTGGTCGTTCTGGTTCGCCTGGATGGCGATGCAGGCCAGTGCGGAATAGCTGTAGATGTCGTTGGGCTCACGCAGCACGCCGTGACCGGTGGAGAAGCCGTTCTTGAACAGATCCAGCAGGTCGATCTGGCAGCAGGTGGTGGTCAGGGTGTAGAAATCCAGATCGTGGATGTGGATGTCGCCCTCGCTGTGCGCCTTGGAGAAGCGGGGATCCAGCACATACATATTGTAGAACTGCTTTGCGCCCTCGCTGCCGAACTTGAGCATGCTGCCCATGGCGGTGTCGCCGTTGATGTTGGCGTTTTCACGCTTGATGTCGCTGTCCACGGCATCTTTATAGGTAATGTCTTCGAAGACCTTCATCAGGCGGGTGTTCATTTCGCGCACCCGGCTGCGCTCGGCACGGTAGAGGATGTAAGCCTTGGCAGAGCGGACGAAGCCCTTTTCGATCAGAACCTTTTCAACGGTGTCCTGCACCTGCTCCACAGAAGGAGAGGATTCGACGTTCTCATCGCGCTCGATGGCATCCACCACCAGCTGTGCCAGCTCTTTGGCAGTGTCGGTGCTCTTACGGCTGCCGCTGGCCATAAAGGCCTTTTCGATCGCCTGTTCGATCTTGTCTTGCTCAAAGGGAACAACGCGTCCGTCGCGCTTGGTAATGGTGGTGATCATACGGATCGACTCCTTTGTAAGGTGTGTTGTTGTGCATTGTATCAGTGATCGGCAGTTCGGGCGCAGTACCCCTGCCGTGAAGTGCTGTACCATTATAGGGTGCATAAGGGGAGGATGTCAATAGACAAAACACAATATTTTGTGTGTCGGTCTTTCAAAATTCGATGTAACCACAATATGTGGAAAAACCCCTAAGGGTGATACAGCAAGGGTTTGGCGGGGTTACACACCCCTTGGAAACGGGTTTCGGAGCATGGCGCAGCAACCACAAGTGGTGTATTGGTAATTGACGGCAAACAACATATTGTGGTTTCCGGGGGCAATGGATACAAACCGGACCTCCTGAGCGGGAGCCTGCTCACCGGAGCGGTGGGCAGCAGGGATGGCGGTTTGTACATGCGCCTGTCCTGCGGGGATCAACGCTGCCGGCAGCCGCTGTACCCATTGCCTCCCCGCAGTTGTTGGATACCCCAAAAACCCAGTGTTGAAACCACTTTTCAACTTTTTCAGATTTTTTTGAAAAAAGGTGTTGACAAAATCACCGGATTCGGGTATTATTATCAGCGTCGCCTGAGTGGGCACGACACGAACGGGGTGTAGCGCAGTCTGGTAGCGCACGTGCTTTGGGAGCATGGGGCCGGGGGTTCGAATCCCTTCACCCCGACCATCAACCCGGCACCAACATCGCGGCTCCTTGGTCAAGTGGTTAAGACACCGCCCTTTCACGGCGGCTACAGGGGTTCGAATCCCCTAGGAGTCACCATCTTCCCCCCTTCAATATGGGCCTTTAGCTCAGTTGGTCAGAGCGGCCGGCTCATAACCGGTTGGTCCCGGGTTCGAGTCCCTGAAGGCCCACCAGCTTACGGCCCGGTAGCTCAGTTGGTTAGAGCGCTAGCCTGTCACGCTAGAGGTCGAGGGTTCGAGCCCCTTCCGGGTCGCCATTACTCAGCCTGAGCTGCGCCGGTGTAGCTCAATTGGCAGAGCAGCTGATTTGTAATCAGCAGGTTGCGGGTTCAAGTCCCTTCGCCGGCTCCATCTTCCTCATCTGAGGAAATCGCATGGGTAGGTTCCCGAGTGGCCAAAGGGAGCAGACTGTAAATCTGCCGTCACAGACTTCGGTGGTTCGAATCCACCCCTGCCCACCAAAGTCCTTCTCACCGCCGAGAAGGCATCACTTGCGGGAATGGCGGAATTGGCAGACGCGCATGATTCAGGTTCATGTGTTCTCACGGACATGCAGGTTCAAGTCCTGTTTCCCGCACCAAAGCCCTTCAGCGAAAGCTGAAGGGCTTTTTCCATGCGCAAACCAACATATTTCCGCATGAGACTTCGAGCACTTTGTTTTCTTCACAGAACAAGAAAGCAGCGTGCTCACGCCCAAACGCAGGGGAGAATAAGAAACAGCGGGATGCCATCATTATGGTGGCATCCCGCTTCAGACTGTCAAAGAAGTCCCAGAGGTATGGTCGGGCCGCAGCCCTCCGATTGTCAATCCGAAACCAGCGGCGTGCATTGCGACCCAAAGCCGACCTGTGGTCGGCTTTGGGCTTCGGCGCTGCGGGAGCGCTATCGCGCTGTCCTCACGCCTCGGTTCACTGCGTTCACCCTTCCGGTGGCTTCGGAACCCTTGCGCAGCAAGGGGTTCCGAAAGGAAGGCGGTAGCCCGCCGTTTGCCTGGGAGCCGTAGGCTCCTGGGCAAACGGTGCAAAAGTCGTCAAAAAAGCCGCCGCAGGCGTGTTTTTTGACGAGCTGCGCTGTGCACCATAGCACAGCGTTCCTTGTTTCATTCCCCCCGGTACTCCCCGATCACCAGCCCACTCTCCCTGGCACGGACTGCCAATTCTGTACGGTTGGCAAACTGGGTCTTTTCCCGGATACGGAGAATGTGCTGCTTGACCCGGGTAACGGAAAGGCAAAGGGTCTCGGCGATGGCTGCGTCGGTTTTGCCGCTTACCAGCTCCCTGAGAACCTCCAATTCCCGCTCGGTAAAATCATTGCTGAGCGCCGCCCCCAGACGGGTGATGGGTGCGGAATCCGGGTAGATGGATTCCCCTGCCATGGTACGATCCATGATCTTGAGCAACGCCTCGGCGGTAGGTTCCTTGTACCAGAAGCTGTCCACCCCGATCTTGCGGGCATGGGCGATGTAGCTGTACTCCGGCTGACTGGTGATGATGATGATCTTGGTTTGCGGATAGAGCTGCTTCAGCTTTTCCGCCACCTCGATGCCGTTGGCATCCATAGCGGTGCATACATCCATCAGGATCAGATCCACCCGGTTGGTCATGCAGTAAAGCTCTGCCATGGCTGCACTGTCCAGCGAGGGCAGCAGGTGGTAATTGGGGCTTGTGCTGATAAAGATCTCTATCAGCTTTCTCGCCATAGGATCATCTTCCACGATCAAAACATTATACATCCGTCTCCACCCCTTTCTCAAAGATGATGGTCAGCATAAATCGCGGCTCGGTCTCCAGCCTCATCTGCCCGCCTGCGGTTTCGATCTTTCTGCGGGCGGTGCTCAGGCCGCCGCCCTCCGTGACGGTTGCAGTCGGCTCCGTACCATCGTTGGTATAGCGGATGATATAGGCATTCTCTGTATCTTCCATATCAATCCAGAGCTGTTTTGCCCCTGCATGGCGCACGGCATTGGTCAGCGTCTCCGCGCCGACAGCGGCGATGAGCTTCCGCTGCTGAGGGCTTTCCGGCAGCTGCCCATTCACATGCACCTGCATGCCGATGGCTTTCGCAGCGTTTCGGAGGCTTGCAAGGGAGTCGGCATCCTGCTGAGGTTCTGCTTCCAGCCGCAGCACGTCGATGTTGCGCTGCCAGATATCGATGATTCTGTTTGCATCGCCGGTCTCATATTGCAGATAATGGCGTGTCATCAGCAAAGCCTGACCGAGAAAACCGTGCAGATTCACGCGGGTCTCCAGCCGCTCCCGGGCAATCACGTACTCGTCCACCTTGTCGCCGTAGGTGCGGATACGGGCATTCATTTCTTCCAATTCGCTGTGTTTTAAGCGCAGTTCATCCACCAACTGATGCTGCCTGGTGGTATCTGCGGCGGCAATCTGGATAACGCCGTCAAGCTCTTCCCGGTGGAATGTCCAGATGGTGTCATCCGGCAAGCGGAATTCGGGCCGTTCACCGGCGGTGATGCGTATCGCGCCCGCTACCGGCTCCTGACAGACCAACGCCTGCCAGAACAGCTCTGCGTTTTGCAGCGCCTTGCCGAAAAGGGCATGGCTCAATTGGTTCATGCGGTGATTGGTGAGCAGCACCAGACCGTTGGGCTGGGAAAAGCACAGACCTGTTTCCAGCCGGTCGAGGCTTTCTTTGATGGAGGAAGGAGTTACAGCCTTCCTGCGGCGGTTGGTCTCCTCGGCAATGACCATACCGAAGAATGCGGCGATGGCCAGCCATACCAGAAGCGAAAAAACCACAGACTGCTGCTCAAACCACAGGGAGATGGCCGGAATAGTTGCCGGTGCACGTTCTGCCCGGATAACGGAGGCATATAAAAGCAGCATAGCAGCGATCACCACCGTACACACCGGCAGCAGGAACAGCTTGACTTTCCCCTGTTTTTTGCCAACCAGTATGCAGGTGCAGATCCCGGCGATCATGGTCAAAAACAGCAGCGTGGCAATGATGGTTTTCAAGTTCATGGGGAGAGATGCGTAGGTCATCATGCCTTTGCACCTCCCTGCAACACAGCTTCGATCAGTAAATCCTCATCCTGTACCTCGCAGGTGACGGTGCCGCCGTCCAGCGTCAGGTTCAGCGACTCGTTGACCGCTTCCTTGCAGCCCGCTTGAATGCGTAGGCGCAGAACCCCATCGGTATACGATGCCGTAACCATCATGGCGCTCAGCTTGCTTTGCAGCGCCTCCGTCACATTCTCAAACAAATCGTACATGGCAACAATCTGCTCAACGGCAGCCTGCCCGTCGCAATGGCAGTCCAGGTAGGTGATCACACCGCACAGGCGCAGGTTGTCCAAAGACTCCCGCAGGCAGGATTCCAGTTCCCGTGCAGCCACCGTTGCCTTTTCTTCCCCCAGCAGGATCAGATTGGCACGGCGTTTGATGTATGCGCTGATCACACAAACCTGCGACAGCAGCGCATTGGCCTCCTCCGGATGCTCGCGGCTCTGCTGCAAAAGCCGGTCTGCTTTGTTCAGCTGTGGTGCGATCTCAAGCGCGATCCGGTCGTACAGGCGGCTCTTTTCTTCGGTCTGGAGGCGGCGTTCCCTGAGCTCCACCTCGGCCTTCATCAGGTCGTAACGCTCGCCCAGCATATCGTTGGCATCCCGCAGATGCTCTGCCAGATCGTTGATGGTCTTTACATCGTCCTGCCAGTAGATATGGCCGCCGTGGATAGCCTGATGGTGCAAAAGGGTATCGCCCAAATCGATGGACTCGTGTTGCGCTTGTTCCATCATCGTTTTTTCCAACGGAGCGGCATTGGCGGATGCGTAGTGAGTCTGCCCGTGCCGATCCACGATCCGGGCAGCGATGGTGGATCTTTCAAACAGTCCGCGATAATTCATATTGGAGGGGATCAGTCCGCTCTGGATGGCCCCCTCCAGCAGCATGATAATGATTAGGCTGTCAATGGCGGTCAGGTCGCACTCAATGTAGCCCAGGCTGTAGATAGTCCAGAAGCCGATGCCGAAGACAGCGATGAACAGCGGCATGGTCTGAAAACGCTTGCTGCCGGGCACACGGCTTTTGACCATCAACCCGATCACAAAGAACAGCGCCAGCACGAAAAACCACGCCATCACCGGGATGTACATAAAGCCGTAGCCATAGTCACTGTTATAGGCTTCGAAACCGTTTGGGAAGGTGAATACCAGTTGGTGCAGATCGTTGGTGAACACCGTGCCCAGCATGAACAGCGCCGGAATGAACAGATACTTCATCCACCGGGGCGAATGATATCCCTCGGGCTTACCGATATGATCTACCACAAACACGCCGATCAGCGGCACCAGCACCATGGGAAAATAGTAGCTGTACCAGCAATAGCGGCCAATTGGTCCGGTGACGATGACATAGTCATATTTGATAATGCGGGCGACCTGCCAGAAAAGCAACAGCCCACCGACGCTCAGCAGCATCTTCTGAATGGCGGTGTTCAGGATGCGCCGCCGGATGGATATACACCAGAGCAGCGTCAGCGTTACCTGAATAGCCCAGCGCAGGGTCATCATAGCGATGGCCGAAAGGGCGTTTTCTGTCATGGGGTGAAACACAAACCGCAGCGAATAAGCAAACAGCAATGCGGCTGCGATCAGCAACAGATAAGTGATGGAACGTTTTTTGGACAGCGGCATAGGTTTTCTTCCTTATATACAATATCGGCAGTTATTCATGTGTCTTATCATTTTGATTATAGCAATTTCTCATATACTTGACCACTATACAAAAGTATCTTTTTCCCACCCGACGGGAAAACAGTACTTTCGTGTAGTTCCGAAAAAACGCCCCGATTGGTACAATAATGATGAAGAGGTATCTGTGGAGCCAAATGAATACGCAA
This sequence comes from Clostridia bacterium, assembly GCA_017516765.1. Classification (GTDB taxonomy): domain Bacteria; phylum Bacillota; class Clostridia; order Christensenellales; family Aristaeellaceae; genus Limiplasma. The sequence continues at coordinate 31,533 of JAFXBE010000037.1, read as the reverse complement.
GACCATAACGTGGTCGAAAGGAGGAAGCCATGAACAGGCGTGCGATCCTGCTGTGTCTCCTGTTGGGTGCGGCATTCCTGCTGTGCGGATGCCAAAAACCTGTGCTCAACGGTAAGGAGCCTGCCGGACACGGCGTTCCCGATGCCGCATTAACGGAGTTTTCTTTCTCGGAAAGCAACTCTTACTTCAAACGGGTGCAGGGCTACGAATACCGCTCGGAAGAAGGAAAAAACACAGTGTATTTCCTGATGGCCAACGAAGAGGAACCCTACCCCGTGCCGGTGGATGAAGCATGGGTGGATACGCTGAACGGTTTCATCTCCCAATACGGTATGCTGGCTTGGGACGGCTTCAGCGGATCCGATTCCACATTGCTGGACGGAACCCACTTCGATGTGAGCTTTTCTTACGCTGACGGTACTGCTGTCCACGCCAGCGGATACGGAGAATTTCCCAGTGGATACGGCGATGCCTCCGGCGCTATCGATGCACATTTCATCCAGTTGCTGCCGGAAGACATGCGCGACTGGTAATGCACCTGTGCACCGTAAGATGGTCAAAACCATCACCAAAATAAGGATCAAACAGATCAAAACATGAAAGGATCGATCGTAATGAAGAAGTTTCTGAGTTTCCTGCTGGCAGCCATGATGCTGCTCAACTGTCTCCCCGCTGTGGCAGCAGCAGAAGGATTCCCCGAACTGGACAGCAGTGCTGCATGGGACTATATTGGCGACTGGTTTGGTGTATCCGGTATGGACGTCATGGGCGACCCGACCGCCGATTATCCCGAACTCAAGCTTTGCCTGTATTTGAACGGTCTTGGCGACCTCTATCTGGATGGCGGCAAGAAGGAAGTTGTGGGCTGGTACATAGAGGAGGGCAATGTGTTCCTCGCCCGTACTGTTGACAAAGTTCCCAAAGCTGACGAAATCTTTGCTTACGCCTATAAGGACGATACCGGTCGTTTGGTGGTGGATCTGATGACCGTCTCCGTGCGTTGCGAGCAGGAAGGAGAAGAATACACAGACGTGGTATGGCCCGAGTTCAATGCCGAAGATGCCAAGTACTTCATCGGCACTTGGAAGGCTGTCACCTACATCAGCGGCGAAGAGGAGATCCCTGCCGAGCTGATCGGGCCCATGACCATCGTGCTGAACGACGATGGCACCGCCCAGTACGTTGAAGGCGAGGAAGAGCCCTGCGAACTGCGCTGGTACAGCGATTCTTACGTGGCTTATCTGGGCGAGACCCCCACAGAGCTGGTGGAGATCTCCTTTGACGGCAACGGCAACATCTCCGTCAAGATGGATGCAGAGACCACTGTCATCATGGCACCCTTTGTTGAGACCGGCACCATTCTGGGCACCTGGGAAACCAGCGACAGGACCGTGGAGATCACCGAAGACGGTAAGCTGAAGCTCATCTACAAGGAAGATGGTTACACCAACCACATGCAGTGGGAGATCGTCAATGACATCCCCACCGTTACGCTGGGTACCTGGAAAGATTCCACCATTGAGTTCGTGGATGGCTACCTGATCATCAACTATTCCGTACAGCAGAAGCTGACCCGTGTAGGCGCTGTTCCTGAGATCTACGTAGGCCCCGGCGGCTTCGCCGTGCCTGCAGGCGACAGCTCTGCCGCCTTCCTCGGCGATTGGGTGGAGGAAAGCGGCCGCGGCGTGCTCACCTTCAACGAAGACTTTACCGCTGTGATGAACTTTACCGATGGCAGAGTGTATGACATGAACTGGAAGACCACGGAAGATGGCGCTATGTTCACCAGCGGCAACTGGTTCGACACGGCTATGGTGATCGAAAACGAAACCACCCTGAACATCGGCAACGGCTGGATGATCCTCTGCCGCGAAGATGCGGAGGACGGCGGCGACGACGAGATGCCCACCGCCCAGCCCATCGGCCCCGAGGGCGAACCCTACTTCGGCACCTGGACCATGGATCTGGGCGGCATGGCCATGAACCTGATCCTGAATCAGGACGGCACCTGCGCCATGGAAATGATGGGCGAAGCCGAACCCGGCGTGTGGACGGTGGTGGATGGCAAGGCCAACGTCATGGGCGATGAGCTTTACATCGACGATGCCGGTCAGCTGGTGATGCCCAGCGCCGGTATGACCTTCGTAAAGAGCGAAGGCGGCGCTGCCGCTCCTGCTGCTCCCGGGGGCAACGATGCCGCAGGCAGCTTCGATCCCGCTGCCTACACCGGCAAGAAGTATGTTGCCAAGACCTACACCGTAGAAGGCTTCAGCATGGATGCTGCCATGCTGGGCGCAGAGTATGCCCTCACGCTGAACGCCGACCAGACCTGCGAACTGATCGTAGGCGGCTACCCTGTTCAGCTCAAATGGGCACAGGGCGAGGGCGCACTGGAGATCGACTACATGGGCGTTGCCACCTATTACGTGTACCCCACCGAAGCCGGCCTCGATCTGGATATGAACGGCCTGATGCTGAATCTGGTGGCTGAGTAAAGCGGCAATCGTCTGCCGGCGTTCGCTCCGGCAGACGATTTCAAAACAAGACCGCACACGGGTGCAAACGGAGATGTGAGACATGAAAATCGGCAAGATCATTCTCATCGTGCTGGGCGTTGCCCTGATCGCTTTGGGCGTTAAAGGCCTGATGGACATCCCCGGGCAGAAAGCCATGCTGGAAGCTGCCGTTTATCTGAATGAGCCTGTCGTCCTGCCGGAAAACGAGGGCAAGCTGGTGATCATCCACGGCAGGCCCGAAATGACAGCCCCTGCCTTCGACGAGGAATTGGGGTTGACACTGGACACCATCAAGGCTTATCGTTATGCCGAAGAATACAAGCAGACTTCCGGCGAGCAACTGGAATACAAGTATGGTTGGGTGGCCAGGGGTCAGAAGAGCATCATGGGCAAGGCCTCGGTCGGCGAATTTGCCTTGGATGAAAAGACGCTCGTCGGTCTTCCGGCCGACAGCGAATATGAGGACTTCAATATGGAGGAACTCAGTGCCAACGACTATGTGCTGGGCCGCGGAAAAACCAAGGAGGGTGCTCCGACGGAACGCTGGTGGGTGATCGTCGGCGGCAAATACTACTACGACACTTTTGAATACAGCGGAAAGCTGGATATCCCCCATCTTACCCGCGAGATGAACAAAGAGATCGCTTTGGAGCGAGAGGGCGCAAAGGCTTACGCTTACAAGGTTTATACCGGAGCCGGTGAGCAGGAAATGACCATCGCCGGCATCCAGCAGGGCAATCTCCTTGTGGCAGACGATACACTGGGGCCCATCTTGAAAGATGGCGTGCTCAGCAAGGAACAGGTTCTGTCTGCCAATCAGGGCGGCATCATGGGCGGATCTGTCGTCTTTATGCTCATCGGCGCTGTGCTGGCCGTTCTGGGTCTGCGCAAGCCCAAGGCAAAGACCGGCAGCGATCGCGCTACGGAGAAAGCGTAAGGATAAGCGCGGTTACCTGCAAATGCCCCGCGCCTCACCGTTCACCGGAGCAACCGGCAGGCTGACTTGCGATGTACCCACCGACACGGGGAAAGGCTTTCCCGCTGTGCACGTGCGCTTTTACCGGCGTAATGGGCATTGATCGGTACGCTGATCCTGAAGCAGGAGCTGTACCTTTACACCAAAACCAACCGGAAAAAGATCGAGAAGCAGGAGCAGGCATCATGAAAAAGATTCTTTCGGGTATTCTGTCCCTTTTCCTTGCGGCTGGGCTGCTGTGCGGTTGTATTTCTGCCTTCGCCGAGGAGAACGACTTCATCGGCAACATGCAGGTGGTCAACTGTAACGAATGGGTCTCCCTCCGGGAGCAGCCCAGCGCCTCTTCTCCGAGGCTGGTAAAGGTCTCGCTGGGTTCCATCGTCAGCAATTGCCGGTATGATAGCGACCAATGGGTCTACTGCGAGTTTGACGGCTATGCCGGGTACATCATGGCTCAGTATCTGGAACCCAGCGACGGCGCGCTTACCTTCAACGCCATGATGGTCACCACGACCCCGGAGGGCGCGCCCTTCTACCCCACCATCGACAGCACCGAGCCCATTGACACCATCTGGCCCAATACTGTTGTGCGAAACTGCCAAATGATGGATAACGGCAGGGTCTATGTAGAATGGGGCGACCGCTGCGGCTTCATCCGATCGGAGCGCGCAGAAGTCTATAACGAGATGCTCCACTATCCCCACAAGTTTGTTATGCTGACCAATCTGTACAGCGATGCATACGAAGGCCCTGCCCCGGCGCTTCAGATCGACTACGCAGAGAGCTTCCCCCTTTCGCAATACGACAGCACAACCCTCACCTACGACCTGACCTACTATCCGGAGCCGGACTATCCCCGGCTGAATTACGTGCTGCACTCGGAGGAAACGCTGGGCAAGATCCACCTCTATAGCATTGAGCTGATGGTCTGGGACGAGGATACCGGCGAAGCGGAATTCGAGTTTACTTTGGAGGATATGCAGTATGAGCTTGCCCCGGGGCATGCCATCACCGCTGCAGCCGTCATGATCGGCATGACGCCCAACCTTGCTGTGGGCTATGAAGACCCGAACGGCATGTACCATTTCGCTTTTATTGAAATGAGCGGCGAGGACGGCTCATTGTATCTGAGAGAGTTCTGAGCCCCACCAACGAACCCCGCTTTCTTTGTGCGAAAAGAAAGACAAGAATACATGGAGGTATCATCTTATGGCAAAACACAATTGTGCAATCTGCGGCGCTGAGGTCGGCTTGATGAGCGCCCAAAAACTGGCGGACGGCAACTACATCTGCCGCAAGGTATGCAGCAAGAAGTGCTTCAAGGTCTTCGACCGTGTAGCCGCCACCCTGACCGACGTGACCGACCACATCGAACAGATCGAGTTCGGCACCAAGGTATGGAACCAGATCTTTGTTCCCCTGAAGAAAACCAAGGTGAAGGAAGAAAAGCTCCGTCAGGTGACCGGCCTGAGCGGCCTGATCGTGTACGTTTCCCCCTCCACCGGTCTGATCGCCTTTGTGGAAAACCGCTACAAGTTCATGTTCTTCGGCAAGACCACCTTCGCCTGCGTCTATCGCCTGGCCGATCTGGTTTCCTACACGCACGAAGAAGAGAAGAAGACCAACAGCGAAGGCAAGGAAGAAGTACGGCACTTCATGCGCTTTGGCTTCAGGAACACCAAGGGTATGAGCAACTTCCGTCTGGGCGTAAGCTCTCTGGGACAGTTCTCCAACAACGAGCAGTATTTCGACAAGCTGTTCGGCATCGAAGCTTCCATGCGCAGCGGCTTTGCCAAGGGCATGCGTCAGGTGGATGCCGCCAAGGCTGCCTTTGCTGCTGTGAAGGCTGCCAAGGACGGCACGCTGGATGAAGCGCAGGCTGCCGAGACCATGCAGACCCTGGAAGCCATCGAACTGGGCGACCGCACCGAGTGGATCGCCAAGGCTGATGCCGCGCTGGCTTCTGTAAAGTGATCATCTGAACAAACCAAAAGCAACGCCCGTCTGTGCGGGCGTTGCTCCAACTCGTCAAAAAACTCGCCTCCGGCGGCTTTTTTGACAGTCTGAAGCGGAATGCCATCCCCACGATGGCATTCCGCTTCTTCTTATCCAAACAAAATCATTCCCCCAATCCAACGCCGCACAGAACCTCCTGCCCGCCCTTGGTCACCCGTACCACCAGATGCTGGCGGTACAGGGCGGGGGCAGAGGTAACGCTGCCGCCCAGCGAAAGGGAATCCACGGTTTCGCCGGTAAGCCCGTCCACCATGTACAGGGTGCCTTCTCCATCGGCTTGATAGAGATAGCCTTTTCCGTCATCCCCGTAAGCTGCAACCGGCGACGATACCGTACGCCCGCTAAGGGACTTCTGCCACAGGATCTCTCCGGTATCTGCATCAAGGGCGATCAGGACGGAGACCGTCTCGCCGTTTTTCCGCTCTTTGGGGATCATACCGGTAAGGGTAAAGTACACCATGCCTTCCAAGGCTTTTTCTCCGACCACCGGCGAAGCGATGCAGCCGTTTGGCAGTTCGTCCCAGTCATTGGCAGAAAGCGTTACCGACCACTGTTCCTCCATCAGGTCTGCATCCAGACAGACCAGCTTGCAGGGGCTCGGCAGACCACCGCCCAGCGTAGCGTTTCCAAAATACAGCAGGCGGCTGTCATCACTGGCGATTTCTTTAACCCCAATACAGGAAACCACCGTCCCGACCCCTGTCCATTGACCGGTCACGCTGCCCGTGTAGAGGGAATATGCGCTGATGCCTTTCCGGTTTCCGTAATAAAGCATTTGCTGGTTTCCGCTGACGGGGCTCTCGGGATAAAGCAAATCCTTCCATGGTCTGATGCCCTCCACCTCAAAGGATATGTCCCGACCGTTGTTGGTATACGAGCCTATTGCCGGGGTATAGGTGACCGCATTACAGGTCTGCAGCAGCAGCTTGTCCCGCTGCCACAGCACCATTTTGGGGGCATGGTGGGTGCTTTCCAGATGGTCAATCACGCTGCCGTCCGTCATTTGCAGAAAGGTGATCCCTGTATCGCCCGGTGCAGCCAGAATGGGCAGGGTCTCGTGCAGAGCAGGGGTTCCGGCATAGCTGCCGCCCTCCAGCGGGTCTCGTGTGCGCTGCCCGGTATAGAGATCAAACAGATGGATCCGCCCATCGGTGCCTATGGCAATGACTTCTTTCAGCGCCGCGGTGGCTTTCAGTTCTTCCGAAATGGTGCTGATGTCCCGGACATTCTTGAACCATTTGACGATCAGCGGCTGCCAGAACGGGTCGTCGCCAATAGCGGCGGGGCCAATGGGCTGCTCCCAGAGAAGGCTCAGCCCGGTCAGTCGGGGCGGCTCGTCTCCGTTGTAGGATGATGAAAGCCCGCCGTTGTCCCGGTACGCGGAAAGGCGATAATTCATTACGCCCATTTCCATTTGTCTCGGTGGTTGTGTTCCCTCGTAGATGGGGGATCCTGACGTGTCTCCGAAATGGATGGTACCTTGCGGAAGCGCTTGCTCCTGCGGATCGTCGGCGTAGGCTGCCTCCTTCATGTCGCAGTATCCCGGCGGTACCCGTTTGTAACCTTCTTCGTAGTCACGCCAAAAAGAATCGGCAGAATAAAAGTGGATCCCATACCGTCTGACGGTCTCATCATCTTTATATATTACCAACACAAATTCGCATTCTTCGATAGAAGGGTCGGCCGCCTCCAGATCCCAGCGAATGTTTTCCTGCCACATTTGTCCATTTTCCAACAATTGGATGGGCCAACTTTCGTTGCAGGATTCAAACAGCTCCCACTCGCCGACAATCAGGTGTTTTGCTTCCTCCAAGGTCAAATTGTCGGGTGAAAACACGGTACCGCTGTCCAGCCATTGCTGAACATCCTGCCTACGCCCGTCCTCTGCCCAAACCACCTTGCCGGTGGTGTCAAGATAGATCTCCAGCGGCTTGCAGGATTCTGCCAGAATCACCGCCCGGGCAAGCCCGTTGCAGAATGGATCAGCTTCATACAGGGGCGCTCCGGGGAAGAGGGTCTTACCCTGAGGGTTCAGATAGTTCATGCCTTCAAAATCCAAGCTGGCAGGTTCCCATGGCTGGGCGAAAAACGCATCCTGCGGGTGGATTTCCGTGGAGTAATCATCGTCAATGGTCAAATTCCACAGGGCTTCGCCGGTCAGGTTGTTCCCATCGGTATCCATCAGAAAGTGGCTTCCGTCATCCCAACGCTGAACCCATGCCACCCCTTCTGCTGAAAACTCGGAGACCTCTTCCGGATCTTCCCCGGCAAGTGCGGCAAAGTCTGCGGGTTTCCCCTGCGCATCCACATAACCGTTTTCATATACCGCATACCCGCTGGGATTCTTTCCGGCGCGGTACGCGGCATATTCGGGATACGTAAGCTGCTCACCGGTTTCAATCAGCTGGTACAGCTTGTGGTATTCGATATCTAGGGCATCTCCCTCATCGGTCAGCCGGGCGTTCAGAGGTAATCCTTCTGCCACGATCTGACCGTCGCGGTCGATAAAAGCAATGCTTTCGCCCTGCACGATCGGCAAATAGGGCGCGGTAATGGGAACCGGCGTGTAATCGACCAAATCAGGTGATTCAAAAACACCTTCGTGGATCTTCTTGCCGTCTGCATCCAGCAGGATATACAGCCTGCGGGACTCACTGTCGATCTGCTTGCGATCCAGTTGCTTTTCTTCCACCCAGATGTTGACCACCAGACGGTCGCCCCATTGGCGGATATCAAGCACAAAGGGTCGGTCATCCTCCTCTCCCGGCAAACGGGCAAGGGATTGGGAGGTATACGGCGGTTCATAGCCCAGAAAGGCCGGGGTCAGCTCCAACAGCTCCCCGGTATGGGACAGGTAGATTGCATGGCGGCGGTGGTTTTCCCGGTGCACCAGCAGGTTGGCATTCCCGGCGATAATGGGCGTTTGTCTGTTGGCGTTCACGCCCAGATACTCCATTTCCAGCCGCCAGTCCTCCAGCAGCACGGCGGTTTCGCCCTGCCGGTTGATCATGCGGAAAGGCTCATCGTTGCTGAAAAGATCGGCGATCCGGGTGCGCACAGGTGCAAGCCCGCTTTCCTGAAAAGGATAAGCCCGTGTAAAGGCAGGGGAGATGGCCCATGTGCCGTCCGAATGGATGTAGCCGTACAGCCAGCCTTCCTTGGCGGGGAATAAAGCATCGTTCTCTTCGGCAAGGGCGCAGGAAAACAGGCCAGCCAGCAAAAGCAGAATACAAAGTAACGCCGAAAGGGTTCTGGACATACGAAAAGCCTCCTTGGTCATTGGGGTGATACCGATACAACGATTTGTTCTGCCAGATTCATCCATATCCTTATTCTGCCCCTTTCTGCCAACGCCTGCAAGAACAGTGCGCCGCCGATAACGTCATACCATGCACTCTTGGCGAAGGGAAAAAACCATGCTATAATAGACCGTCCATCCATTACCACCTGTGGGAAAGGAGCTTTCCATGCAAATCAGGTCCCGGGTTCGCGCTCTGTGCATGGGCGCAGTGATCGCAGCCCTCTATACTGCGCTTACATTGGTTTTTCAGCCCATCAGCTTCCAGCAGGTGCAGTTCCGGATCTCCGAAGCCCTTACTTTGCTGCCGGTGCTGTTTCCCGAAGCCACGGCAGGGCTTACCATTGGTTGCCTGCTCAGCAACCTGCTGGCGGGGGCAAACCCCTACGACGTTATTTTCGGCACGCTGGCAACGCTGCTGGCGGGTCTGCTTACCCGCAGGCTGCGCAGGAACGTGTGGCTGGCTGCACTGCCGCCGGTGCTGTGCAACGGCATCATCATCGGTCTGGTACTCACCTATGCATACGGCATCGATCTTTTGTGGCTGAATGTGCTCACCGTCAGCCTCGGGCAGGCAGTGGTATGCTACGCTTTGGGCATCCCGCTGGTCAAGGCGTTGGAACGCCTGCACCTGTGGAACGACAGGTAAACCAAAACACCGCTTCCCATTAAGGGAAGCGGTGTTAGACTGTCAAAGAAGTCTCAGAGGTATCGGAGGGCCGCAGCCCTCCGATTGTCATTCCGAAACCAGCGGCGTGTACGGTGGTTTCGGAACCCTTGCGTAGCAAGGGGTTCCTATCGCCGTTTGCCGCCCGGGGAGCCGTAGGCTCCTAGGCAAACGGTGCAATAGTCGTCAAAAAAGCCGCCGCAGGCGTGTTTTTTGACGAGCTGGCACCGCTTCCCATGAAAAGGGAAGCGGTGTTTCCTTTCCTATTCGACATGCATCTCCGCAGGCTTGTTCAGCGGGTTCCAGTTGCCCCGCAGATAGTGGATGGTAAACAGCACAAACAGCAGCAGGTTATGGGCGATCATGCACGCCCAGGCAGCCACCAGCGACATGCCCAGCAGCTGGGTGCAGACAAAGGTGCCCACAATGCGCACGCCCCACATGCCGATAATGTTATAGACAAAGGGGGTCACCGTGCGCCCCACGCCCTGCAGCATGCCCTCGATAATGATGGATACCCCGTAGAACGGCTCCGATACCGCCACCATGCGCAGCACCGTGGAGCCCAGCAGGATCACCTCCGCGCTGGTGGAGAACAGCCCCATCATATTGGGGGCAAAGAGGAACAACAGCCCGCCGGAGAGGATCATCAAGGCGATCTCGATGGGCAGAATGGTGCGGGCCAGATCTTTCATCCGCTGCTTGTCCCGCGCGCCGTAGGCATTGCCCGCCAGGGTGGCGGCTGCAGTCTGCATGCCGTAGCCCGGCACATAGAAGGCCGATTCCACCGTATTGGCGATGGTGTGCGCCGCCGTGGAGATCTCGCCCAGCGAGTTGATCATGGCGGCAAAGGCAACGTACCCCAGCGAGGTGCCGAAACGCTGCAGCATGTTGGGCAAGGCCACCTTCAGGCAGGGACGCAGCACCTCCATATCGGGCTTGAGCCGCTGCCCCTTGGGGGAGATGACCGGGTGCCGCCACAGCGCAACGGTCATGCAGATGCCGCCCACCGCAAAGGCGACAGCGCTGGCAACGGCTGCGCCGATCACACCCATGCCCGCGCCGGGCATGCGGAAGGTAACGCCCAGCAGCGACAGATCCCGGGTGGGGTAGATGAGCAGGAAGTTGAGGGAAACATTGATGATGTTCACCCATACCCCCACCCGCATGGGGGTCTTGGTATCGCCCGCCGCCCGCAGCGCCGTGCCGAAAATGATGCTGGCGGCGCGGGGCAGCATGGGGGTGTAGAGGATAAAGAAATAGGTGGCAGCCAGCTGCTGTATGTTCTCATCCACCTGCATCCATACCGGCACCTGCCCGCTCAGTCCGAGGGCAAGGGCGGTAAAAAACAGCCCGGATACCAGCACCGCAAGGGTGGCCTGCCCGGTGGCACGGGCTGCCGTCTGCTTGTCGTTTGCGCCGTAGGCCTTGGCGATCATGCTCAGAAAGCCCACGCCCAGTGCGGATACGGTGCTGCCGATCAACCAGTTGACGGTGGTGGTGGCGCCCACGGCAGCGGTGGCGGTGGTGCCCAGCGAACCTACCATGGCGGTATCCACGTACTGGACGGCTGTCTGCATCAGCTGCTCCAGCATGGTGGGCCATGCCAGGGCAAAGATCACGCCGATCATACCCCGGCGGGAGGAAGAATCACGTTTCATGTCTGCACCTCTGTGCCCCCGGCGGGGCGGTTTTCATGTCTGCCATCGTCCGGCAGACCCTGCGGCGCGTTCTGTCAAGCAGCCGCAGACCGCGCCCGGCAAGGCGCGATCCCGTCCATTATAGGCGATTTGCCGCCCTGTTGCAAGCGGGGAAAGCCTGGTCCACGATGCCCATCATGCGCCAGTCCTTTGTCCAGCGGGTCAGGGGCACAGGCGCGCCGGGACAGATGCGCCCCGCCAGCCTCTCGCCGATGGAACGGGCAGGGGTCAGGGTGCACATGCGCACCGCATCCTCCGGCAGGATGCCGAAACGGTGGATCAGGTTTTCCAACGCCTGCCCCATGGTGAGCACCGAGCCTGCCAGCGTGCCGTCCTCCAGACGGGCCTGCCCATCCTTTACCAGCACCCGGCTGCCCCCGAGACGGTAGCTGCCCTCCGGCATTCCGGCGGCCTCCATGGCATCGGTCACGGCAACGGCCCTGTCCGCACCTTTGGCGCGCACCAGCAGCCGCACCGCATCTCCGTGCAGGTGGATCCCGTCGGCGATCACCTCGCAATAGAGCCGGTCGTCGGTCAAAGCTGCGCCGGGTACGCCCGGTTCACGGTGGTTCAGCGGGGTCTGGGCGTTGAAGGTGTGGGTCACATGGGTCGCGCCCCGATCCGCCGCCAGATGGGTCTCTTCGGCGGTGGCGCAGGTATGCCCCAGCGATACAGTGATGCCGGCCTCGCAGGCAGCAGGGATCAAGAATTCGGAACCCTCCAGCTCGGGCGCAAGGGTCAGCAGCCGGATCCCCTGAAGACTGCCCCCGGTCAGCGACCGCAGGGTCTCCATGTCTGGGGCGCAGAAATGCTCCTTCCGCTGTGCGCCTGCCCGCAGAGGGCTCAGGAATGGGGCTTCCATGTGTACGCCCAGCACCTGTGCGCCCACAGGCTCCGGCGAAGCCATCACCGCCCGCACACCGGCTATGGCATGCAGCGTTTCCTCCGGGGATGCGCTCATGGTGGTGGGCAGAAAAGCGGCAACCCCCTCCCTGTACAATGCCCGGCTCATGGCGCGGATGGCGGCTTCTCCCTGCATGGTATCGCAGCCCCTGTACCCGTGGATGTGCACATCCACAAACCCCGGCAGCAGATAGTCGCCTGCCAGATCCAGTACTTCTTCTCCGGGCAGGGGCGAAAGGGTGGGGGAGACCTGCTGCACCCTGCCGCCGTCCATGCGTACGCACAGGGGCGCAACAAAACTGCCCTCCGGATATACCGTTGCATTGATCACCAGCATGGTAACGCCTCCCGATCAAACATTCTTTTCCATCATCTTACCCCATCCCCGCAGGATTGACAAGCGGGGGTAAAAAAGCTGCGGCAGGGTTTGCCCGCCGCAGCCCGTTCCCCGCACGGCATGAGCCGTACGGAAACATTTATTTTTCAAACAGCATGTTCAGGTTATCCTCGGTCAGCGCATACCAGACAGCGCCGGGTTTTTCAAACTGGCGGTCCACCGCGTCGATATACTCCTTTTCCGTCGCTTCCTTCCCGTTTACGAAGTAGACGATCCCGTTGCCGTCGTCATCGCACCAGGCGATGTTGCCGTTGTCGGTCCGGTCTTCCGTCCAAAGGCTGCTCCAGCCAAAGCCGTTGTTCGCTGCCCCGTTGGACCAGCCCGCACTGCCGTCCTGCTTCAGCCCGGTCAGCCCCCGGTAGCTGCTTTCGTAGCCGTATACCTGACCGTCCTCCGCATCCAGCAGCAGGTAGCTGCAGAGATAGTCTTCCGTCCAGAATTCCAGCGCAGCTTCCAACCCGCCGTCCCGATCCAGATCGGCAAGGGCAAAACGCCCCGTCAGGCAGGGTACATCCGTCAGCCCCGCGCTGTACCCGCTGATCAGGGTGGGACGTCCGTCTGCAGTGTTCACAAAGGGCAGCGTATCCTCCAGCACCCGGCGGATCTCCAGCGGCGCAAGGGCATCCGGCGCGGCGACCCTGTCCGTGATCCGCACCTGATCGGCGCGGAGGTAGTAACGATCCTCCCCGGCCTGCACATAGTAGGCATGCCCGGCAGTCTCGCCCAGAATCATCAGCGCCGTCCCATACGCAGCCGTACCCGCGGCAGGACTGGTCAGATCGGCGGTATAGCGCAGGGGCGCGCCCGCCGACGGGCTTACCTCGCCCCAGGGACGGCGGTCTGTAGCGGTTCGCGGATCCGCATCAATGCGCAGATAACGGCGCATCATGTACCCTTCCTCCGTGCCGATGCGGATGTGCGCCCATTCGGCATCCAGCCCCAGCAGCACCGTCTCCGTGCCGCTGTAATACAGCCCCAGAGAAGCTGCGTCCGTGGAGGGAGCAGCCCGCAGATGCACCCGATCCGAGGTCAGGGCATCCACCAGAGCGATCTCGTTGCCGTACTCCAGCGCGCAGGCAGGAAAAAGGAACATAATGCCGCAGACCGGCAGCATCAGCAAAGCAAGCAAACGTTTCAAAAGCATCGCCTCCGAAAAATTGGTTGATAATATGATAACGCAGCGTGGGCGGCAAATCATCCCCCGTGGAAAAAAGATACAGTCTGGGTACAAGAAAGCCCCCCGGCACGTCTGTGCAGAGGGGGCGGCAGCATGCCGCTGCTTTTACTTGTCCAGCGCAGCCACCAGCGCGATCAGGGGAGAATTCCAATAGATGCAGATCTCGTTGGTGGAATAGCTGCCGTGGTCGTCCACAAAGCATTTGCCCGCAGGCTGCCCCTGCAGATGCTCCTTGGCGACGGCATCCGCCAGCCCGCTGCAGGGGCCGCCGGAGAGCATGCCGGGCTGGCATACCCCCTGCGCCACGCTGGGGCGGTGATGGGGGCGGCACATGGGCTGGGAGCCGAAGCCGGAAACATAGCAATAGCTGAGGGGATTCACGCCCAGCAGATAATGCAGCTGCTTCTCGGCAGCGATGCGGTACTTGACCTCACCGGTCAGCCGGAAGGCCTGCATCAGCATCATGCCCTGGTTGGCAACATCCATGTTGCTGCCCCAGTGCAGGTGCTCTGTCATGGAAATGCCGTACAGGTTCAGCCGCTTCAGCAGATTCTCCGCCTCCCGCAGCACCCAGCGGCGGCACCGCTGCCCCGCCTCGCCGGGCAGCGCAAGACCTTCGATGGCGCAGTAGCCGCGCATATCGCCCCAGCCCAGCGGTGCGGCGTGGCGATCCATGGCAGCCAGCTTCACTTCCGCTGCGGTCAGATAGGGCTCGCCGCAGGTACGCGCCAGCTCAATGGCAGCCCAGAGCCGCTCGTCCGCATCGCTCCGGTCGCCGTAGCCGCCCGTGCGGATCCCCTCCGGGTTGCGGAACAGGATGGGTTCGCTGTTTTCAAGAAAATCCCATGCCCGGATGGCAGCTTCCTTCATCTGTGCGGCAAAGGCGCTGTCGATGTCGGCATAGGTTCTGGCAGCCATGGCCATACAGGCGGCAAAATCGCCCGTGGCGGTGGTGGATACCGGGCTCAGGATCAGCTCTTCCTTTTCTTCGTGGGGCATGATCATGCCGCAGAAGCCGGCGCAGCTTACCTTGTGGTACACGCCGCCGTCGGCGCGCTGCAGCTTCAGCATCCATTGCAGCTCCCAGCGGGCTTCGTTTATCAGATCGGTCAGCCCGGGCACAAAGGCATCCTTGTTCCATTCATAAGCCAGCAGCATATCCGCCACCGTCTTTGCCGCCGGTACGATGTACCGTCCGTAGTCGCCCGCATCGTGCCAGCCGCCGTTGGCTTCCACAAATTCGTCGGTGCCGTAGACCCGGGCGAGGCCGGTGTGGCAGGCAGGGTGGGCAAAACAACCCGCTTCGGGCTTCAGATCGTCGCCGCAGCGCTGGTAGTAGAGCATATCCACCAGAGCGGTCAGGCAGGCGGTGTAGGGCTTCTCGGCGATTACAAAGGGGTAGGAGCTTTCGCTGCCGCACTCCAGCGTATAGGTGCCGGGACGGGTAAGCGCACTGAAATCTGCCGTTACCACATCATCGCCCCAAAGCTGGGTGCGCTCTGTGCTTACAGGAACGGTCAGCACGGTTTCACCCGCAGCGTTCTTTACCAGCAGCTCGCTGTTCAGCGCACCGCGCATAATGGCCACTTTACGCATGGCAGGGGTATAGCCCAGTTGGTTTACCTGTATGTTCATACCAAACGTCCTCGTTTCTTGGGTGTTTTGGGTATTATAGCATCGCCGTTGCCAACAGACAAGCGGGTAAGAATAAATAATGACCGGTATTTATATTTCTGCACCGCGGTATGCCGCTGCGCTTGACGCAACGCCGTGCAGTCTGTTACAATAGGTTCGTTCATCGGAGGGCAAGACTCATTCAGAAGATACTGCCGGATAAGATGACGGGTGAGAGACCCGTTGTCTTATCCGTTTTTTTGTCAGGGAGGACGATCTATGAAGAAACCTGCATCCTTTACCGAAGGCCCCATTCTTTCCACACTGCTGCGCTTTGCGCTGCCCATTCTGGGCGCAATGATCCTGCAGGCGATGTACGGCGCGGCAGACCTGCTGGTGGTGGGGCAGTTTGCCGACCCGGCTGCCGTTTCGGCGGTCTCCACCGGCAGCCAGCTGATGCATACCCTTACCACTGTGCTCATCGGTCTGGCAATGGGTGTTACCGTGCTGGTGGGGCGCAGCATCGGCGAAGGCCGGGAGGAAAAGGCCGGGGAGATCATCGGCAGCTCCCTGTGGCTCTTCGGCGGGTTGGGCGCGATCCTTACCCTGCTGGTGGCGCTGCTGGCTGCCCCTCTTTCCCGCCTGATGAATGCTCCCGGGGAAGCCTTTGGGCAGACAGTGCAGTATGTGGCGGTCTGCGGCGGCGGTATCCTGTTCATTACCGCCTACAACGTACTGGGCAGCGTGTTCCGGGGCGTGGGCGATTCCAAGACCCCGCTGCTGGCAGTCGCCATTGCCTGTGTGGTCAACATCCTTGGCGATCTGCTCTTTGTGGCTGTCTTCGGCATGGCGGCGGCGGGCGCTGCGCTTGCCACCGTGCTGGCGCAGGGCATCAGCGTTGGGCTGTGCCTGCTCATCCTGCGCAAACGGGGCTTGCCCTTTCCTTTCTCCCGCCGGAGCCTGAAGCCCTGCAGGCAGCACATTCTTCAGACCGTCCGTGTGGGTGCGCCCATCGCTTTGCAGGACCTGCTGGTAAGCCTTTCCTTCCTTGTGCTGCTGGTCATCATCAATTCGCTGGGGGTTACCGCCTCTGCCGGTATGGGCGTTGCCGAAAAGCTGTGCGCCTTTATTATGCTGGTGCCCTCGGCCTTCTCCGGCGCATTGAGCGCATTCGTTGCCCAGAATATGGGCGCCAAGCAGCCCAAACGCGCCCGCCGTGCTTTGCTCTGCGGCATTCTGGTTTCCCTTTCCATCGGCGTGGTCATTTCGTATTTTTCCTTCTTCCACGGCGAAATGCTGGCTTCTATCTTCTCCCGTGACCCCGATGTGAATCTGGCTGCCGCCGATTACCTGAAGGGCTACGCCATCGATGTGCTGCTGACCAGCTTCCTGTTCTGTTTTATCGGTTATTTCAACGGCTGCGGCAACACCACCTTTGTGATGCTTCAGGGGCTGATCGGCGCCTTCGGCGTGCGCATCCCTGTTTCCTGGCTCATGAGCCGCACTCAGCCCCCGTCTCTTTTCCGCATTTCCCTCGCCACCCCCGCCTCCACTTTTGTGCAGATCCTGCTCTTTGCAGCCTTCCTGTGGTGGACGTTGCGCCGGGAGCGCGGGGAAGAGGTGCGGCAGGAGTGAATGGGCGAGACGGCAGGGGCGCTGCCCCTGCACCCCGCTCAAGGAACTGCGTTCCTTAAGAATCCTGCGGTTTGCGCCCGCTTTGCGGGCGCAAGGGGGGCACCGGAAAGCATGTATCAAGATAACAGAATCAAAAAACCCCTCTTTGCTGCTGTGGGAAACGGCAGCAAAGAAGGGTTTCCATATGCGGTTCGGGATCCCTTATTCCGCGCAATACAGGGTGCTTCCGGCACGGCTGCTGCGGAAAGGGGTCTGTACCCATGCGCCGGGCTGGAAGGCTTTCCCGATCATGATCTTGGTCAGCTCCGGCACATCCTCCCGCTTCATGGCCTCCACGGGATCCATCCAGACGACTTCGCTGTTCTCCTCCCCGTCGGAGCGGGCTTCTCCGCTTACATACTCCGCCAGAAACACCACATACCAATCATGGTCGTTGAACCGCACGCCGATCAGTTCTCCCGGCTCGATCACCACGCCGGTCTCCTCCAGAAACTCCCGCTTTACCGCATCCTGCGGGGCTTCGCCCATATTCACATAGCCCCCGGGAATGATCAGCTTGCCCGTGCCGCTGCCGTAGGTATGCCGCGCCAGCAGCACCTTACCCTCCCGGATGCAGACCGCTGCCGCACTCTGCGACCAGTTGGTATTCTCCTGCGCCATCGAAACGCCTCCTTTGTGAAAAATCCATCCATAGAAACAAACAACCGCCACCCAATAAAGATGGCGGTTGATAAAGCATCCATGGGCACTTTTTTCCAACCTTGCGCCGCAAAGCGGCGCAAAAGCAGGATCCATAAGGGGCTCAGCCCCTTATGCGGGTTTCCAAAGGGCAGAGCCCTTTGACGTCTCTCCCGTGTCCCTTCCTCTTACGGCGTCAAACGCTTGGGGCTGCGGAAGAGGAACATGGCCTCGTTGATGTGCAGACCGCACAGCAGCATGGTCAGACGGTCGATGCCCAGACCGAAGCCGCCGTGGGGCGGGCAGCCGTAGCGGAAGAACTCCAGATAGAACTTTACATCCTCTGCCAGACCCTTTTCCTCGGCCTGCTGCTTCAGCACCTCGTAGCGGTGCTCGCGCTGTGCGCCGGTGGTGATCTCCACGCCGCGCCAGATCAGGTCGTAGCCCTGAGGCACGCCGTTCTCGTCGCGCATGTGGTAGAAGGCGCGCTTTTCTGCGCCGAAATCGGTAATGAAGAGGAACTCGTTGTCGTAGTGCTTCTTCACCCACTCGTAGCTGAGCCGTTCGGCCTCGGTGGTCAGGTCGCCCTTTTCGCTCTCATCCACGGTGTAGCCGAATTCCTTCTCCAGCTCGTCGTACAGGTCGCGCAGAGCGATGGTGGGGAAGGGGGTGGTGGGCACGATCACATCCAGCCCGAACAGCTCCTTGATCTCGTCGCCCAGCGCTTCCTTCACCTTGCCCAGAGCATAGGTGAGCAGCTCCTCTTCCATCTTCATTACATCGCGGAAGCTGGTAATATAGCTGAACTCCAGGTCAAAGCCGGTAAATTCGGTGGTGTGCTTGCTGGTGTAGCTCTTCTCGGCGCGGAACACCGGGCCCACCTCAAAGATGCGCTCAAAGCCGGAGGCCATGGCCATCTGCTTATAGAACTGGGGGCTCTGTGCCAGATAGGCGGTGGTATCGAAATACTTTACGGCGAACACATCGGAGCCGCTTTCACTGGCTGCGCCGATCAGCTTGGGGGTGTGGATCTCCAGGAAGTTGCGCTCCAGCAGGAAATCGCGCAGCGCCTTGGTCAGCACGGTCTGGGCCTTGAAGATCAGCTGGTTGCGCTCGGTGCGCAGGTCGATCCAGCGGTAGTCCAGACGGGAGTCGATGGCAGAGCGCTCCACAGCCGCCTTTTTCTTCGTGGCGGGAATGCCCTCACGGATAATGGGCAGCGCATCGGCAGCGGATTCCAGCACGATCCGGGTGGGGAACACTTCCATGCCGCCCATCTTCACGTATTCGCTGGCAACTGCCGTGCCGTACACGGTGATGACGGAATCGGGGGTGGTCTGGGCGAGCACATCCTCCAGCTCGGGGTGCTTTTCCTTTTCGATGGTGATCTGCACCTTGCCGGTAATGTCCTTCAAAACGATAAAGGCCATGGCTTTGCCGTTGCGGAAGTTCTCCACAAAGCCCTGCAGCTTGATCTCTGTATCCAGATGATCCTTGATCTGATTGATATACAAGCGTTCCATAACAATCTCCTTTGCTTTGGGGGGGATATAGTTTAGAGTAGTACGATTGCGCCCGAATGTCAAGGAAAAGATAGCGGAAATGCATGCTCTGCCTGCCAAAAAGAAAGCGCCCGACCCCTTGCGTGCGATCCTTCTTTGTGCTACCATAATGCCAACAATAAACAACGCCCGAGGAGGCTGCAATATGGAATCCTACAAGCATTTCAAACTGGCTGCCTATGTCTTTGCGTACTATCTGGAAACCGCCGATGACGAACAGATCCAGAAAGCCATCGATTACTACCGCCACTATGTGCATCTGGACAAGGTGTATATCGAAAACCACCGCGGTCTGGTGGATATCCCTGTGGAAAAGCTGCGCCATGTAAAGGAGCTGTTTGAGAAAAACGGCATCGAGACCGCAGGCGGCATCACCTCCACGGTGCTGGTAAACGGGGAGCGCAAGCCCAGCTATTATGATACTTTCTGCTATACCGATCCCGCCCACCGGGAGCGTTATGTGCAGATTGTACGGGATGTGGCTTCCGTGTTCGACGAGATCATTCTGGACGACTTCTTCTTTACCAGCTGCACCTGCGAAATGTGCATCGAAGCCAAGGGCAAGCAGTCGTGGCAGGAATACCGCCTCAAGCTGATGGAAGACTTTGCCCGGGTCATCGTGGCGGAAGCCCGCAGTGTCAACCCCGGCATCAACTTCATCATCAAGTACCCCAACTGGTACGAAAGCTATCAGGAATGCGGCTACAACCCCGGTAAGCAGAAGGATATCTTCGACATGGTCTATACCGGCACCGAGACCCGCGACCCCATGTATTCCCAGCAGCATCTGCAGCGGTACCTGTCCTACTCCATCATCCGCCTGATGGAGCACATCGCCCCCGGGCGCAACGGCGGCGGCTGGATCGATCCCTACGGCTCCTTCGGCAACATCAACGCCTATCTGGAGCAGGCAAACATGACCGTGCTGGCAAAGGCGAAGGAGCTGATGCTCTTCAACTTTGCTCATATGGAAAACACCGCGTTGCTGCCTGCTTTGGGGCACGAGCTGGCGCGGATGGACCGCATGCTGGATCAGCTGGGCGAGCCTGTGGGCGTTGCCGCTTGGGAACCCTACGACGGTGACGGCGAGGATCAGCTCTACAATTATCTGGGCATGGGCGGCATTGCGGTGGAGCCTTCCCCCGAATTCAACGACCGGGCAGAGATGGTGCTGCTCACTGAGACTTCTGCCTATGACGAAACCGCCGTGGAAAAGCTGGAGGCCTACCTGCGCAAGGGCGGCAATGCGGTCATTACCACGGGCTTCCTGCGCCGCTGCTACGACCGGGGCATCAAGGAGCTTACCTCCGTACGCCTTACCGACCGCCATGTGCTGGGCGGCGAGTATATGATCTCCCACTACAACTACCGCGACAGTACCGTATTCTGCAAGGGGCAGGAACGGCTGTTGTTCGAGATCCTCACCTACAAAACCAACGCCACCAGCAGCAATATCAACATTATCGCCGGTGAGCACACCTTCCCCTTGATGACCGAAGACAGCTACGGCAAGGGACGCCTGTTCATCCTCAACGTGCCGGAGAACTTTGCCGATCTCTACAAGCTGCCCAAGGCGGTCTGGGCGGGCATCAACAAGTATGTAAGCCTTGGCCAGCGGGTGTATACGGCAGGTGAGGGCAAGCATTCCCTGCTGGCATACGATAACGGCAAATATGCCATCCAGAGCTACAACCCCACCGCATCCACCGTGGATGTGATCGTGCGCGGCGAGTGCAGCGGCATCCGGGATCTGGAGACCGGCAAGGTCTATACCGAGCGCATCGCGCTGCCCTTGCCCTCCCATATGATGGATGCCACCACCACCATTCCCGAGCCGCCAGAGTTCAGCTACCCGGTCACGGTGGGCGCGGGTGCGCTGATGTTCTTCGAGGTGCTGGCATAAACCGCACCCAAGCAATTTGACAAAACGGAGGTATCCCCAATGGCGATTCTGAAAACAACGGTTCAGTTCGATCAGGGATCCGGCAAGATCCGCACAGAACAAAGCACGCTGGCATGGGCAGACGAATCTGCGCTGCCCAAGGCGGTGGAGGCCAATGTTATCGGGCTCTACCCGGATTATACCTTCCAGACCATGGCAGGCTGGGGCTGCGCCATGACCGAGACCACCTGCTACCTGCTTTCTCAGATGACGCCGGAAAACCGCCGCGCCGCCCTGTCCCGCTGGTTCGGGCCCGAGGGCATTAACGCCCGGTTCATCCGCATGCATCTGGATTCCTGCGACTACAGTCTGTCCGAGTATCAGGCGGTGGCAGACCCCATTGCCGACCCCGAGCTGGAGACCTTCACCATCGACCGGGATCGGAAATGGACGCTGCCTGTGGTCAAGGAAGCGCTGGCCATGGCGGGTGGAGAGCTGTGCGTGCTGCTGTCCCCCTGGTCGCCCCCCTACCAGTGGAAGACCCCGCCGGAATTCAGCCGGAACGATGCTGCCGTCTACGGCGGTGTGGAGGCGAAGATCGATACCGACAGCCCCGGCAGATGCTTCGGCGGTCGGCTCAGGAAGGAATACTACGGCTCCTGGGCCAAATACATGGTCAAGTTCATTCAGGCTTATCTGGCGGAGGGTATTCCGGTGGGCATGCTCTCTCTACAGAACGAGGCTTCCGCTGCCACATCCTGGGACAGCTGTCTCTGGAGCGGCGAAGAGGAGCGCATCTTCCTGAAGGATCACCTCTACCCGGAGCTGGAAGCCGCCGGACTGGCGGGCAGGATCGCCGTTTTCATCTGGGATCATAACAAGGAGCGCGCCATTGAGCATATCGACGCTTTCATGGCAGACCCCGATGCTGCCGCCAAGGTGGATGGTTTTGCCTTCCACTGGTATTCCGGCGACCATTTTGAGGCGCTGGATCTGCTCCGGCAGCGCTACCCGGATAAGCTGCTGGTACATACCGAAAGCTGCCCCCTGCACATGCCGGGCAAGGCGATGTCCATGAGCCCGGGGGAGGATGGGGTGCTCAACAATGCGGATGATGCCCAGAGCCTGACCGCCCAGCAGATCGACCATAACGATGCCATCGCCTATGCCCACGACATGATCGGCGACCTGAACCACGGCATGCAGGGCTGGATGGACTGGAACATGATCGTGGATCGCAGCGGCGGCCCCCGCCATGTGGGCGGCGGCTTCGGCGCTCCTCTGGTTTATGAGGAGGACGGCACCTTCTCCGAAACCATCGCCTACGCCTACATCAAGGCCATCGCCGAAACGGTGCGCCCCGGCGCGGTACGCATCGGCAAATCCGTCTTCGGGCGGGATGTGGAGGCAGCCGCCTGCCGCAATACCGACGGCACCGTGGGCGTGGTACTACTGAACCGGGCAGAGCGGGAGCTGAAGGTGAACGTGCGCATGAGCGGCAGCATCCTGCTGGATGTGGCCCTTCCTGCCCGGACCCTTACCTGTCTGCAGATCGGCGCAGAGGACTGAAAAAGTCCGCTGCACAGATAAGGCAAAAGCTGATACAAGAAAGCCCCTTCGGGAATGTACCCGAAGGGGCTTCGATTGTTTGCAGTTACCCGCCTTAGCCCTTTACAGCGCCGGCGATAAAGCTTTCCTGGATCTGCTTGCTCAGGAACACGTAAACCAGCAGGGTGGGGATGGTGGCCAGCGAAAGCGCTGCGCCGATGGGGCCCCACTCGGTGGTGTACTGACCGGAGAGGGACTGGATGCCCACCGGCAGCGTCTTGAGCACATCACGGCTGATAAATACGTTGGCAAACATCAGCTCGTTCCAGCATTGCAGGAAGGTGTAGATGCCTACCGTAGCCACGGCAGGGGTCATCAGGGGTACGATCACCCGGAAGAAGATGCCCCACACGCCGCAGCCGTCCAGGAAGGCGGCTTCGTCCAGATCGTAGGGAATGTCTCCCATAAAGCCGATGCTGATGAGGATACCCATTGCCAGCGAGAACGCCGAATAGGGAATGATCAACGCCCAATAGGTATTCAGCATGGATACCTTGGCAAGGGTGGTGTACAGCGGCACGATGGAAGCGTGGATCGGGATGGTCAGACCCAGCATGAAGAACTTGTTCATGGTCTTGCTGCCCTTCCACTTGAGACGGGTGAGGGCGTAGGAAGCCATAACAGAGGTGACCAGCGTGATCAGGATGGTGGCAACGGTTACCACGATGCTGTTCACGAAGTAACGGGGCATGTTGCCCACGCCCAGCGCGCGGGTGTAGTTTTCCCATACCCAGTACTTGGGCAGACCGATCACGTTTTCGCCGAAGATCTCGGCGTTGTTCTTCAAAGAGAAGGTCAGCATCCAGTAAACGGGGAAGAGGCTTACGAAGGCCCAGAAGATGAGCACGGCATAGACCGCGATCTTGCGGACGATCCCCTTCTTCTTCGGAGCGGAATCGATGGCTTGTTTATTTTGCGCGTTCATCTTATTTCTCCTCCTTGAATACAAGATTGATCAGAAGAGCAAAGACGAAGCACAGTACAATCAGCATCACTGCAATGGTGCTGCCCATGCCGTAACGGTTGCGCAGGAACAGCAGGTTGATCATCAATGTACTGGGTACTTCCGTTGCATGGTTGGGGCCGCCGTTGGTAAGCACATAGATCAGGTCGAAAGATTTCAGCGAACCGGTAACGGCGAAAATAACGCTTACCCGCAGAATGGGCTTGATGTAGGGGATAATGATGTAGCGGTTCAGCTGTCCCTCGGTGCAGCCGTCCAGCATGGCGGCCTCGCACAGTTCGGTGGGCACGCCCTTGATGCCCGCATACATCAGCAGCATGTGGTAGCCCACGTACTGCCACAGGATGGGCACAAAGCAGGCCCAAAGCACGGTTTTCTTATCGCCCAGCCAGACCCGCGTCCAGCTCTCCAACCCCAGCGATTTCAGCGCAAGGTTCAAAACGCCGTAATCCGGGTTGTAGATCTTCAGCCACAGCTGACCGATAACCACGGTGGAGATCAGCACGGGCATAAAGAAGATGGAAAGATAAGCACGCTCACCCACCGGCTTTTTGCCCAGCTTCAGCGCCAGCCACAGAGCAAACGTAAGCTGGATAAAGACAGACAGACCGGCAAGCAGCAAAGAGTTCTTCAGCGCGCGCATGATGTTGATCGACTTACTGGTAAACAGCTCTTTGTAGTTGTCCAGACCAATAAAGATGGGATCCTTCAGGCCGTTCCATTCGGTAAAGCTGTAACTCAGCGACATAAAGATAGGCGCGATCAGCACACCGATGAACAGGATCAGCGCGGGCAACAGAAATAGAAAGATATTCAGCTTATAGCCAAATGATTTTTTCATAATCTGTGCTCCCTTTCTGTAAAAACAAGGGGGAGAGGTTCTCTTTGGGATCAAACCCGCGAAGAACCAACTCCCCCTTAGTTATGAGTTATGCTTTGTTCAGCAACTGTGCCCGTTATTAGTTGAGCTCAGAAGCCAGACCCTCAGCAAATTCCTCAGCGGTGATGTCGCCGGCAAAGGCCTGACCGATGTAGTCCAGGTAGGTGTTTGCAGCGTCAGCGCTCAGGAAGTTGTCGCCGAAGAGCACCATGTCGTCAGCCTGAGCGACCATGTTGGCCACAGCGGGGATCAGATCGTTGGCAACTTCAGCATTGGGGTCAGCAGTCCAGCAGGGCAGGTTGGCGCCGGAGGTGTAGTCGGCATTGGACAGGAACTTGCCCAGTTCGAAGGCAGCCTTGGCAGCCAGGTCGGGATACTGGGTGGTGGCGGTAACAGCCAGAGTGTTGTTGGGGCCGCCGATCATCTGCATCAGAGTAGCATTCTCGGGATCCAGAACGGGGAAGGTGCCAACCTTAACGTTGGGAGCGATTTCGGCCTTGCCGATGTCGCCGTTGTTCCAGGAGCCGTTCTGATAGAAGGCGTACTTGCCGGCGATAAAGTTGTTCTTAACTTCGTCGTTGCCCAGAGCGATGGCGCTGGGATCGAAGTATTCCTTGGTGACCATATCCTGGAAAGCAGCGATAGCCTTCACAACACCAGGATCGTTCCAGGTAGCAACACCGTTGTAGATGTCGCGCAGCTTGGCGCCGCCGATGCTCTTGATGACCAGGGGCTCGACGTACTCAGACAGGCACCAGAGTTCCTTACCGGAAACGCCGAAGGGGATGATGCCGGCGGCCTTCAGGTCTTCGCAGCACTTGATCATGTCTTCGTAGGTAGCGGGGATGTCTTCCCAGCCGGCCTTCTTGAGCAGATCCATGTTGGCGTACAGAGCAACGATGCTCATGGAGTAGGGCACGCCGTAGTGGGAGCCGTTGTAGGTGGAGTTGCCGGTCATAACTTCGGGCAGCTCAGCGGCGTAGGTGGGATAGTAAGCATCCAGGTTCAGAACGCGGCCAGCATCCACGAACTCGCCCAGGAAGCCCATGCCCCAGGTGAAGAAGATATCCGGCAGGCCTTCGCCGCTGGACATAGCAGCCTTGATCTTGGTCTTGTAAGCCTCGTTGGCGGTGGTGTCGTGAGCGATCTTCACACCGGGGTTCGCAGCTTCGAAAGCAGCGATAGCGTCGATGAAAGACTGGTGGCTGGAGTCGCTCTCGGTGGCGATGGACCACAGAGTCAGAGTGATCTCTTCCTCGGCCACAGCAGAGACCATGGACAGCACCATGATGGCTGCCAACAGGATGCTCAACAGTTTCTTCATGATTGGGTTCCTCCTCTTTTTAATTTGTCCCTTTAGCACCTCGTGCTAATTTATTGTCATTGTAGCACGGGTTCATGTGTTTGTCAAGGTTGTTAAAAGAAGTTAATAAACATATTTTCATAAGCTGCGCCGATGTATTCCACGGGAGCAGGAAAAGGCTGGAGCGGTTAATTGTTAACAAAGAGCGGGGAATGCCGGTCGGTAAACAATAAAAAAACATTCGATATACAACCCCAAAATGCTCCTTCCGAAGGGCGGCTGTCCGCGAAGCCACCTCCCCAAGGCTCCTTCCGAAGGAGGGAGCTGTCGCCCAAGCCATCACCCCAAAGGCTCCTTCCGAAGGAGGGGGCAGTCGCCCAAGCCATCACCCTAAAGGCTCCTTCCGAAGGAGGGAGCTGTCGCCGTAAGGCGACTGAGGGTGTATGGAGCAGGGGCGGCATACCGGTTCGGCTTGTCAGCCGCCCGGGGCAGAAGCCCACCATCCCCAACGCCTTGCAAATACCCCCACCATCAGTCAGGCTGCGCCTGCCAGCTTCCTCCCCCGCTGGGGGAAGAAGCCTTTTTTGTTGGCTGTCTGCGAAATGGACAACCAAGCTTACAAGCCTCCCCTTACACAGGGGAGCCGTGAAAGAGAGACGGCAAAGCCGTGCCACCTCCCTTTGCAGTGAGGGTGATGGAAAGGAAGTCTTTATCCGTTCCATGCACATCATAACTGAGATTGATTTTTGGCAAACAATCAGAACCTCACTTCAATCGCAAGCCTTGACCGACTTGCGGTTGCTTGCACTGCTGTGATAAAATGAAGGCAATAGTCTTGAAACTGGAAAGGAGGTTTTCTATGAAAAAGCTCATTCTTCTTAGCGGCTCTCCCTGTGTCGGAAAAACCACAGTTGGGCGGCATCTGTTTGAGCAATATGAAAACAGCGCATATCTTGATGGAGACTGGTGCTGGTGCGTGAATCCTTTTTCAGTAACGGATAAGCGTCTTCGTAATGGGGACAAAAGCATGTCTTTTGTGTTGTCAAATTACCTATCGTCAGGATTTGAGTATGTATTCTTTACATCTGTAGTGCTGACCAACAGCAGCATTAGAAATAATATTCTGAAAGACATTACAGCAACTGATTATGAGGTTATTGGATTTACACTCACCTGTTCAGAAGAAACCTTAATCAAACGACACGACGAAAGGGGCGACGAGGGGGATACGAATTTCTACTGGTTACATTTGCCTCCCTATTCAACGGATTATGTTATTGACACAGATGGAAAAACCATTTCCGAAATTGCACAGGTCATAAAGCAATATATAGGTTCGATTTAAGCTACAGTTTGTCGCCCGGATTGAACAGCACAGTTACGGAGGGCGCAATGATACGCACTGTGCCAGCGCATTGCGTTTGTGGGGGCACATACGCAAATGAGCATCCGGTTTTTTCACCGGATGCTCATCTGCTTTTTCGCTATTGGATAAATTGTTCCTTAAGAACCCTCCTGTCACAAGGGAGGCTCACTGCGGGCAAGAGCCTCCCAGCCCCTCCCAATCCTCCCGCAGCAGCCCGAAAATGGCATAATCACAATACCGCGACCCCATCTTGCCCTGCCGCACGGTGCCTTCCCGCACAAAATCACATTTCTCCAGCACCCGCAGGGAAGCGATGTTCTGCACATCCGCGGTGGCTTCCAAACGCAGCAGCTCGGTGTTGGCAAAGACAAAATCCACCGCACAGCGCAATGCCTCGGTCACCATGCCCTGCCGCCAGTAGTCCGGGTGCAGCCGGTAACCCACATAGGCCATACGCTGGTTCTGTACATCGAAGATCTCCAGAATGCCGATCACCTTGCCGGTCTCCCGCAGCACCATGCCCCACTTGAAGTCCTGGCAGGGCTTGCGCTTCACCCAGGGGCGGGGATCGATGAACAGCAGTTCGGGATTTTTCTCGCCCTTGCTGGCGTTCCGTCCCCAGTAGGTGTATACCTCATCCAGCCCCAGCCATTCCTTCAGGTCGGGGGCATCCTCGGCAGTCATCGGGCGAAGAATCAGTCGCTGTGTTTCCAGCGTGGGTTTGTCCAGCTCATAGTCCTTGAGCATATCCGCATGTCATCTCCTTTACGACACATCAAACCGGAACGTGACCGCGCCCCGGCGGTCACACATTCGTATCCTTCAGAATCTCCGCCACCAGAATGCGCCCGTCCACGATGGTCTCCCAGACGGGTCTCTCCCCGTCGGGATCCTCACCCACCTGCCAGTAGCGCAGGGCCTTGGCACGGTTGGAGGCGGCATCGGCGATGCCGTCGAAGCAGAGGTTGGCATTGCCGGTGAACACCCGCCCTTCGGCTTCCAGCCGTACGATCTGCAGGGTGGGTCTGCCCCAGTTGGTAAACCACTCGAACCAGCACTTGGCATCCTCAAGGGTGCGGGAGGTGTACAGGCTGTGCATCCGGGACGGGTACCGGGGGAACAGCTCACGGCGCACCTCCTCCAGGGCCAGCTCCCGGATGGCTACATCGGTGTGATGGTCGAACACATGCCCCGCATATTTGGACGGATCGGCAAAAACCTCATCCACAAACGGCTTTCTCTCCATCACACGCTGGTAAACGCCGGTCCGGAAGCTTTCATCCATACGGATGATCTGCCCCTGCTCCATCCTGCGCCCGGTAACAACGTGAAACAATTCAGTCGCCATTCAATATGCCTCCTGATCGGTTTGGACAAAGGATAACAACAAAGCAAGAAGGATCAGAGCACCCCGGAAACGGGATGCCCTGACCCTTCGGTTCTCTTTACTTGTGGTACAGCTTGTGGGTTTGGTAGCGGGCATCGCAGGTCAGGTTTACCTTCAGGCGGCGGAAGATGTTGTCATCCACCTGGGAAAGGATCACCGTGGAGTGCGCCTCGCAGCCTGCCAGCTTGGGCAGCTGTTTGATGGCAAGGGCGGCCCGTTCGTCGGTGGCGGCGCAGATGGAAAGCGCCAGCAGCACCTCGTCGCTGTGCAGGCGGGGGTTGCGGTTGCCCAGATAGTCGCACTTCAGCGACTGGATGGGTTCGATCACGGTGGGGGAGATCAGCTTGACGGCATCATCGATCCCGGCAAGCGCCTTGAGGGCGTTGAGCACCACGGCGGCAGAGGGGCCCATCAGGTCGGATGTCCTGCCGGTGATGATGCACCCATCCGGCAGCTCCACCGCCAGGGCGGGGGCCTCGGTTAGTTCGGCCTTTACCCGGGCTGCGCCCACCACGGGGCGCATTTCGGAGGTGAGCCCTGTCTTCTGCATTACGCGCTGCAGCTTGTCCACCTCGTGCTGCTCGGCACGCCCCTGCACCAGAGCGCAGCGGGCGGCAAAGTAACGGCGGATGATCTCCTGACAGGCGGCGGCACGGCAGACATCGTCGTCGTAAATGCACTTGCCCACCATGTTCACGCCCATATCCGTAGGGGATTTGTAGGGGGATTCGCCGTAAATGCGTTCGAAAACAGCCTTCAGCACCGGGAAGATCTCCACATCCCGGTTGTAGTTGACCGCCATCTCGCCGTATGCCTCCAGATGGTAGGAGTCGATCATGTTGCTGTCTTCCAGATCGGCGGTAGCAGCCTCGTAGGCGATGTTCACAGGGTGGTTCAGCGGCAGGTTCCAGATGGGGAAGGTCTCAAACTTGGCATAGCCTGCCCGCACGCCCCGCTGATGCTCCTGATACAACTGGCTGAGGCACACAGCCATTTTGCCGCTGCCGGGGCCGGGGGCGGTAACCAGAATGAGGGGACGGGTGGTCTCCACGTATTCGTTGCGCCCGAAGCCGTTGTCGCTTACGATCTGCTCCACCTCGTAGGGGTAGCCGTCGATGGGGAAGTGGCGGAACACCCGGATGCCCAGATTCTCCAGCCGCTGTTTGAACATAACGGCGGAGTGCTGGTCGCGCCAGCGGGTCATCACCACGCTGCCCACGTACAGCCCGATATCCCGGAAAGCGTCGATCAGGCGCAGCACTTCCAGATCGTAGGTGATGCCCAGATCGCCACGAACCTTGCTCTTTTCAATGTCGTCCGCGTTGATGGCGATCACCAGCTCCACCTGTTCCTTCAATTGCAGAAGCATCAGCATCTTGCTGTCGGGGCGGAAGCCGGGCAGCACCCGGGAGGCATGGTTATCGTCGAACAGCTTGCCGCCCAGCTCCAGATACAGCTTGCCGCCGAACTGAGCGATCCGCTGTCGGATATGTTCGGATTGCATGCTGGTATAGCGGTCATGATCAAACCCGATACGCATAGGGAGGCCCCCTCTTTCGATAAATCTCAACCGAAATATGATATCACGCCCCGGGACAGGAAACAAGGTGATGGATGGAACAAATTCTGTTTTTTTCGGTGGGGGGAGAGGCGCATGAAAACCGCTGCCTTCCCAAAGCCACCTTCCAAGGAAAGAAGCACCGCTGCACCGCCTCCCAAAAGCCACCTTCCACGGAATGAACCACCGCCGCATCGACCCCCCGAAAGCCACCTTCCAAGGAAAGAGCCACCGTCGCAATGCCCCCTCCAAAAAGGCTCCTTCCGAAGGTGGGCGACGGAGGGAAGCGCGTGCGCAGTGCGCACAACGCCGAAGGCGTTAGCGACCCGCAGTCGTCAACCGAAGCAAGTACAGACCACGGTTAGTGGGCTGTACGCCGACTGAGGTTGCGGGCCGTAGGCTGTCGCCGTAGGGCGACTGAGGGTGCTTTGCGCGGTGATCGTTACCCCTCAGCCCTCATCCTCCTCCCCACCAACAAAACAGGGCACCGCATCTGCGGTGCCCTGCAATGAATAACCCGTATGCTTATTTCAACGTGTCATAATAGGTGGTTGCGCCGTCCAGGCTCTTGATCAGCAGGCCGTAGCCGTGGCTTAAGGTGGCGGCATTGTACAGCGCATCAGCAACAGACTGGCTGCTTACATAGAAGGTGATGCCGCTGGCATCGCCGCTTTCCTTATTGGTAAAGTACATGCCGCCGGCCTCAAAGGCGATGGAATCGCTGTGGATGTATACACTCTTCAGCTTGGGGCAGGCGCGGGCTACGTAATTGCCCATGG
The DNA here is from genome assembly GCA_017516765.1 of Clostridia bacterium. GTDB lineage: Bacteria > Bacillota > Clostridia > Christensenellales > Aristaeellaceae > Limiplasma. Next base: position 667 of record JAFXBE010000037.1, on the reverse strand, counting down.
TTACATCTTTGGCCTTGATCACGATGGTTTCCAGCTCGGTGCAGGCGCCCATGGCCATCTGGCCGATGTAGGTAACATTCTCGGGGATCTCCAACTCGGTAATGGAGGACTGCTGGAAGGCACTCACATCAATATAGGTCAGAGACTGGGGCAGGGTAACGCTGGTAATGGTGGGTGCCTTGCAAACGCTGCGGTCGTTCAGCCGAACAATGCCTTCCCGGATCACGATGTTGGAAGCATTGCTGTAGCCATCGGAGATGATGTAGCGGTACAGGGTATCGCCGTCGATGGGCGAAACCGTAACGGTATCGCCGGTGGTCACATACTGCACGCCCTGATATTCGGTAGTAACAGGGTAAGCAGGCGGATCGGCATAGGGGGGCTGACCGCCGTCTTCTTCCTTCATCCAGGGATGGCATATGTCGGTCACATCGCCGAAGGCTTCGTCCAGAGCGGTTTCGGCATCGTCAAAGCCCATGGCCTGAACAGCCTGAGACACCACGAGGATGTCGTAGGTGCCGTTGCCGTTGCCGTCGAGGGCTTCACAATCCTCGTTGGTGGCTCTGGGATCCAGATATACCTGCAAAAGGCTGGGGTAGGAGGTAAAGCCGACGGGCAGAATGCCCTCTTCGGGAGTGTCCTGCACAGAAGACTTGTGCAGATAGAT
>JAFXBE010000036.1 GCA_017516765.1 Clostridia bacterium | reverse complement strand
TATACCTCATGTCTTGTGTTATGCTCTTCATGAAGGATTTGGCTCCTTTCGTACAGTTTGGTGTCGCAACTCAACTATACCACATGAGCCAATCCTTCTTTTCTTTTCTCTTACTGTCCAACATGTATTGTAGCGCTACATACCTTACCGCATCGCAGGGCGCTATCATTTCCACTCAATCGATCGGCAATTGGTTGTCAGATGGTCTTTGGGATATCCTGATGATCAAAATGAACGGTATGAATAATAATACTCCGCTGCTGAATGTGCCCGCATGGACGTTAAGTGCAATGCTGATTTCAGAATTTATTGCCTTTTCCTGTATGCATAATAACCAAAAGCTGTTCACAACTATGGTTGTCCCCATGACCATCGTCATTGGTCTGGGCATATGGCGTCATATCCCCAGTGCTTCTCATCAACTCTGGATGGGATTTACGACATTCGGTCTGCTGCGAGTCTGGATTCTGTACTGCCTTTCCTGGTACTGTCACAAACTGATGCTCTCAATCAAAATGACCCAGTGGACAAAATCCGGAATCGTCATCCTAACTATCTGTGAACTTCTTTGCTATGCGCTTGCCATTTCCGTGATCATGAGCCAGACCTCCCGGAATTACCGCTGGTTTGCCACGCTTCTGCTTTTTGTTGCTGTTGCCATTTCCATATCCGGAAAAAGCGCAAGCGCCTCCATTCTTACCAACAAAACAGTCATCTTTTGGATTGGCGAATTGAGTATGGGCGTCTACCTAACGCATTACCCGATCATGCAGGTATTCAGAGCGCAGCATCCCGGCGAAACAGTTCTTCATCACTTTACTTCCTTTGTGTGCGCGGTAATTGTAACTTCCGTTCTCTTCTCCATTGCGATCGTTAAGGGAAAGAAGCTCCTCTCCGCATGCTGCCAGAAGACAAAATCGAAGCTGATTGTCGGACCATCTGCCGGGAATCCATAATCCTCCATTCTGCCTTGCCCGCGAGTAGGTATGGCAAAACCACAATACATTCCAAGGATACTATCCTGCTTTCATGGTGCCGATTTATCGAAGTACAAAGACAGTATGCGTCCGCTGATTGAAAAGGACATGGAAGAAACTGAAAGATTACTAACTGAGTAAATTCCAAGTTGCACATCTCAGTACCTACCATCTTGTATTCGGGGATGAGATAGAGATGTTTCGGTAGCGCGCTACATTCGCATTGTAGAGGCCAGGGGTTCGACTCCCCTATACTCCACCAAAAAGACCTTCTCAGATGAGAAGGTCTTTTATTATGAAAAATCACCGCAATAGAATCATCCTGTTTAGGCCAAACACAATTCCGATAAACAGATTCCCTTATAGATATACAACAGTTGCGTTTACTACATATTGACCTGTGCTCTTCATTGCGATAAAATACCAATAACAGGATAAGATTAGTTTTGGGCTTTACAGTCACAACAGCCCGAAAACATCAATATCATTCGGGAGGTTTCATGCATGAAGTGGAATTCCGTTGTCAAAAAACTGCTGTCTGTTATGCTAATGCTGTGTCTATTCCTGCCTGCTGTCGCCATGGCCGGTCTGGAGGATGACACCTATCATTCCTTCTATTCGATTATCGATTGCGAAAAGTCGCTCTCAAACAAGCTGTATAAAACCTTCCGGCAGGCAGGCGAGCTTTCCATTGTTATTCCCGGATGCCCTCAGGATTTCGTACCCCAGGGGCTTGCATACTACGCGCCAAAGAACCTGATCTTCTTCTCCGGCTATTCTTCGGATAAGAACGCCAGTACCTTGATCTCCGCCAATCCGGCAACAGGCGAGATCGTTAAGGAGATCTTTTTGAAAAACCCGGACGGCAGCTGGTATACAGGCCATGCAGGCGGAGTTTCTGTTACAGATAAAAATATTTTTATTTCTGATAAAAACAAGCTGTACCGTCTGCCGATGAGCGCTTACGAGGCTGCTGAGTTTTCTGATGTTGGCACGTTCGTCGAAGCTATCCCCGTACCTTGCGAAGCAAGCTATTGCCAGCTCAACAACGGCATTCTCTGGGTCGGTGAATTCTACCACGATGATAAGAAGGATGAAAAAGATTACCTCACCGATCCCAGTCACGAAGTGAAGGGGCCTGACGGCACCACCTATTATTCATGGATTCTTGGCTACAAATTGGTCAACTACACCGAGAACGAACTGGATCCTGCCTGCATCACTGCCAATGGTGCCATTCCTGACTATGTTCTTATTACCCCCATTCACATTCAGGGGCTTACTTTCTCCGGCGGGAAGATTTTTCTCAGCCAGTCCTACGGACGTGCGAACGATTCTACCATCTACCGCTATGGCAACGTTCTGGGCACGGATCCTCACATGAAGGTTCAGGTTCTGGGTGTCCCCCGGCCCGCATGGTTCCTGAATGCTGCGGTACAGGAGTCCAAACTCATTTCCCCGCCTATGAGCGAAGGCCTGTGCACAATTGGCGACAGCGTATACATTTCCTTTGAATCTGCAGCGACAAAGTACCGTGAGCCCAAGAAAAAGGATGAAGATCCTTCCCGAGATCCTCTCGACCGTCTGTTCAAGCTCAATCCCTACGGCTTCTGATCTGTTGCTGCAACCTCATTTCATACAGAAAGATCCTGCATTCCGGTGCAGGATCTTTCTGTTATCCGAATCTTTATGTTTTGGTTTGAACAGCAGAGGAACAGCATATGGATGGCGTGCGCGTTCGTAGTAGATATGTGCGCTACCAAAAACAGCCATCGTGCGCACGGCACGATGGCTGTCGATGGATTTTTACTGCCAGTCGATCTCGTTGTAGGTATTTACCAGAGGATCACGGAACCAATAGGTGCCGGTGTTCCAGCTGGCATCGATAAACTCCTTCACACGCTTGGCGGCCGCCTCGCCGTCCTTGCGCAGTTGGGTGCGCGCTTTGGTGAGAGCGATCTTGAGGTTATCGTTCTTGAAATCGTCGGCATAAGCGTCATAGGCTTCGATGGTTGCCAGATAGGATTCCTTGAGAGCATCCAGAGCCTTCTTCTGGTTGTCGGTCAGGTTTTCCAGACTGTAGCCATAGTCGAGGATCTGCTTGGCAATGATGATCTGGCGACCAACGGGGAAGCCGGTCTCGTGCAGCCATTCGGTGAAAGCAAAGCTGACCTGGGGCAGTTCTTCAGCATCGATTCCGAATACTTCCTTCAGTACGCTCTGACGATGCGCCTGATCGGTAATGGTGAAGTTCCAGTAGTCCATGACCATCTTGTATTCACCGGTGAGCATATAGCTGCCGACGGATTCGTTGCCCAGCGTCAGCATCAGACCCAGCAGGGTGGAGAAGGCATTGGCATCAACGTTGGTATAGAAATTCAGTTCGCCGCTGGTGGCGCTTTCCCACAGCTTCTTCAGCAGGGAGGGGTCGTTCATGAACTTCTCATAGATGGTAATAAACATGCGGCGGTTGCGATCGCAGCGGCCAATATCCATACCGCTCATGATGGTGGCGTTCTTGCGGGCGCGGAGATAGTCGATCATGCCGCGGCCGTCCAGATGGATCTGACCTTCCTGATAACGCTTGCCGGTATGGCCGGTGTAGGTCATGTTCATGTCATAATCCAGACCGCCCATCAGATCGCCCAGAGATACCAGAGCATCCATGTCCAGTGCGGCATAGTAGTCGATCTTGATGCCGCCCAGCAGCCAGCTGGCAGTCTGGCGGGTAAGCTCCAGACCTTCGGGAATGGTGGGAGCGCAGTTGACAGCGCAATTCAGCTTGTAAACACCGCGGATACCGGGCACATAGCACAGGGTATCGCGGGGGAGGGATACCAGGCTTACCTGACCCTTGGTCTTGTTGACCACGATCACCATGTTGGCATCGGTATGCGCCTTTTCGATCCGACGCTTGTTGCCGCTACCGCGCCAGTTAGCATTCTCGGTAAAGTCGAGACCGCACAGCAGAATGGTCAGAAATTCATCTTCCGGTTCAACATAGTTCACTTCGTTCAGTTTCAGAAACATGGTGGAAGATTCGGGAACCTGTGCAATTGCAGGAACCTCGGCTGCAAAAGCAGCGGGTACCATTCCTGCCAGAAGCACAACAGTCATCAGCATGGACAGCAATGCCATAAAGAATCGCTTGTTCATCGGATTACCTCCTGTGTCAATTTGATACACCATAAATATTATAACAACGGTTCTATATTTTTGCAATACATTCTTCACAGACGTGTAAGAAGTTTACATTCCGCACTCGTTCAAGTTGGTAGGTGAAGCTGTGACGCAGCAAGCATTACCCAACGATTCGAACCTCAGAACCGCGCAGTGCTTTTTTAACAATGATCTGTTTATCGATACGTTCCTCAAGATCATGCACGTGGGAGATGATACCGATCAGGCGTTTGCCGTCAGCCAGCTCTGTAAGCACCTTCAGGGAGTTGCGCAGAGCGTTTTCGTCCAATGTACCGAAGCCTTCATCGATAAACATTGCTTCCATTCTGATGGCGCCGCTCTGGCTCTGCACCACATCGGAAAGCCCCAACGCCAGCGCCAGACTTGCCAGGAAAGATTCACCGCCCGACAGGGTGGATACCTCGCGCCATTGTCCGGTGCTGCGATCCAGAACATCCAGATCGAGACCGCTTTGATGCACACGATCCCTTGCTTCCTCCTGACAGCGCAGGGTGAAATTCCCGTCTGTCAGCACCGACAGGCGCTTGTTTGCGGCAGAGACCACCTGCTTGAAGTAATACTGCTGAACATACGCTTCGAAAGACAGCTTTGCACGATAGTTACCGGCGGTCTTGCCGGAGCAGCAGTCCGAAAGATCCCGGATCACCGCCCAGTTTTCTTCTTTGCGCTTCATCATTCTTCTGGCTTCCTGAATTTCCTGATGTGCGCTTTCATGCAGAGTCAGCTTACGGCTGATGGCTCTTTCCACATCGGCGGCGTTTTTCTTTTCGGTTTTCGCAGCCTCAAGCCTGTCCTCCAGAAGCTTGATGTCGACCCTTTCTGCACCGGACAGTTGTTGACGCAGCTCGGCCGCCCGGTCTGTCAGCGATCGTTTGCTTTCGTTATACCTGCGGATCTTCTCATCCAGAAGGGCAATGTCTCTCTCGGCAAGCTTTGCGAGCCTGTAGGCTTGTTCGTCGGCAAAACCGTTTTCTGCCAGCTTCTCGTTAAACTGCTTCCGATAGCTTGTTCCGCTTTCGCAGAGGGCATCGAATCTTTGCTTGTGCACATCAAGCTCGCTGCGACCGGTATTGATCTGCAATTGCAGCTTGCTGCAGATGCTCTGCTGTTCCTTGAGCGCATCGCGTAGATTCGCAGCTTTTCCCGAAATGTCGGCGATCTTGCTGCGCAGGGTCGCTTCGGTTTCGGTTTCGGCAATACCCAGTTCGTTCAATTGTTTTTGAGCGCTCCGAAGCTCTGTACTGCAACCGGTCAGCTCGGTCTCTGTGGTGCGCAGCTGCTCGTTCAGTTTACGCTGGTTCTGTTCGGCTTTCTCAAGATCTTGCTTTGTGGCGGCATCCGGCAGTAACTGAGCCGGTGCGGGATGCTCCGCAGAACCGCATACAGGGCAAGGAATCCCGCTTTTCAACTCCGTTGCCAAAAGACCGGCCTGGCTGGCATAGTAGCTTTCCTTCACAGATATATAGATGCGGTCAGCCTTGCTGCTTGCCTGTACAAGACGTTCAAAATCTACCTGCAGACTTCCTTGCGTTTTCTTCAGTTTTTCCATGCCACGGAGCACGGGAATGGCGGCTTCCAGCTGAAGCGCTTGCGCTTGCAGCGAATCCGATTCGCCGATTCGATTCTCTGCAAGCTGCAGCTTTTCCAAAGCGGCGGGCAGCAGTGCCTCTGCCCGTGCCAGCTCATCGGCAGTCTTCTGGATGGTTCGTTTCTGGTCTTCGGCGTCCTTCAGTGCTTTTTGAAGCATCTGCTCGGCTGCAATCACTTCTTTCGCCTTGCGGGCATTTTGCAGTTGTACGGTCATATCATCGATGTCTGTCTGCTGCATGGTCAGCTCATCAAGAGTGTGTACCGTTTTTTCCAGAAGAGCAAATTGGTCGTTGATATTTTTGCTTTTTTCGACTTCTGCGACCAATTGATTGATCAGCAGATCCTGCTCGTCACGCTTGTGTTCCGCTTCCTTTTGCTTGCTGCTTTCGTAACCGGTCAGCTTGGATAGCAGTTCCAGTAGCTGCTCCGCATATTTGGGGTCGGTGCAGTATTCTTTCAGCAACTGCCAATCTTCGAAATCTGTTTCCGGATCGATGGTGCCTGCGGCGTTTGCGATCCGTGCGTTAAGTGCTTCGCGTTCCTTGGTCGCAGCACTGTTCATTTCAAGCAGACGCTTTTGAAGTTTTTCATACACAGAAGTGTTGAACAGCTTTTGGAACAGCGTTTTGCGTTCGTCTGAAGAGGCGTTCAGGATCTTCAGAAAATCGCCTTGAGCGATCATCATGGTCTGCGTGAATTGTCCCTGCGTAAGACCAAGCAATTCGTGTACCTTGGCGTTTACTTCTGCCAGACCGTAGTACTCTCTGCTTGTTTCCGTTTCCCGCATGATTGCATTTGCACTTTGTTTTGTCAGACCTTCACCCGTCAGCTTGGGACGCATATATTCGGGATTACGACGGATATACCAGCAGGACCCTTTGTGAAGAAAAGTAAGCTCCACAAAAGTTTCCTGGTTTGGCGCCGCATAGTCCGAACGGAAGGATTTGCTTTTGCGCCGTTCCTTGCCACCGGAAGCTTCCCCATAAAGAGCAAAGGAGATGGCGTCAAAAATCGTTGTTTTACCGGCACCGGTATCACCGGCGATCAGGAAAAGACCGTCTTCCCCAAAGGTGCTGAAATCGATCTCTGTACAGCCTGCGTAGGGACCAAATGCGGAAAGCGTCAGCTTAATTGGCTTCATGAGGCATTTCCTCCAATTCCTTGATCACTTTGCTCAGTACCTTCATATGCGCTTCGCCGGGCAGTCTGTCGTTGTTCTGCAGACGGTAGAAATCGCAGAAAAGTTCATCGATGGTCTTGTCTTCCATGTCTTCGGTTGCAAGAACATCAATATCGTACTTGGTTTTTGAGTTGGCGACCGAAAACTTCAACATATTGGGGAAATTGACGGAAAGGGATACCTTAGCATCCGGCAATACAAGCTCATCGTGGATCGTGATCCAGACGTAGTCCTCCGAATAGGGCATACGGAGGATCTCAGCATACATGCCGTCGATCAGCCGAACATCGCGAATGGGGTAGAGGGGCAGCGTTTTGACGGTTATGCAGCCTTTTTCCTGTATATCAACAACAGGAACGCTCTTGTGATGTTCGGCCTCAGAGAACGAGTATTTCAAGGGAGAACCGGCATATCGCAGCGTTTCACGACCAAGCTTCTGCGGCCGGTGAATATGCCCGAGAGCAACATAGTCAAAAGGCTCGAACACCGATGCTTCGATCTGATCCAATCCGCCCACAGCATGCTCCTCAGAGTCACATACGGTACTACCGACGATAAACTGATGGCAAAGCAAAATGTTGCGTTTGGACAGATCGATATCGGCATTACGGATCACCGCAGACACAGCATCCTGATACGTGCGGATCTTTTCGCCGGGAAGATATTTCTTTACCTGAGACGGACGCAGGAACGGCAAAAGCCAGATAACCAACGGTCCATCGTTGTCTTGCAGATCCACATGCTGCAGGCGCCCGTCAAAAGCTTCGGATACATAAACTCCCGAATTTTTGATGAGAGACGAAAAATAGGAGATGCGCAGCGCAGAATCGTGGTTGCCGCTGATGATGAAGATCTTCTTCTCTTTGGCAACCAAGCGGGAGATAAAGCTGTCAAACAGAGCCATAGCCTCTGCCTGCGGGGTCGAACGCTGATAAACATCTCCGGCGATCAATATACCGTCAACATTTTCTGTATCGGCAACGGATATGATCTGATCAAGGATCGCTTCCTGATCTGCCAGCAGAGACAGATCATTCAGCTGCTTGCCCAGGTGCAAGTCGGACAAATGCAGGAATTTCATAATATGATCACCTCAGATACGGTATAGTACAATTATACATGACAGGTAGCGGGTTTTCAACAGCTGTTAAGCTGCGTGTAACGGTCTGTTCGAGCATCATTAGCCGTCAATCGCATCCTGGCAGAAACGTTCACTCATATGTTACCTGCAAAGAAACAGCCCGGAGTTGGTCACTCCGGGCTGCCACTTTATATTTGCTTGTAAAGATCAGTATTCCGCGCTGCCGGTGGTGCGGGGGAAGGGCAGTACATCACGGATGTTGCTCATACCGGTCAGGTACATCACCAGTCGCTCAAAGCCCAGGCCAAAGCCCGCGTGGGGGTTGGTGCCGAAGCGACGGGTATCCAGATAGTAGCCGTAATCCTCTTCCTTCAGACCCATCTCATTGATGCGGCCAAGCAGCACATCCATGCGCTCCTCGCGCTGGCTGCCGCCGATCAGCTCGCCAACGCCGGGGACCAGCAGGTCGGTGGCGGCAACGGTCTTGCCGTCGTCGTTCATGCGCATATAGAAAGCCTTGATATCCTTGGGATAGTTGTAGACGAATACGGGCTTGCCGAAGTGCTTCTCGCTCAGGTAGCGCTCGTGCTCGGTCTGAAGGTCTACGCCCCATTCCACAGGATATTCGAATTTCTGGTCGGCAGCCTTCAGGATCTCGATGGCCTCAGTGTAGGAGCAGCGGGCGAAATCGCTGTTGACGATGGCAGTCAGGCGATCGATCAGGCCCTTCTCCACAAAGCTGTTCAGGAAGGCCATCTCTTCGGGGGCTTCTGCCAGCACATGGCTGATCACGTACTTCAGCATATCCTCTGCCAGCTCCATATCGTCAAACAGGTCGGCAAAAGCGATTTCCGGCTCGATCATCCAGAACTCGGCAGCGTGTCGGGGGGTAAAGCTGCGCTCGGCGCGGAAGGTGGGGCCGAAGGTGTATACGTTGCGGAAGGCCATGCAGAAGGTTTCAACGTTCAGCTGACCGCTCACGGTCAGGCTGGTCTGCTTACCAAAGAAATCCTTGCTGTAATCTACAGCACCTTCTTCGGTGGTGGGTACATCCTCCAAAGGCAGGGTGGTCACCTGGAACATTTCGCCCGCGCCTTCACAGTCGCTGGTGGTGATCAGCGGCGTGTGCACGTACACAAAGCCGCGCTCTGCAAAGAAGGCATGCAACAACTGGGCGGCCAGCGAACGGATGCGGAACACCGCATAGAAGGTGTTGGTGCGGGGACGCAGGTGGGCGATGGTGCGCAGGTATTCGAAGGTGTGGCGCTTCTTCTGCAGGGGGAAGCTGGGGTCGCACAGACCCAGCACTTCCACCTTCTTTGCCTTCAGCTCGAAGGGCTGCTTGCTGCCGGGGGTAAGCACCAGCTCGCCGGTGGCGCGGATGGCGCTGCCCAGCGTGGTTTTGATGATGGTGCCGAAATCTTCGGTCAGGCCATCCTCCAGAACGAGCTGCAGGTTCTTGAAATAGGTACCGTCGTTCAATTCGATAAAGCCGAAGGCTTTGCTGTCGCGTACGGTGCGTACCCAACCGGATACGGTGATCTCTCCTGCTTCCGGCTGACCTTGGTAAAGGGAACGGATGCTGGTATCAGCCATAAGTATTCCTCCTGTATTCTGCGACGCTGATTGCGCCGGTATTCGTTAGTTTTTGCCCAGCATGGCTGCGCCGATGATACCTGCATCGGGGCCCAGACGGGCGATCTCGATCTCTGCGTAGGGCAGATTCTTGAAGAGCAGGTAGCGGGGCAGACGTTCCTTTACCGCGTTCAGCAGGAAGGAACCGGCCTTGCTTACGCCGCCGCCCAGAACGATCATTTCGGGATCGAGGAAGGTGATAATGGTGTAAATGGCCTGCGCCAGATTATCGGCATAGCGGTTGAACACCTTGGTGGCTACGGGATCGCCTTCCTTGGCGGCGTCAAAAACCATCTTGGCGTTCAGTCTGGTCACATCGCCTCCGCACAGGTCATGCATCATGCTGTCGGGGTGCTGCAGAACCTGCTGCTTGGCCATGCGGATGATGGCTGTTGCGCTGGTGTAGCGTTCCAAACAGCCATAGTTGCCGCAGGTGCAGGGCTCGCCGTTCATATCCATAGGAATGTGACCGATCTCGCTGCCGATGCCGTGGAAACCGCTCCAGGGACGACCACCGATCACGATACCGCCGCCAACGCCGGTACCAAGGGTGATGAACACGCTGCTGTGGCGGCCTGCACTCACGCCGCATACGCTCTCGGCAAAACCGGCAACGGTGGCATCGTTATCGATGTAGACGGGTTTGTTCAGGTACTTCTGCAGCTCCGTGCGCAGGGGTACATTGGTCCAGCCCAGATTGGTGCAGAAGATCACATTACCGGTCTTGTTGTCGGCCAGACCGGGCACGCCAATGCCGATGGCAGCCACATCCGCAGTGGAAAAGCCGCCTTCCTTGATGGTATTCAGCATGCAATTTCCCATGTCACGCACGATGTCTTCAAAGGGACGCCCGGCATGGGTAGGGGTGTCGCCCTTGGCAAGGATACGGCCGTTTTCGTCCACAACGCCGATCTGGATACCGGTTCCGCCAACGTCAATACCAATGTAAACCATGTTCATTCCTCCCGATGGTGTGATCAATTAAGAATTCTGCATGAGCATTTCCGTCAGTCGGCGGTCAAGCTCGTGCGCTGCATTGTATCCCATTCGCTTCAGGCTCAGATTCCGCGCCGCCACCTCAATGATGATGGCTACGTTTCGACCGGGCTTTACGGGCATTACCTGATAGGGCACCTTTACATCCAGAATGTCGATGCTCTCGTCGGTCAGGCCCAGACGATCATATTCTTTGGCAGAATCCCACTTTTCCATGTGAATGACCAGATCAATGGAGGTGGAAAGGGTTACCGCACCGATGCCGTACATGGCACGGATGTCAATAATGCCAATGCCGCGGATCTCCATAAAGTGGCGTACCCGCTCGGGGGATTCGCCAACCAGACGGTCGTCGGATACACGGCAGATGTCAACCACATCGTCCGCACAAAGCTGGTGTCCACGTTTGACCAGTTCCAGTGCAGCTTCACTTTTGCCAACGCCGCTGTCGCCGGTAAGCAGTACCCCCACGCCGTATACATCCACCAAAACGCCGTGCCGGGTCACTCTGGGGGCCAGTACGCGGCTCAGATAGTTGATCATTTTTACGATCAGGCGGGTGGTCTTCAGAGGGCTGCTGAATACGGGTATATCCCGTTCTTTGGCGATCTCCAGCAGTTCCTTGGGAGGCCGCATGCCCCAGCCGGTAATGATGCAGGGCAGGGGATAGCTCATGTACTTATCCAGCGTCTGTCTGCGCACAGAGGGCTCCAGCGATTCCAGATAGGTCATCTCCACCTTGCCGATCACCTGGGGACGTTCGTAGGCGAAGTATTCATAAAAGCCAACCAGCTGCATACCGGGGCGATTAACGTCGGTAATGCTCACATCGATCTCTGTTTTTGTGGATTCCACAAGAACCTCAAGATCCAGCTGCTGTTTCAGATCCTTCAGAGAGATCATACGGTTTCCTCCTTAGCAGATGCATTCAGCACATGCTCTTCGATAAAGTGGGCAACGCCGTCTTCGGTATTGGGGCGGCACACATAGCGTGCGGCGTCCTTAACTTCCTGCCTGCCGTTTGCCATGGCTACGCTGTTGGGGGTATAGGCAAGCATGCTCAGATCGTTCAGGCTGTCGCCGAAGACCAGTGTACGTTCCGGCTGCAGTCCGATCAGCTCCGACAGGCGGCGCAGCGCATTGCCCTTGGAAACCTCCGGAGGTTCGGCTTCCAGAAAATACGGCTTACTGACAGAGAAAGCGACTTTTCCCGCGAAACGTTCCTCAGCGATCGGAAGAAGACGGGTCACCTCTTCGGGGTGGGTAACGCCCAGTACTTTAGGTGTGGAAAACGTCAGAAATTTCAGCAGATCGCCAACGGCCTTGCCTTCCATGCCGGAGGATTTTTTATACTGTCTGGCAATATCACAGTCTGCGGCGTAGTAGAAATAATCATCTTTATACACCTGAACATAGATATTGTTCTCCAGCATAAAGGAAATAATCTCCCGGGCAAGCTCTGCGTTGAATTCCTGACAGCTCATCAGCGTAAGATCGGGCGCGATCAGCTGTGCGCCGTTGCAGCCTATGGCGGGGCTGCCGGTATTGAGCTGGCGCAGATAGGGAAGAAGACTCTTCATGGCTCTTCCGCTGGCGGGGATCACCCTGATGCCGCGTTCGGTGCATTGTCGCAGGACATCGATGGTATAAGGACTCAGGTTGCAGTCTTCATCCAGAAGAGTGTCATCCATATCCGAAACGATGGTATCGATCAGCATGGGGATACGCTCCTTTATTGGTTGGTTCGTTTGCTACGGAAAAAATCGTTCAGGAGAGTCGCACAGGCTTCCTCCTGCAAGCCTCCAAAGCAGGGGATATTGTGATAAAACGCCGGTTCCTGTGTGATGGACAGAACACTTTCGGCGCAACCTTGTTTAATGTCTTTTGCGCCAAAGAAACAGCTGCCCAGGCAAGCCATAACCATCGCGCCCGCACACATGGGGCAGGGTTCCAGCGTTACATAGAGCGTGCAATCGTTCAGTCTTCTACGCCCAAGTTTTTGGGCTGCTTCACGGATCGCAAGTACCTCGGCATGAGCGGTGGGGTCGCCGGTGCTTTCGCGCAGGTTGTGAGCGGCGGATATTACGGTCTCACCAATGGCAATTACTGCTCCCACGGGTACTTCACCTTTGGCAGCAGCTTTCTGTGCTTCCGTCAGAGCGAGACGCATCATATTATCGTGCAGGCTCATTGCATCCCACCTTGCTGCAATACGGTGCAGTGCATCGGCACTGCATGCCGCTTTTGATATATACCAAATGATTATATCACAAACCAAACGTTGTAAACAATACTATATCTATATTCGCTGCCAACCTGTTCATTTTCTTTTCTACAACAATGTGCTATAATGATCCGGTACCCTTTGTATTGGTACAGTTATAGCAAACCTACCGGAGGAAGTTTTATGCGGATACTGGTTGTCGGAGACGGCAAGGTTGGACATACTCTGGCAGAGAACCTCGCCAGAGAAGAGCACAGTGTTACGATAGTGGACCAAAACGAAAGCGTACTCCACCGCAGCGAAGATACGCTGGATGTTATGTGCGTTCGGGGAAACGGAGCCAATGCCAGCACACTCATGGATGCCGGTGTTGATAAGGCGGATATCATCATCGCTGCGACCGCCAGCGACGAAACCAATATGCTCTGCTGTCTGATCGCAAAACGCCTCGGAGCAAAGCATTCCATCGCCCGCATACGTGACCCGGAGTATAACGAAAGCCTGAATTTGCTGCAGCGGGAGCTTGGCATCGACATGGCGATCAATCCCGAAAGAGCTACTGCGCTGGAGATCAGCCGCCTGCTCAGATTCCCCTTTGCTAGCAATATCGAATCCTTTGCCAAGGGACGGGTGGAGCTGGTGGAATTCAGAGCGCATGAAGATGATGTGGTCGTAGGCGTTCCCCTGCGCGATCTGGGGCGTAAGCTGCACGGACTGCCTCATGTTCTTTATGCCGCTGTCGAGCGGGACGGAGCAGTAACCATTCCCAACGGTGATTTTATCATTCGCGCCGGCGATCGTGTGCATGTGGTAGCGGATATGGTCACAATCACCGCCTATTTCCGCTTTCTCGGGAAAAACTCTTTGCGGGTGAAAAATGTAATGCTGCTCGGTGGCGGACGCATCAGCTACTATCTTGCAAAGATGATCGCCCCTATGGGAATACGGGTTTCCATTGTCGAAATTGACGAGCTGAAAGCAATCGCTCTCAGCGAATCTTTGCCGGATGTAAAGATCCTTCATGGCGATGGTACGGAACAGGAATTTCTGGAGCAAGAGGGACTTAAGCAGATGGATGCTTTCGCCGCGCTTACTGACAGGGATGAAGAAAACCTGATGACCGGCCTGTATGCCGTACGCCAGGGGGTACCCAAGGTAATCGTAAAGAATAACCGTGTCGCCTACGAAGATATAATCAGCGCCATGGGTCTGGATAGCATCATCAGTCCGCAATCCATTACCTGCGCCAACATTCTGCACTATGTGCGTGCCAGGGTAGGCGGGCATGGAACCAAGGTCGAAAAGCTTTACCGCCTCGTAAACGGAAAGGCAGAAGCTCTTGAATTCATTGCAAGGGAAGGGGACTCGTACATCGGTGTTCCCTTGAAGGATCTGAACATCCGAAAAGGAACATTGATCGCCGTGATCGTCCGTAAAGGGCGTGTTATCGTTCCCTTCGGCGGCGACCATATCGAAGCCGGTGACAGCGTACTGATCATTGCCTGCGAAAGCGGCATTGGCGATTTGAACGAGGTAATCCGCAAATGAACAAGCGATTAGTCATTCGTCTGCAAAGCTCCATTTTGCTGATCGAAGCAGCGGCAATGCTTCCTTCTTTACTTGTTTCTATTATCTACAGGGATGGGGCAACGCATGCCTTTCTGAAAACCATTGGTCTGATCCTGCTTTTTGCCTTACCCATGCACTATTTCTCAAGACCCATAGAAAAGAATCTCCGCGCCAAAGAGGGTTTTGTAACTGTCGGTAGCGCTTGGGTGCTGTTAAGCGTATTCGGTGGGTTACCCTTTGTTTTCAGTGGCTTACTTCCCCGGTTCGAAGATGCCGTTTTTGAAGCGGTTTCCGGATTTACCACCACCGGTGCCTCTGTTTTAACGCAGTTTGATGATGCGCCCCGCGGGATCATGTTCTGGCGCAGCTTTACCCATTGGATCGGTGGCATGGGCGTTCTTGTACTTACATTGGCATTGTTGCCACAGATGACAGGACGTACCTCTCACCTTGCAAGGGCAGAATCGCCGGGTCCCAGCTTCAGCAAAGTACTGCCCAAAATGGGGGACAGCGCAAAGATCATGTATCTGATCTACGCCGCACTTACGATGCTGCAGTTTGTTCTGCTGGTGTTCGTCGGCAGAATGTCGCTGTTTGATGCGGCGATCCATGCTATGAGTACCGCCGGTACCGGCGGCTTCAGTAATTACGGAAGCAGTGTGGCGGCGTTTAACAGCAGCGCTGTCGATGTGATTATTACTGTGTTTATGATCGTCTTTGGTATCAATTTTGCCCTGTATTACAGGCTGTTGATAGGCGATTTCAAATCTTTCTTCAAAAATGAAGAACTACGTTGGTATCTTGGCATTGCTCTTTTCAGCATCGTAGCCGTTTCTCTGCTGATCATGCCCCAATACGGCAATTTCTTTTCTGCCCTGCGCTACGGCAGTTTTCAGGTTTCCAGCATCATTTCCACGACCGGCTTTGTGACAGCAGATTTTGACCTGTGGCCGTCTGCTGCAAAGATGATCATTCTGCTGCTGATGTTCATTGGTTCCTGTGCCGGCTCAACGGCAGGCGGCATGAAAGTGGTACGTATTACGCTGATGAGTAAAAACATCAGCAGAGAGATCAGCAAGACCTTTCAGCCGCGAAAGGTACAGGTGGTGCATCTGGATGGCAAGGGCGTGGATAATTCCATGCTTTTCCAGATTTCTCTTTTTATATGCGCCTATGTAATCCTTACGCTCATCGGCGCTTTTGTGGTTTCTCTGGATGGACGGTACGATATGCTGTCAAATTTTACGGCGTGCATTACCTGTGTAAGCAATGTAGGTCCGGGCTTTGGCGCAGTGGGACCGACCAGGAATTTCGCCGGCTACAGTACTTTCTCCAAATATGTGTTAAGCCTTTTGATGCTGTGCGGACGCTTGGAATTGTTCCCCATCCTTGTGCTTTTCCATCCGGATGTGTGGCGCAAGGGATAAAAAAACCGTTCATGAATCGCAGGTAAGCAAGCCACTATCGGCAGCATCTGCCGATGCGTTTACAGAAAAAGCCCGGTATACCTTTTGGTATACCGGGCTTTTGGGAATCCGGGAGCATCAGACGCTTTCGATAGTGGCGCTGCTCTTCTTGTTCTTGAACAGCTTGGGCAGCTGGATCAGGTTGTTCTTGCTGATGACGTCGAAGGCGACGGCAGCCAGCAGAACCAGACCCTTAACAACCTGCTGCAAGTTGGAGCTCAAGCCCAACAGGGACATACCATTGTTCAGCACACCCATGATCAGAGCGCCGATCAAAGCGCCACTGATGGTACCTGTGCCACCGTAAGCGGAAGCGCCACCGATGAAGCAGCTGGCAATGGCATCCATTTCAAAGCTCTGTCCGGCAGTGGGGGCTGCACTGTTCAGGCGGGCAGCAAACACCAGACCTGCAATAGCTGCGATAAAGGACATGTTGGTGTAGGCAAAGAACATCATCTGCTTGGTCTTAACGCCGGAGAGGCGTGCAGCCTTCATATTGCCGCCAATGGCGTACAGGTGACGGCCGCGGACGGTTTTCTGGGTGAAGAAGCTGTAAATCACCAGCAAGATGCCGAGGATAATCAATACGGTGGGGATACCGCGATAACGGGCCAGCAGGTAGAATACCCAGATCACAGCAGCAGAGATAACGATCATCTTGATGACCATTACAAGAATGGGCTGATTCTCGTAACCCTTCTTCTGCTTGTTCATGTAGCCGATCACCTGAGAAGCACAGAAGCCAACGGCGATCAGAACACCAACCAACAGACACAGCAGATTCAGCTTGGTGCCACCTAACGAAAATTCATTGACTATATCAGGAATATAGCCGGTAGACAGCTGCTGATATGCAGCGGGGAAGGGAGCGAGGGTCATGCCCTTGAGGATCAGCAGGGTGATGCCACGGAAAACCAGCATACCGCTCAGCGTGCAGATGAATGGGGGAATGCCAACATAGGCAATCCAGAAGCCCTGCCACATACCAACGGCAATACCGATCAGCAGGCACAGAGCGATGGAAAGATATACATTCCATCCATTCTCAATAATGAAGGTACCTGCACATGCACCAACGAGACCAACAACAGAGCCGCAGGCCAAGTCGATGTTGCCGCCGGTGAGGATACACAGCAGCATACCGATCGCCAGAATGATAACATAGGAATTCTGGAAGATCAGGTTACTGATGTTCATGGGTTTGATCAGCTTTCCGCCGGTCAGAACGGTAAACAGTACGATAATTGCGACCAGCGCTATCAGCATACCGTATTGCTTCAGATCAATCTTTGCAGTGCGCTTTCTGGTGTTCATGCGCCGATCCCTCCTTTGCTGTCTTGCATAATATGGCTCATAATGATTTCCTGAGAAGCATCCTTGGCATCCAGTTCGGCGATGAGGCGTCCTTCATTCATAACATAAATGCGGTCGCACATACCCAACAGCTCCGGCAGTTCAGAGGAGATCATCATAACCGCTTTACCCTGAGAGACCAGATCGTTGATGATCTGATAGATATCGTATTTTGCGCCGACGTCTACGCCGCGTGTGGGTTCGTCCATCATCAGCACATCCGGCTCGGCAAAGATCCATTTGCCAACCAGTACCTTTTGCTGGTTACCGCCGGAAAGATTTCCCACATCCTGCTCTACAGAAGGGGTCTTAACACCAAGCTTTACACGGATCTCTTCTGCCTTAAGCTTTTCCAGATCCTTGTCGATAATGCCACGCTTACTGATAAAAGCTGGTCTGGACATGGTGGTGTTGTGCTTGATACTGTTCGTCAGGATCAGTCCGTCACCCTTACGGTCTTCGGTAACATAGGCAAGCCCGGCTTCGATCGCCTGAGGAATGGAGGTGAGCTTGACGGGTTGACCGTTCAGCTCCAACTCACCGGAGATCTTGGTGCCGTATGCATGGCCGAATACAGACATAGCAAGTTCGGTGCGCCCGGCACCGATCAGACCGGCAAAACCGACCACTTCGCCGTGACGCACATTGATGGATACATTATCTACAACCTTGCGGTTTGCATAGAAGGGATGGTAAACGGTCCAATTGCGTACCTCCATTGCCACATCGCCGATGTTGTGCTGACGGGCGGGGTAGCGGTTGGTCATTTCACGGCCTACCATACCTTTGATGATGCGTTCTTCGGAGAGTTCATCGACGCCTTTTACCAGCGTCTCGATACTCTGACCGTCACGGATAACGGTGATCTTGTCCGCACAATAGCTGATCTCGTTCAGCTTATGGGAAATGATGATGCTTGTAATACCTTTGGTTTCCTTGAATTCAATCAGCAGATCCAGCAGCTTGCGTGCATCGCTTTCGTTCAAGGAGGAAGTCGGCTCGTCGAGAATGAGCAGTTTTACGTTCTTCGCAAGCGCTTTGGCGATTTCTACCAGCTGCTGTTTGCCCATACCGATGTCTTTGATCAGTGTGGAGGGGGAATCGTTCAAACCAACCATTGCCATGAATTCGGCAGCTTTTTGGTTGGTCAGATCCCAGTTGATAACGCCGTTGGTCGCTTGTTCGTTGCCCAAAAACATGTTTTCGGCAATGCTCAGATAGGGAACCAGTGCAAGTTCCTGATGGATGATAACGATACCTTCACGTTCGCTGTCTTTGATGGTCTTGAAACGGCATACCTTACCCTGATAGATAACATCGCCCTCGTATGTTCCGAAGGGATAAATTCCACTCAGAACGTTCATCAGGGTCGATTTACCGGCGCCGTTCTCGCCACAAAGGGCATGGATCTCGCCTTCGGTAACCTCGATGTTCACGTTGTCCAGTGCCTTAACGCCCGGGAACACCTTGGTAATGTTCTGCATTTTGAGGATTGTATTGCCCAAAAGACATTCCTCCCAAAAATCCGAAACGGGAGACGGACGAAGGAACGTCCGTCTCCCGTCGTCAGACGAAGTTATGTGTTCGTATGATCGAAATTACTCGGTCACAGCCAGATCTTCAGCGGTGTAGTAGCCGCTTTCGATGAGCAGCTCAGCATAGTTGTTCACGTCAGCGAATACGGGGGTGCAGTTGAAGGAAGCAACGTCCTTAACGCCGTTAGCGTAGGTAGCGTTGGTCTCAACTTCGGCGCCGCTCAGGATTTCGCCTACCATCTTAACGGTGGCTTCGGCAAGAGCGCGGGTATCCTTGAATACGGACATAGCCTGCAGGCCCTGCACCATGTTCTTGGTGTTGGCGATGTCGCAGTCCTGACCGGTGATGACGGGGATGTTCTCAGCGGTGAAGCCGAAAGCAACCAGAGAGTTGGTTACGCCCAGAGCGGTGGAGTCGTTGGAGCACAGGCAGATGTCGAGCTTCTGGCCGCCGGTGAGAGCATCGGCATAGAAGCCGGACAGGATGTTGTCCATACGGGCCTGAGCGGTCTCGGACTTCCAGGCGGGGGTGGCAACGGTTTCGAAATCGGTCTGACCGGAAACGCAAACCAGCTTGCCATTGTCCAGGTAGGGCTTCACGGTGTCATAGGCACCGGCGAAGAACAGGCCGGCGTTGTTGTCGTCGGGAGAACCGGCGGTGAATTCGATGGTGTAGGTCTTGTCGGTGTTTTCCAGGTCGAACTTGTCAACCACGTACTGGCCCTGAATCTGGCCAACCTTGTAGTTGTCGAAGGTGGTGTAGTAGTCTACATACTCGGTGCCGGTGAGCAGACGGTCGTAAGCGATGACGATAACGCCAGCTTCCTTAGCCTGCTGCAGAACAGTGCCCAGAGCGCCGCCGTCGATGGAGGCAACAACCAGAACTTCCACTTCGTTGAGCAGCATGTTCTCAATCTGGGAAACCTGGGTAGCAACGTCGTTGTTGGCGTACTGCAGGTCAACTTCGTAACCGGCAGCTTCCAGCTGCTTCTTCATGTTGTCGCCGTCCTGAATCCAGCGCTGCAGGTCCATGGTGGGCATGGCCACGCCGACCTTCTTGGGGGCTTCAGCGGAAGCAACAGTCAACAGAGAGAGGGAAAGTACCAGAACCAAGAGGATGGACACCAACTTTTTCATAAGTCAGTCACTCCTTTTATTTATTTGGCTCATCACATGAGCCATAAGGAACAAGATAAACCATTCGGAGATACATGTAATGCATTCCGAAAGAGTTTGGTAACGTAGTTGCTTAATTGATCTGTAGATAGCATACAACAGATACGTGATGTTGTCAACGGTATTTTTTTGTCCGTTTTTGGCAACTAACTTTCTTGTTTGCTGACTGTATACAATATAAAAGAAGCAAAAACACATCCGATATCTATTTACTTTTCGCATTACTTTTAGTATAATGCAAAGCAACAGCAACGACGGGGACGGTCTTCGCATCCCCTTCGGTAAAGCGAGTCCGGGATGGTGCGAGCCGGATGCCGAAGCGCGAAAGTCCCATCACCCCCGAGCTGGAAACCTGAACCATGTGTTAGGGTTTCCCGGGCGCTCCCGTGAAAGGGCATGCCGATCATGCGTCGGCGCAGAGTGGGCAGCTTGCTGCCAAAGCGGGTGGTACCGCGGATCGATGCTTACATCATCCGTCCCGATGGCCTCGGGACGGTTTTTTCATGCCCAAACCGACCTGTGGGGCAACAACACCAAACGCGGCTGAAGCCGCAAGGAGGAAGGAAGACCAATGTATCGCAAGGTTCCAACAGACATGAACTTCGTTGAGCGCGAGCGTGAGACCCTCGCCATGTGGAAGGAAAGAGACATCATCCGTAAGAGCTTCCGCGCCAACGAAGGCAACGAACGTTTCACTTTCTTTGATGGCCCGCCCACAGCAAACGGTCGTCCCCACATCGGTCATATCGAGACCCGCGCTATCAAGGATCTGATCCCGCGTTTTCAGGCGATGAAGGGAAAGGATGTACTTCGGAAGGCCGGCTGGGACACCCACGGTCTGCCGGTAGAGCTGGAAGTTGAAAAGATCCTCGGTCTGGACGGCAAACCCCAGATCGAAGCCTATGGTATCGAGCCCTTTATCCGTGAATGCAAGAACAGTGTGTGGAAGTATCAGTCCGAATGGGAAGAGATGAGCGACCGCGTCGCTTTCTGGGCCGATATGGAGCATCCCTACATCACCTACAAGGATGACTATATCGAATCCGAATGGTGGAGTCTGAAGACCATCTACGAAAAAGGTCTTCTGTATCTCGGCCACAAGATCGCGCCCTACTGCCCCCGCTGCGGCACTGCCCTTTCCAGCCACGAAGTGGCGCAGGGCTATAAGAACGTAAAAGAGACTTCTGCCTTTGTTCTCTTTAAAGCAAAGGCTTGGGAAGATACCTATTTCCTCGCCTGGACCACTACCCCCTGGACACTGCCCAGCAACCTTGCCCTGTGCGTAAACCCGCAGGATGTGTATGCCCGTTTCACCATCGAAGGCAAGAACTACGTTATGGCAAAGGCGCTGATGGATACTGTCTTTGGCGAAAAGGCCAAGGAAGCAGTCATCCACGAAGAAATGCCCGGTGCAGAGCTTGCCGGTAAGGAATATGAGCCCCTGTTCGACTTTGCTGTGGGCAAGCTGGATAAGCCCGCCTGGCGTGTGGTATGTGACGATTACGTTACCATGACCGATGGTTCCGGTATCGTTCATATCGCACCTGCATTCGGTGAAGACGACAACCGTGTTTGCCAGGCAAACGATATTCCCTTTGTCAACTTCGTCGATACTCAGGGCTGCATGACGGCAGACACCAAGTGGCCCGGTGTGTTCGTCAAGGATGCCGACCAGCTGATCCTGGACGATCTGAAGGAGCGCGGTCTGCTGTTTGCTGCCGTTCCCTTCGCTCACGATTATCCCTTCTGCTGGCGCTGCAACACTCCCTTGCTGTACTATCCCCGTCCCACCTGGTACATCAAGATGACGGCCGTCCGCGACAAGCTTGTCGCCAACAACCGTACCATCAACTGGATGCCCGACAACATCAAGGAAGGCCGTATGGGCGTCTGGCTGGAGAACGTACACGACTGGGGTCTCAGCCGCGAACGCTACTGGGGCACTCCGCTGCCCATCTGGCGCTGCGAAGAGGGCCACATCCATGTGATCGGCTCCAAGCAGGAGCTGCGTGAGATGGCGACCACCGAGGTTGGTGAGATCGAACTGCACCGTCCCTATGTGGATGAGATCCAGATCACCTGTCCCCAGTGCGGAAAGCCCATGACCCGCGTCAGCGATGTTATCGACTGCTGGTACGATTCCGGCTCCATGCCCTTCGCCCAGTGGCACTATCCCTTCGAAAACAAGGATATCTTCGAGCAGCGCTTCCCCGCAGACTTCATTTCCGAAGCCATTGACCAGACCCGCGGCTGGTTCTACACGCTGGAAGCCATCAGCACCCTGCTGTTCGACCGTGCTCCCTTCGAGAACTGTATCGTTATGGGTCACGTACAGGATGCCGAAGGCCGCAAGATGTCCAAGCATATCGGCAACGTTGTGGATCCCTGGTCCGTACTCAACAAGCAGGGCGCAGACGCTGTGCGCTGGTACTTCTATACTGCCGGCGCACCCTGGCTGCCCAGCCGCTTCAGCGATGAAGCCGTTAACGAGGGCCAGCGTAAGTTCATGGGCACGCTGCAGAATACCTATGCGTTCTTCGTGCTCTATGCCAACATCGATAACTTCGATCCTGCCGAGCATCCGCTGGACAAGGTGAACCTGACCCTGATGGACAAGTGGATCCTGAGCCGCCTCAACCAGCTGGTAAAGCAGGTGGATGAAGATCTGACCGCTTTCCGGATCCCCGAACCCGCCAACGCCATCACCAAGTTTGTGGACGATCTGAGCAACTGGTATGTACGCCGCGGCCGCGAGCGTTTCTGGGGCAAGGGCATGGACGATACCAAGGAAGCCGCTTTCGCCACCCTGTATCATGTGCTGGTCACCCTCAGCAAGGTGATCGCTCCCTTCGTGCCCTTCATGGCAGAGGATATCTATCAGAATCTGGTATGCACCGTGGATCAGACCGCTCCCGAAAGCGTGCATCTCTGCCGCTTCCCCGAAGCCGATGAGAGCCTGATCGACGAGAACCTGAACACCCAGATGAACGCTCTGCTGGAGGTCGTCAGCCTTGGCCGCGCCCTGCGCGCTTCCGCCAACCTGAAGGTTCGTCAGCCGCTGGAGACCCTTTATGTAAAGGGCACCAGCTTCGACAAGGAATTCGGCGAGCTGGCCAAGGACGAGCTGAATGTGAAGAACGTGATTTTCACCGACGATGCACGTGCCTTTACCACCTACAACCTGAAGCCCCAGATGCGCACCCTTGGCCCCAAGTACGGCAAGCTGCTTGGCAAGATCGGCGCAGCGCTGAAGGAAGTGGACGGCAACGATGTGATGGATACCTTCGAACGCGGCGAAAACTATGTTTTCACCATCGAAGATACCGAGATCGTGCTCTCCAGAGACGATGTGCTTGCAGAAGCCACCCAGAAGCCAGGATTTGCCGCCCAGTCTGACGGCAATGTGACCGTGGTTTTCGACTGCAACCTGACCCCCGAACTGATCGCCGAAGGCTATCAGCGCGAGGTGGTCTCTAAGCTGCAGACCATGCGTAAGGAAGCCGATTTCGAAGTCAGCGACCGTATCCATGTCGCCTATCAGGCCGACGAAGAACTGACCGCTGCCATTGAAGCCGGTAAGAGCTTCATCATGCAGAGCGTGCTGGCCGAAACGCTGGTCAATGCCTCCGCCGCCGACGATGCCACCGCCAAAGAGTGGAACATCAACGGTAAGAAGGCGACCCTTGCCATCCGCAAGG
The DNA here is from genome assembly GCA_017516765.1 of Clostridia bacterium. Lineage (GTDB taxonomy): Bacteria > Bacillota > Clostridia > Christensenellales > Aristaeellaceae > Limiplasma. The sequence goes on along the minus strand of JAFXBE010000036.1, from coordinate 32,640 downwards.
CGTAATCGAAAACATTCAAGGGCGGAGCCTTTGCTCCGCCCGCTTTCAAGTATAAAGGAGAAAACCCATGTATCTGTGTGATCAATGGCAGGACTACGAAGTGCTGGATACCGGCGACGGAGAAAAACTGGAACGGTGGGGGAAGATCATTCTTCGCAGACCCGACCCGCAGGTGATCTGGCCCAAAGCCAGACCTGAGCTTTGGAACCGTGCGCAGGCCACCTACAGCCGTGCCGAAACCGGCGGCGGGCATTGGGACTTCAAAGAAACACTACCCGAGCGCTGGACCATCTCTCTCGGTGATCTGAAGTTTTATGTCAAACCCACCGGTTTCAAGCACACCGGTCTTTTTCCCGAGCAGGCTGCCAACTGGCTGTGGATGCAGGAACGCATCCGTAATACAGCCAGCTTCGGTCATCAGCCAAAGATCCTGAACCTGTTTGCCTACACAGGCGGTGCAACCATCGCCTGCGCTGCAGCCGGTGCGCATGTAACCCATGTTGACGCCGCCAAAGGCATGGTGCAATGGGCAAAGGAAAATCGCGATCTGACCGGGATCCACGAGTCCTATACCCGTTTTATTGTAGAAGATGCAAAGGCTTTCGTGCGCCGCGAACTTCGCCGTGGCAACAGCTACGACGGCATTCTGATGGATCCGCCCAGCTATGGTCGTGGCCCCGGCGGTGAAGTATGGAAGCTGGAGGACGAACTCTACGATCTGGTAGATCTTGCCGCACAGGCTATGAGCTCCACACCGCTTTTCTTCCTGATCAACGGCTATACTACGGGCTTCTCTGCCAGTGTACTGGGCAACATCGCCCGTCGGTGCCTGTGTGACCGTTTCGGCGGCAAGGCAGAAGCTGAGGAGCTTGCACTGGCCGTAACCAGCGGCGGTGTACTGCCCTGCGGCACAACGGCAAGGTGGACGCCCGATGCCTGAGATCGTATACGAGGATAACCATCTGCTTATTATCTCCAAACCTGCGAATATGCTAACCCAAAGCGATAATACCGGAGATGAGAGCCTGCACGAATGGGGTAAGGCGTACATCAAAGAGAAGTATCAGAAGCCGGGAGAAGTCTATCTTGGGCTGGTTCACAGGCTGGACAGACCCGTTGGCGGTCTGGTGGCCTTTGCCCGTACCAGCAAGTCTGCATCCCGCCTCAGTGAGCAGCTGCGCAGCCATCATATGGAACGGGAATACCTTGCAGTAGTCACCGGCAGCAGCCTGCCTGACAGTGCTACCCTTCACGACTGGCTGGAAAAGAACGAAGACACCGGCAATGTACATGTCGTACAAGCGAAAAAAGCCGGTGCACAGGAAGCAAAGCTGGCCTATCGGGTTCTTGCACGGGATACACAGCAGGATACCGCTCTTTTGCACGTTCGCCTGCAAACCGGGCGCAAGCATCAGATCCGGGTGCAGCTGGCCAACAGCGGGCATCCCATCGTGCATGACATGCGATACGGACATGGCGTACGCGGTGAAAATATCGCCCTATGGGGAGCGGTTCTCCGGCTTGACCATCCTACCCAGAAAGTGTCCCTTTGCTTTCTTTCATACCCCAAAGCCTCTGCCTTTACGGCATACGCACCGCAGATCCGGGCATTTCTGGATCAACAGACCATCACTTCTCATCAGTAAGGAGCGATACCGTGGCAACCTCCAAGTTTTCTTTCGAAGTTTTGAAGACCTGCAAACAATCCGGTGCAAGACTTGGTCTTTTGCATACGCCCCACGGCGATATCCATACCCCGGTCTATATGCCGGTCGGTACGGTAGCTACCGTAAAAGCTATGACTCCCAGGGAAATGCTGGAGATCGGCACAGAGATCATGCTCTCCAACACCTATCATCTGCATCTGCGTCCCGGCGAGGATCTGATCCGCGAAGCAGGCGGTCTGCATAAATTCATGTCCTGGCCCAAACCTGTTTTGACCGACAGCGGCGGGTTTCAGGTATTCTCCCTCTCCGGTATCCGCAAGATCAAGGAAGAGGGCGTGCATTTCCAGAGCCATCTGGACGGCAGCAAGCGCTTCATTTCGCCCGAGGTGAGCATGGATATCCAGCATGCGCTGGGGTCCGATATCATGATGGCGTTCGATGTCTGCACAGCCTATCCCTGCGACCACGCCACCGCCGAGGATGCCATGCACCGCACCCACCGTTGGGCTGCCCGCTGCCAGAAGCACCACACCGACGACGATCAGGTGCTGTTCGGCATCGTACAGGGTGCATTCTTCAAGGATCTGCGCATCGAAAGCGCAAAGACTCTCCGGGACATGGATTTCTTCGGCTATGGCATCGGCGGCCTCAGCGTGGGCGAACCCAAACCCATCATGTACGATATGCTGGAGGCCATCATGCCCCATATGGCAGGCGACAAGCCCCGCTATCTGATGGGCGTCGGCTCTCCCGACTGCCTGGTGGAGGGCGTTCTGCGCGGTGTGGATATGTTCGACTGTGTTCTGGCCACCCGCATCGCCCGCAACGGCACCTGCTTTACCACAGATGGACGTCTGGTGATCAAGAATGCCCAGTATGCGAGGGATTTCCGTCCGCTGGATGAAGAATGCGACTGCTATACATGCCGCAACTTCTCCCGTGCTTATATCCGCCATCTGTTCAAGGCAGGTGAGATCACCGGTGCGCGGCTGGCCAGCATTCATAACCTTCGTTTCTTGCTGCGCCTGATGGAAAAAGTACGTGAAGCCATCCAGAACGACCGCCTGCTGGATTTCCGTAAGGAATTCTATTCCCGCTACGATATGACCCGCAACTTCTGATTTGAATGAAGAAGGGGTGTACGCATGAAGGATATTCTTGCCTTTGAAACCGTTGCTCTGGATGATGAAAACAGCAAACTGGTGATCATCGATCAAACACAGTTGCCTGGGCGGGTTGAAATCCTGCATCTGGAAACGCAGCAGGAGATCTTTGAAGCGATCTATCTTCTGAAGGTACGCGGCGCGCCTGCAATTGGCGTTGCCGCTGCTTTTGGTATCTATCTTGCAGCCAAGCGGATACAGACCGAGGACTATTCTTCATTTTATCAGGACTACAAGAAAGCCAGCGACTATCTTGAAAGCGCACGACCCACAGCGGTCAATCTGGCATGGGCCCTCCGCAGGATGGAACAGGTGGTTACGGAGAACGCAGATAAGAGCATTTCACAGATCAAGGCTCTGCTTTTGCAGGAATGCCGGGCCATTAAGGAAGAAGATACAGACATGTGCCGCCGGATCGGTGAACATGGGCTTTCTGTACTCAAGGATGGCGCAGGGGTTCTTACCCATTGCAACGCAGGGCTGCTTGCCACATCCAAATACGGCACAGCGTTGGCGCCCATTCATCTGGGCAGGGAACGGGGGATGAACTTCCGGGTCTTTACCGATGAGACGCGCCCGCTTTTGCAGGGAGCCCGTCTTTCCGCTTTCGAACTGATGGCGGATGGTGTAGACACCACTGTGATTTGCGACAACATGGCTTCGCAAGTGATGAAGAACGGCTGGGTGGACGCAGTGTTTGTCGGCTGTGACCGGGTCGCTGCCAATGGTGATGCCTGCAACAAGATCGGAACCTCCGGCGTAGCGATCCTTGCAAAGCATTACGGCATACCGTTCTATGTGCTTGGTCCCACCTCCACCATTGATCTGTCAACGCCTACCGGTGATGATATCCCCATCGAGCAGCGCCCTGCAGAAGAGATCACCCATATGTGGTACGAGAAGCCCATGGCGCCGGATGGGGTAAAGGTGTACAATCCGGCATTTGATGTTACAGATCACGAATTGATCACCGGTATCATTACCGAGCATGGCATCGCCAGACCACCGTATACCGAGAGTTTAAAAGAACTGTTTACAAAACAGGGCACTTCTGCGAAAGGGTGCGGGGAATGAAAAAAAGCATTGTAGCGCTCTTGGCTGTGCTCCTTGTTCTTTTCTTGACGGCAGCCGTTGCCGAGACATCCGGTTTTCTTTTTGATCCTCCTACGGGTTCCGTTACCGGTTGGACACAGAAGACAGCTGTTGCCGATATCCACGAAGAGATCGGCGGAGTACCTGTGACCAACATTGCCCCTGATGCCTTTCGCGGCTGCAGCGAACTGGAAACCGTTTGTTTTCCCGCAAGCATCGAAACGATATCAATCAATGCATTTGCGGATTGCAGTGCGCTTACCTATCTTGTTTTCGATGCTGCAGAACTGCCGTCTATCGATTCCTCCGCCTTTTCCGGCTGCCCTCTGGCAGATGTGGATCTGCCCTGGAATGCCACCCGCGAAGCGATGGATGCAGCACAGCGCTATTTTTCCGATATCGGATCGGATGCAAGAGTCTGGCGCGGAAATTATCCGATGCTGGAAGTTCTCCGTGAGGGCTATCTTTACGAAGAAGCAGCCCGGGCGGATACCTATGCATTGACTGCTTATACAGGAACACAGACAGCCGTCTACCCGCATTACAATCTTGTCTTTGAAAACGGTGATGAAAAGCCCGTCGTTGCTTTGGGCGAAAGTGTTTTCAGCGGTCAAACACAGCTGAAAATGTTTGCCGTTCCTCATTCGGATCTGTTTACAACGATCGGTGACGAGGCGTTTGCCGACAGCGGTCTGGAATGGATCGACCTGTATGATACAGTCACCGGGATCGGGCGCGGAGCCTTCCGCAACTGTATTCACCTTCAGTCCCTTTCGCTTACTCCATCGATCCGAAAGATCGGTGCGGAAGCATTCGCCGGCTGCAGTGGTCTGACCGATCTGTATATCGGATGCGAGACCTCGGCTCTCCCCAAAAATGCTTTTCAGGATTGTACCGCACTTACAAACGTGACGATTGATTCAGAGACTGTTCCGGACAAGCTCTTCACCGATCTACCGGTCAGCAGCATAAGTTTCGGCAATACCGTTGAGAAAATCGGTGCTGCTGCGTTTCAGGGTACCTCCATAACGGAGCTCGTTCTTCCCGAAACCCTGACATCCATTGGTTCAAAAGCATTTGACGACTGCCATCTGCTTGAATCTGTTACGATCAGATGCGATGCTGACATTTTGCCTGCAGATGCATTCAAGGGCTGCATCAATCTGAAATCTGTCACGATTGCCAAAGGAAGCATACCGGATGGCTTTTTGAAAGATTCGACCATCCAAACCCTTGTCCTTGGTGATGAGGTATCTTCCATCGGGAAAAATGCTTTTTCCGGAACCAAGCTTTCAGATGTACTGCTGCCAGCCAAGGTTTCGGTATCGCAAAATGCCTTTCTAGGTGTCCCGCATGAGCAGATCCGTATTGCCGATACTGCACAAGACAGCCACATAGAAGCGCTCGGCCAGGCCCTCAACAGACCCTGGTATCTGCCTCTTCAGCGGGCAAGCGATAGCCCGGCTCTCCAGGATATGCCGGAGCTTGCAACAAACGAAGACCATTTTCTCTTTGATGCCTCCACAGGAACGGTATATGGCTATACCGGCAATGAAAAAGCTGTTGCCGTACCCCGACAGATCGACGGTATCGATGTACAGACGATCGATGCGTTTGGAACAGGCGAATCCGTATCCTCTGTTCAAACATTGATTATTCCGGAAACTGTAACGAAGATCGGTACAAAAGCATTTGCCGATTTGAGCAGTCTGCAGACTGTGCTGTGTTATGGGCCGCTGGAATCGCTTGGAGAAGCTGCCTTTTCGAACTGCACGGCATTGAAAACGGTCCTCTTTATCAATGGGATCTATCAGATCGATGCGTATGCTTTTGACGGCTGTACACAACTGAAGGAATTGTGGTGGAGGGGGAAAGCAGACCGAATAGGAGAATACGCATTGCGCAATACAGGGTTGGAGGTTTTTGCACTGGAAGTACGCCGTTTGGATAAAGCGGTGTTTCAGAATTGCGCTTTGCTCAGTCAGGTGCATATACGAAACGGCATTCAGCGCATCGATACCAATTTGCTTGATGGCTGTAACGGATTGGAAAAGCTCTGCTTTGAAACCTCAGACTGCGGAATTTTCAAGAAAAATGCGCGTATTGGAAGCATCGCATCTTCACCGGCTGTCGTTCTCCCTGCCGATATCAAGCTGAAAGATCTGCAAGGTATGTACAAAGTTCTCGCAACCAGTAATTACGGCATCGTTGACAAGCGCGAGGATATGGTTCTTTCCGAATGCAGCTTGCCGGAGATCCAACTTCCCGATATCGATTCCATCCTTTCGCAATTACCGGAGTAAAGACCATTGCAACATACATCATTCCATTTACAGGGGGCGGAAATATGAAACTGGAACAGAGGATCCATGAATGTCTGGAAGCGGCAGTCAAGAATCATGAAGCAGCCGGTATCAGTGTGCTGCTGCGCAGAAACGGTCAGGAAGTATGCTTTACTGCCGCCGGATATGCAAAGCTCAAAGATCAGCAGCCGCTCCGGAGAGATCACATTTTCCGGCTCTACAGCCAATCCAAACCCATTACCGCCGCAGCAGTCGTACTGCTTGCCGAGCGGGGCATCATCGATTTGATGGATCCCATCTGTAAATTCCTGCCGGGTTTCCAAAACCAGCAGGTAATTACCGATGAAGGGCTGAAGCCTGCCATGCGTGCTGCTACGGTTCTGGACATGCTGGGCATGACGGCGGGTGTTTCCTATCCCGGCGGCGATCAGGCGGGGCAATATGCTGCCGAACTTTTCGATGAGAATGATAAACTGATCGTACAGGGCGGAGGGATGGATACCGTCACCTTTGCAAACAGGATCGGGCAGCTCCCTATTGCATTCCAGCCAGGTTCCCATTTCCGATACAGTACCTGTGCAGATGTGCTCGGCGCAGTCGTAGAAGTCGCTTCAGGAAAGCGGTTTGGCGATTTCCTGAAAGAAGAATTCTTTGTCCCTCTTGGCATGAAGGATACCGACTTCTGGGTTCCGCAGGAAAAACGGGAACGACTGGTGGGCTGCTATCGCTGGTACGAGGGCGAACTTGTGCCGTATACCGGCAGAAATCTGAATGTGGGCATTTACGATCGCAGACCGGCTTTCGAATCCGGCGGTGCAGGTCTGGTATCCACACTGGATGATTATTCTGCTTTCACGGATATGCTGCTGGCCGGTGGCGAGTACAAAGGTCAGAGAATCCTTAGTCCCGCAAGCGTTGCATGGCTCACTGCACCCCAGCTTGGTTGGAACCAGCAGTTTGATATGTGGGATTCCCTTGACGGTTTCAGCTATGGTAAACTGCTGCGCGTGTGTACACAACCCGGCAGATATCCGGGGCTTGCACTGAAGGATGAATACGGTTGGGATGGCTGGCTCGGAACCTATTTTGCCAATTTCCCCAACGAAAAGCTGACCATTCTGCTGATGCAGAACACAACCGACGCCGGAACTACCACCGTTACCCGTAAGGTGCGGAATATTGTACTGGCTGCGCTGAGCACCGGTGAGATCTGATAATGTCCGGCATTGCCAGAAGGTGCGTTTACAAACCCTGTCGTTATGCGGCAGGGTTTTTTGATGGAATACGCGACACGGGTGAGATTGGAGTTACACAGTTTGTTTGGCACCATCAAACAACGAAAACAATACCGTCATACCAAACAACTTTCCTGTACTTTGAACAACCGAACAAAAGCGTGATTGTATAAAGGTTTTTGACATCAAACAGAAATAAAAAATTCCTATCAACAATATTCGTAAAATCTATTGACAATATCATAAGATTATGGTTTAATATGCCCTGCTAAAAAGTTTACTATTTCTAAACTTCCGGTCTGATACAGCGGAGGATACAGAAAGGGTGAAACGCAATGGAAATCGGACATAAGCTTCGGGAACTGCGCCTGCAACGGGGCTTGACCCAAGAAGAGATGGCAGACCGCTGCGAGCTTAGCAAGGGCTTTATTTCGCAGGTAGAGCGGGATCAGGCTTCCCCATCCATTGCTACGCTAAAAGATATGCTGGAGTGCCTCGGCGTTTCTCTGCAAACATTTTTCAGCGATGGGGGAAAGGAAAAGATCGTCTTTGCCCCACAGGATATGTTTGAGAAGGAAGACGAGGAGAAGAAGATCACATGGCTTGTGCCGGATGCCCAGAAAAACAGCATGGAACCCATCCTGCTGGAATTGCGGCCCGGTGGCAAAAGCAGTGTTCTGCCGCCCTACGACGGCGAGGAATTCGGCTATGTGCTCTCCGGTCAGGTAGTGCTGGTAAGCGGCAAACGGCGGCACACCATCAAAAAAGGCAGCAGCTTCTGCCTTCACCCCAACGCGACCCACCATCTGGAGAATACCTCCAAAAATCCGGCGTCGGTTCTGTGGATCTCCACGCCGCCAAGCTTTTGATTCTTCGTTAATACGAACTTATTGTGAAGGAGTGCCCGGCTATGATGGAACAGGAGCACCTGATCGACCTGAAGGGGATCTGTAAGGAATACGACGGAACACAGGTATTGAAGGACATCAATCTCTACGTGCGCAAGAAGGAATTCGTAACCCTGCTTGGCCCCAGCGGCTGCGGCAAGACCACCACGCTGCGCATTATCGGCGGCTTTGAGTATCCCACCAGCGGTGAGGTCTATTTCGAAGGCAAAGAGATCTCTGCGTTGCCTCCCTACAAGCGCCGCGTGAACACGGTTTTCCAGAAGTACGCCCTGTTCCCGCATCTGAATGTTCGCGACAATATCGCCTTCGGTCTTAAACTGAAGAAAGTGCCCAAGAGCGAGATCAACAAAAAGGTAGACCGCATGCTGGATCTGGTCAACCTGAGCGGCTATGGTAAGCGCCATGTGGATCAGCTTTCCGGTGGTCAGCAGCAGCGTATTGCCATTGCACGCGCGCTGGTCAACGAGCCCGAAGTTCTTCTTCTGGATGAGCCTCTCGGCGCCCTCGACCTGAAGCTGCGCAAGGAGATGCAGCTGGAGCTGAAGAACATGCAGCAGCAGCTGGGCATTACCTTCATCTACGTTACCCACGATCAGGAAGAAGCTCTCACGATGAGCGATACCATCGTTGTTATGCGGGACGGCAAGATCCTTCAGATCGGCGACCCCAAGCGCATCTACGACGAGCCTGCCAATGCCTTTGTTGCCGACTTTATCGGCGAGAGCAACATCCTGCGCGGCACCATGATCAAGGATGAACTGGTTCATTTTGCCGGACACGATTTTGTCTGCGTAGACAGCGGGTTTGGTGAAAACGCTCCCGTGGATGTGGTCATCCGTCCCGAAGATATCATGATCGTGGGCGAAGATATCGGTCAGCTGACCGGTACTGTACAGAGCGTTCTGTTCAAGGGTGTGCATTACGAAATGATGGTATCCACCGGCGAAGTGACTTTCAAGGTGCATTCCACCACCATGCAGCCCCAGGGATCCAAGGTCGGCATCAATATCGTTCCCTTCAATATTCACATTATGAAGCCTATGCAGGAGGAGGCGCCTTCCGATGTATGATCTGAGTCTTCCCTGGTGGGCATATGCCCTGATGGGAGCAGGTCTGGTCGTGTTTATCGGTATGATTGCCGTATCCGTACGGCGTAATCACGGCGTAAAACGCAGCCTGTTCGCATCGCCTTACACCCTGTGGATGATCATTTTTACGGTTCTGCCCTGCATTCTGGTGGCGTATTACGCTTTTACCGATGCCAACGGTGCATTCACGCTGGAAAACTTCCTCAATTTCTGGGACAGCAATCATACCAAAAATCAGCTGTACGCCAGCATGGGGGAAGCGGCTGCCGCTTACATCACCCGCGGCACAGTGAATGTTGATACCCTTGTTTACTCCCTGTGGATGGCCTTCCTCTGCACCATGATCTGCCTATTGCTGGGCTATCCGGCTGCACTGTTTATGGCAGACCGCCGCATGAAGATCGGCCCCACGATCGTTATTCTGTTCATCATCCCCATGTGGATGAACTTCCTGCTTCGTACCATTGCCTGGATGAGCATTCTGGAAGATCAGGGCCTGATCAACCAATTGCTCCACTTCCTCGGTTTCGACGGCGTAAAGCTTATGTACAATTCCGGTGCAGTACTGCTGGGTATGGTATATAACTTCCTGCCGTTCATGGTCTTCCCGGTCTATACCAGCCTGAGCAAACTGGATCCCAAACTGGGCGAAGCCGCACAGGATCTTGGCTGCAACGAATGGAAGACCTTCACCCGTGTTACTGCGCCTCTGAGCCTGCCGGGCGTGATCAGCGGCATTACCATGGTGTTTATGCCCTCTGTGACCACGTTCTTTATTCCCAGAATCTTGGGCGGTGGCAACACCATGATGTTCGGCGACCTGATCGAAAGCAAGTTCCTTACCGAAGGCAACTGGAACGTCGGCAGCGCACTGAGCATGATCATGATGGTTCTGATCCTGATCAGTCTTGGTATTCTGCGTAAATTCGACCCCGAGGGAGAAGGAGGCGGCATCGCATGAAAAAGACCGGCCTGTTCTTCAAAAAGTTCTATTTGGGGATCATCCTTTTCTTCCTGTACATTCCTATCGTTGTCATGGTCATCCAGTCGTTCAACGCCGGCAAAAGCCGTGCCAAATGGGAAGGGTTCTCCTTCCGCTGGTATGCGGAGCTGTTTCAGGACCGCTCCATCATGCAGGCATTGCAGATCACGATCGCGGTTGCTGTTATTGCCGCTGTGATCGCTACCATTCTTGGTACACTTGCCGCTATCGGCATCTATGCCATGAAGAAGCGTTCCCAGAGCATGATGATGACTCTGACCAACATTCCCATGACGATGCCCGATATCGTAACCGGTATCTCGCTGATGCTTCTGTTCCTCTTTACCAAGGTGGAACGCGGCTTTGTAACCATGGTGATGGCGCACATAACGTTTAATACGCCATATGTGATCCTGTCAGTGATGCCAAAGCTGAAACAGATGAACAAGCACAGTTACGAGGCAGCTCTGGATCTTGGCGCAACGCCCACGTATGCGCTTACTCACGTAATCATCCCCGAGATCCGGCAAGGTATCGTAACCGGCGCTATGCTGGCATTCACCCTGTCGCTGGATGATTTCACCATCAGCTATTTCACCACCAGCCCCCTGGTGCAGAATCTGTCCACCCTGATCTACTCCAAAGCCCGTATCGGCATCGACCCCACGCTCAATGCGCTGAGCACGCTCATGTTTGTTGCGCTGCTGGTTCTGCTGGTGATCGTTAATCGCCGTACCGCAGACAACGCCGCGTAAACGATATCCCCACAAATCATCATTTATGGAGGGTACTGAAATGAAAAAGCTTGTTGCAATTCTCTTGGTTCTTCTGATGGCTGTTCCTGTTTGCGCCAGTGCGCAGGAAGTGGTCAACGTGTACAACTGGGAAGATTACATCGACGAAAGCGTGCTGGATCTGTTTGAGCAGGAAACCGGCATTCACGTTAACTATATGAACTTTACCACCAACGAAGATATGATGGTAAAGGTCGAAACCAGCCCCGGAGCCTTCGACATCGTGTTCCCCTCCGAATATATGGTGGAGCGTATGCTGGCAAAGGATCTGCTTGCAGAGATCAACTACGACAACGTTCCCAACGCCGTACAGACTCTGCCCAACCTGCTCAATCCCAGCTACGACCCCAACAATGCTCACTCTGTTCCGTATATGTGGGGCACCGTCGGTATTCTCTACAACACCAAAATGGTGGATGAGCCTGTTGATTCCTGGGGCATTCTCTGGGATGAGAAGTACACCGACAACGTGTTCATGCTGGACAGCATCCGCGATTCCATGGGCATCACCCTCAAGTATCTGGGCTACTCCATGAACACCCACGATATCATCGCTCTGGAAGAAGCCAAAGCCAAGCTGATTGAGCAGAAAAAGTCCGGCGTGGTTAAGGCTTATCAGGTAGACGAAACCAAGGACAAGATGGTTGCCAACGAGGCCGCTCTGGCTGTCGTATGGTCCGGCGATGCTCAGTACGCCATCGATCTGAACGAAGATCTGGCTTATGCCATCCCCAAGGAAGGCAGCAACGTCTGGGTGGACTGCATGGTTATCCCCAAGACTGCCAAGAACAAGGAAAACGCTGAGAAGTTCATCGATTTCCTTTGCCGCCCCGATATTGCCCAGCTGAACTGCGAAGCCATCTGGTATTCTTCTCCCAACGCCGGCGCTATCGAGCTGATGGGCGAAGCCTATACCAGCAACACCACCATGAATCCTTCTGAGGAAGCACTGGCAGGTCTGGAATACTTTAACGACATCGAAGGCGCATTCCTGGAGCTCTACAACACCCTGTGGCTCGAAGTAAAGAACGCCAAGTAATCCATATGGCAGCAACTGCCGGATGCTTTCCAGCGTCCGGCAGTTGTTCTTATGAAGTTTGATCAACAGAGAAAGTCCCGATCCGTTACAAGCGGATCGGGACTTTTGTGTTCAGATGCTGCAAAGCGCTTTGGCGATAGCTGCACCAAGGCGGGCATTATTCAATACCAGTTTAATGTTGGCTTCCAGAGACCGCCCCTCGGTAAGAGTCTTGATCTTATCCAGCAGGAAGGGTGTGATTTCTTTACCCTTGATGCCCAATTCGCTTGCCATAGCAACTGCCTTATCGATCTGCGCGGTCATTTCTGCCTCATCCATGGCAAATTCTTCGGGAATAGGATTGGTAACCAGCAGACCCCCGGAGAGACCGCATTCGTTCTTAACATGAATCGCAGCGGCGATTTCTTCGGCTTTATCCAGACGGTAATCTACCTTGAATCCGCTCTTTCGGCAGTAGAAAGCAGGCAGTTCTTCGGTGCCGTAACCGATCACGGTAACACCCTTGGTTTCAAGATATTCCAATGTCAACCCCAAATCGAGGATAGACTTGGCTCCGGCGCATACAACGGTAACATCGGTCTGGGCAAGCTCTTCCAGATCAGCAGAGATATCCATTGTTGTTTCGGCACCGCGATGAACACCGCCAATACCGCCGGTTGCGAACACCTTGATGCCCGCCAAAGCTGCACCGATCATCGTTGTTGCAACGGTGGTAGCGCCGTCTTCGCCGCGGGAAAGCAGCACAGGAAGATCACGACGGCTTGCCTTGGTTACGCCAAGACCTTTCTTGCCCAGATATTCGATTTGGTCTTTGGTAATACCGACAGAGATCTTACCGGCGATAATCGCGATGGTGGCAGGCACTGCGCCGCTCTCGCGTACCGTCTGTTCAACCAGCAAAGCGGTCTCAACATTCTGCGGGTAGGGCATGCCATGGGAAATAATCGTAGATTCCAGAGCGACCACAGGACGGTTTTCTGCCAGTGCCTGTTTTACTTCGTCAGATACCCAAAGGTACTTGTTCAGGTTCATTGCCATAATCCTCCTTGATAGTTTTGAATCGTCTTCTCCAGTAACTCCGGGCATATCTCATGCGATACAGCGTTGCATGCTTCAGCGCACAGCCGAGACATGGCCAATCCGCTGCGAAGGATGTGCTTCAGGTCTGCTTGACGGGATAAAGCAACGATCGCTCCTGCAAAAAATGCATCTCCGCAGCCGCTGGTGTTCTTGGTTTCACCGGGCATCAAGGGCATGCTGAGCATCTGTTGACGATCGGAGATCAATGCGCCGTCTTCACCAAGGGTAATGATCACGAGCTGTACACCGGCGCGGTGAAGCTGTTCGGCAGCCAGTCGAGCTTCTGCTTCTGTAGTTACCGACATGCCGCTGATGGCTGCTGCTTCGCCTCTGTTTGCCTTCAGGCAGTACAAACCATCGAGCAAGGAAAGTGTTTTTTTGCTTTTAGCAACCGATACACAGTCGATACAAAGCTTATCTTGGTAACGAGAACACAGATAGTTCAACGTTTCCTGCGTAAGATTGGTTTCCGTAACGATCAATGCGGCATTGCTCAGTTGGTCTGAGTAACGTTCCAGATAATCCGGCGAGATCTGTTTGCAAATATCCATATCCGATACGGCAACTTCGATATCACCATCGGGTTTGTTGATGCAGACATACACCGAAGTAGAAAAATGGGGGAGACGCAGAGCATCCGACAGGTCAATCCCTGACGATTCTGCGTTTCTGATAATCGCATCCGCAAAAGCATCCTGACCAAGCGCAGTGAGCATTTTGGTGTTGCAGGCCAGCCGTGCCAGATTCTCCGCAATATTTCTTCCAACACCGCCGGGTGTTGTGTAAACCAAACCCGGATTGGAATCTGCGGGGATCAAAACGGCGGAAGAGGTGGCGTAAATATCCAGATTACAAGCCCCGATAACAATGATGCTTGTTTTGTGCATAATCGTTCTGTACCTTAAAACATACGGTACAGAGAAACCACCTTTCCAAGAATCGATACATCGGGTACAATGATAGGTTCCATGGTGGGGTTTTCCGGCTGCAGACGGAAGTGCCCGTTTTCTCGGTAGTAGCGCTTGATGGTAGCTTCGTCATCGATCATGGCAACGACGATCTCTCCGTTATATGCTGTTTCCTGCTTGCGTACCACAACATAATCGCCATCCATAATACCTGCATTGATCATGCTTTCGCCGCGTACGGCCAGAATGTAGTGTTCACCTTCGCCAACCATACATTTCGGCAAAGATACGAATTCTTCGATATCTTCACGAGCTTCGATGGGAATACCGGCAGTTACTCGACCGACGAGCGGAACATCGATCGTATCGAGCTTGATCTTTTTATGATCGCTTGCAACGGTAATCGCTCTGGGGCGCATGGAGGTGCGGCAAAGCAGACCTTTTTTCTCCAGGCGCACAAGATGCCCGTGTACTGTAGATGTGCTTTTGAGCCCCGTTGCTTCACAGATTTCGCGAACAGAAGGTGGATACCCGTTAAGATGGGATGATTTTTCGATATATTCCAGGATCTTGGCCTGCGTTTCGTTACGTTTGCCTGCCAAAGCCACCGCCTCCTTACATATATTCAATCATAGTATAGCTTATCATTACAGGATTTGCAATCATTTACGAACAAATGTTTTGATTTTATTCTTCGTCTGTGCTCATGTTGGCATCATCACTGCTTGTAACCGTTGGAAGATATACATTCTTTGCTGCTTCTCGGCGACGTTTATCGCTCATGGCTGCATAGTGTTTTCTGGTAGTGTTCACATCGGAGTGCCCCAATGCATCCGCAACAAGGTAGATATCTTCGGTTTCGTTATAGAGCCTTGTGGCATAAGTACTCCGCAGTTTATGGGGGCTCATACGTTTTTTCAGAGGTACTGCAAGGGCGCAATACTTCTTCACCATCAGTTGTACAGCTCTCTGCGTGATGCGCTTGCGCTGCAACGAAAGAAACAATGCATTTTCATGACCCGGCACCGCCTCGACCTGTTTTCGTTGTAAAATATACGTTTTCAGCGCCTGAGCAACCTCCGGAGGATAGTAGAGGATTACCTGATTTCCGCCCTTACGGGTTACGAGTACACCATTGATGTGAAAATCCAGGTCATCCAGATCGATACCCACACACTCGCTGACACGGATACCCGTACCAAGAAAAAGCATCAGAATCGCAATATCGCGCGTACGGGTGAGCTGATGATATTTTTTCTGCCGCTCAGTCAATTCATCGCCGGAGGCAGCCGTTTCCAGCAATCGCTCAACTTCTTCGTTGATCAGGTAGAGGATCGGTTTTTCGTGCAATTTCGGCAAAGAAACCAATGCAGCAATATTGCCGGGAATCCGTTCGGCTTTGAACAGAAAATCAAAGAACGATCGCAGCGAAGAGAGCTTACGCATGACACCGCATTCGTGGTTACGAAGGATCCGTTGCTCATCAGGTTGCTCGGAGCTTTTGAGGTAGAGGGTAAGGTAGTCTGCATATCCGTGCAGGTTTTTTGCCGAAAACTTCGACAGATCTTCATCGGTCCATTCTCGCGGCATTTTATCGGCAAATTCGGGAATTTCTCTGCATGCATACTCGCAAAATGTAACAAGATCGATCGTGTATGCCATACGCGTAAGCGGGCTGGTGGTCATGGCAATGGCATTGATAAAATCTGTGCATGCAGTCGGCAATTCCAGCAGCATACGTCTGGTACGCTCGGTCCGTTCGCTGCTCAGTTTCTCATAATAGAGGTCGTTGGCCATCTTCATGCCTCTTTTCGCTATTTGATATCAAACTATTCGTAAAAGTATTCTTTAACGAATAGTTTGATAGTATTATAAGTCAAAACGCTGGAAAAGTCAAGTGTTACAACAAAAACTTCCCTTTCTTTATTTCAAGGCCGATTCTGCGGTTTGCAAAAACGTGCGAAGTGATGTAATTTACCAAGCACGTTTGCTTCCAAGGTTTTTCTTTTTGCAAACAATGAACAAAAGCTCTGTTCAACAAATCTGAACAGAGCTTTTGAATTATCCTTTCGGCGCAATGGTCACAGCCTGCGGGGCTGCATCCTCTTCCGTCTCTTCCCCATTGATCCGTCGGTATTCCTTGATAGCAGAGGTTGCCAGCTGATCGCAACGGATGTTCAGAGGATCATCTGCATGCCCTTTTACCTTGTGGAAGGTAACATCGTGCTTCTTGACACGAATGATCTGCAGAAGCAGCTTCCAAAGGTCGCTGTTTTCAACCGGCTGCTTCTTGCTGTTGAGCCATCCGTTGCGCTGCCAGTTGTCGATCCAGCCATCGCGGAACGCGTTGACCGTATAGGCAGAATCGGAATAGACTTCTACACGGCATGGTTCCTTCAAAGCGCCCAGACCGCTGATCACCGCAAAGATCTCCATGCGATTGTTGGTGGTAGAAGGCATATGACCGGACATTTCTTTTGTCTTCCCCTGAAAAGACAGCACACAGCCCCAACCGCCCGGACCGGGATTCCCGGAGCATGCACCGTCGGTATAAAGCAATACCGTCTTCTTGGGTTTTGTCTCACTCATGTGGTTTATCCCTTCTTTGCAGTTATTTCTCGATTACGCTCCGCAGCGGCAGCCATTGCAGACATAATGCTGCTCTCGAAACCGGTGTTTTTCAGCACGTCGACGGCTGCAATGGTCGTACCCGCAGGAGAACATACATCATCACGCAGCTTGCAGGGATGCTCGCCGGTCTCAAGTACCATTTTGGCAGCACCAAGAACAGCCTGTGCAGCCGCTCTCTGAGCCATAGCACGAGGCATGCCCTGCTGTACACCGCCAAGAGCCATGGCATCGATCAAGGTATAAATGTATGCAGGGCTGCTGCCGGTAACTGCGATGACTGCATCGAACAGACGCTCCGGCACTACGGCAGACTCGCCAAGACAATCAAACAGCTTCTTCGCCCAATTAAGCCAGTCGGATGAAAGAGTGGTTTCTTCACAAAGTGCGGTATAGCCCTCCCCCACCAATGCAGGCGTATTTGGCATTACCCGAAGAAGCATCGCACCATGGTTCTCTCCGAGAGAAGCATTCAGCATATCCATTGACCAACCGGCGGCAATCGAAATAACTGCCTTGCCGGCAACTACAGAGCTGATCTCCTTGAGTACACCGTCCATAAACACCGGCTTAACACCGATCAGGATACAGTCTGCCTGCTTAACAAGTTCCAGATTGTCCTGAGCAATTGTAATACCAGGATAAGCAGCTGCCATTTTTTCTGTCTGAGCAGTAACCACATCGTATACGATGGCATCGCCTTCACGAATAAAACCCTTATTGATAGCGGCTTTCAGGATAGTGCCGCCCATATTTCCCGCACCGATCAAACCGAATTTCACTATTCTCTCTCCCGTTCCAGAAAAGAGCCGAACGGGGATTTCCGCGTTCGGCTCTTTGTATTTTTAGTCTGCTTTTGGTACGGCGTAATCGTTCTTCGTCGTACCGACTTTTGCATTGGCATCGCGCACATGCTTGCGGACATGCATGTTGATTGCCTTCTTGGGACATTTCTTGGCGCACTCTCCGCAGCCGGTGCAGGCTTCATTCACTTCGTGAATCTGCTTCAGCTCGCCGGAAATGGCCTCAAACTTACAGGTTCGTTTGCAAATCGTACAACCAATGCAAAGATCACGATCAATCTCGGCAATTTGACGGTTGTCGAAGTCGCCCCAAATTGCGCCGGTGGGACACTCTTCAGCGCACATCATACAGCCTACGCACTTGCTCATATCAAACACCGGCAGGTGGTTGACCATGGTGATCGCTCCGAACTTGCAGGCATTTGCACAGTGTTCACAGCCAATACAACCGATCTTACAGTTGTCGCTGACCAGGAAGCCCTCCTCAGCTGCCCGGCAAAGCAGTCGTACCGGAACGGTTTCGGGCTGCAGACTCAGAACGTTTTTCGGACAGGCGTTTACACAAGCACCGCAGCTCTGGCACTTATCGGGATCAACCTTGGCAATACCGGTGTAAGGATCGATATGGATCGCATCAAACTGGCAGACACGCACGCAGGTGCCCAGCCCCAGACAGGCGTACTTGCAGGAGCGGTTACCGTCGTTTACAAGCGAAGCTGCAACACAGTCCTGAATGCCGTGATAGGGAAACTTGCTGCGGCAGCGTTCACTACTGCCCTGGCAAACCACAGTGGCAACATTGCGAACCTGATCCGGCAGGTCCTCTACGCCCATGATCTCTGCAATCTGGTCGGCAACGGGCTGACCGCCGACAGGACAGGCGCTGATGGGAGCCTTGTTTTCTACGATCGCATCTGCCAAAGCGTCGCAGCCGGCAAAGCCGCATCCACCGCAGTTTGCACCGGGGAGGCACGCACGAACAGCATCACGCTGAGGATTGCTGGGAACTTCGAATACCTTATTGGCTACCGTAAGCAAAAGACCACACAGCAGGCCCAGTACGCCAAGTACGGCAGCAGCTATCAGAATAGGTGTCATATCTTATTCTCCTTTCCCCGATCACAGCAAGCCGGAGAAGCCCTGAAAGGCCAGAGCCATCAGACCGGCAGTGATCAGCGCACCGGGGAAGCCGTTCATCCACTTGGGCATGTTGCTCACGGCAAGACGCTCACGAATGCTGGCAAACAGCACAATGGCGAGCGTAAAGCCAAGCGCACCGCTGATACCGTTTACAACGGACTCGATCAGATTGTAGCCTTCACGAACATTCAGCAGGGCAACACCCAAAACTGCGCAGTTTGTGGTGATCAGCGGAAGGTATACGCCCAATGCCTGATAGAGGGATGCAGAAATCTTCTTCAGAGCGATCTCAACCACCTGTACCAGCATGGCAATAACCAGAATGAAGGCGATGGTCTGCATGTATTCAAGCCCGAAGGGAAGCAGCAGATAAGTCTGGATGAAGTAGGTGATCAAAGAAGCGAGAGCCATAACAAAGGTTACCGCCATACCCATGCCAAGAGCGGTTTCGGTTTTCTTTGATACACCAAGGAAGGGGCAGATGCCGAGGAACTGCGACATGACAAAGTTGTTTACAAGCACGCCGCCAACAACGATCAACAACAGATTGTTCACAGTATCTCCTCCTCCTTCTGGGCTTTACGCCGCTCAATGTACTGCACAGCCGCATTGACCAGCAGAAGCAGTATACCAAGGAACAGGAAACCGCCTGCAGGACTGGTTGCGATCGCCATGGGCTGGTAACCCTCAGGCATGATCTGTACGCCGAACCATGCGCCGGTACCGATGATCTCGCGAACAGAGGAAAGCAGCACCAATGCGCCGGTAAAGCCAAGACCCATGCCAAGACCGTCTGCAATGGAAGGCAGAACAGGATTCTTGGAGGCAAAGGATTCAGCTCTGGCAAAGATGATGCAGTTAACAACGATCAAGGGAATGTAGATGCCCAGTGTGCTGGACAGCGCAGGCAAAAATGCCTTGATCATCAGGTCGATAATGGTAACGAAGGTTGCAATAACCACTACATAGGCAGGAATTCGAACCTTATCGGGGATGATATTTCGCAGCATGGAAACGACCATGTTGGAAAACACCAGAACGAAGGTGGTTGCAAGCCCCATGCCAAGACCGCTGGAAGCAGCTTTGGTAATGGCCAGTGTGGGGCACATGCCCAGCAGCAGACGGAACGTGGGGTTTTCGTTCAACAAACCGTTGGTGAAAACCTTGATCAAGCGGTTGTTTTTCATGCGTTTGCAGCTCCTTCCTTAGAAGCCTTTGGCGGCTTGGTATAACCGAAGGGCTTACTGGCGGTATAGCGGTCGATAAGGGGCGTAAGCACATTCATGAACAGAATGGCAAAGGAGCATCCTTCGGGGTAGCCGGCATTGAAGAAACGAATCACGAACAATACAACGGCACAACCTACACCCATGATCACTCTGCCCCACTTGGTGATGGGAGAGGTAACATAGTCAGTCGCCATAAAGAACGCACCAAGAATCAAACCGCCGCTGAAAAGCTGATACAATGCATTTTGAGAACCGCTTTCGGGCGAATAGATAACACCGGTCTTGATCCAGAACAGGATGAACGCCGTTACAATAAAGCTGACGGGAATACGCCAGTCGATCACACGGCGGAAGATCAGATACAAACCGCCAAGGATCAGGGTCAGCTTACAGGTTTCACCAAGCATTCCGGGAATATTGCCGCTGAACAGATCCCAAAGCGTGTAATCACCGGGCTGAACGCTTGCGCTCAAAGGAGTTGCAACGGAGGTGGCCTCCACGGTTGTGCCGGTCGCAGATGCGGTCGCTTCGACAGAAGCGGTAGCGGCGGAGGTGCTTTCGCTGGTGGCTTCTGTCGCACCGGTAGCAGCAGCGGTGGCTTCCGTGGTCGTTTCGGTCGTATCAGTTGCCGGAGCAGCAGCAGTCTCACCGGTAGCGGCACCGGTGGCTTCGGCAGTCGCTTCGGTTGTTTCGGTTGCCGGAGCAGCAGCGGTTTCGCCGGTTGCAACTGCGGTAGCTTCGGTAGTCGTTTCGGTCGCGGCGGCGGCAGTCGTTTCACCGGTGGCGGCACCGGTGGCTTCGGCAGTCGCTTCGGTTGTTTCGGTTACCGGAGCAGCAGCGGTTTCGCCGGTAGCAGCTGCCGTGGCTTCAGACGTACCTTCGGCATATACCGTCTGTACAATGGCAATGGGCTTGTTCTTCAGGGTTTCGGGATCGATACCGAAAATCTGCCCGGGCTGCGGAAGTACGTTGGCAGCCATCAGCACAGTCCAGGAAAGCATCAGAACGGTACGGGCAGCCAGCGCGGGATTGATAAAGTTCTGTCCGATACCGCCAAACATCTGCTTTACCAGTACAATAGCGATCACAGAACCGATCAGACCCATCCACCAAGGAGCGGAGGCGGGCATGTTGAAAGCGAGCAGGAGACCCGTTACAACTGCGCTCAGATCTCCGGTGGTAACAGGCTGGTGAGTAAGACGCTGATAAGCCCATTCGGCAACAACACAGCCCAGCACGCAGACAACCATGACAGAGAGCGCAGGAGCGCCAAAGAACCATACTGCCGCGAGCGCCGTGGGCAGCATAGCAATGATTACATCAAGCATAATGCTGCGGGTGCTTACCTGTGTATTCCGCAAAAACGGAGATGGTGCAACGATCAATTTCTTTTGCATCTTATTTCTCTCCCTTCTTTGCAGCTTCTATCTTGCGACGCTGAGTAATGATGCGTTTGGCAACGCGGCAGCTCTGGGTCAGGTTCCGCTTGGCGGGACAGCTGAAAGAGCAGATACCGCATTCAATGCAGTTCATAGCGCCGGCTGCTTCGGCCTGTTCGTACATATCCTTACGGGTGTAACGGTCGATGGTTGCGGGCGAAAGTCTCATGGGACAGGCTTCCACGCAACGTCCGCAACGGATGCAGGCGCTTTCCTTGACCAATGCGCTGACTGTTTCAAGCGCAACAATGCCGCTGCAGCCCTTGGTGATCGGAATATCCTCACGGCTGATAGCCATACCCATCATGGGGCCGCCATAGATCAGCATACGGGTATTGGGCAGAATGCCTTCGGAGGTATCCAGCAGCCATTCCACCGGTGCGCCGATTCGCACCAGATAATTGGCGGGTTTTTTAACGTTGCCGCCAACCGTAACGACGCGGTCAACAACAGGGCGTCCTTCATAAACAGCACGGTAGAGCGCATAGCAGGTGCCAACGTTCATTACGATCACACCTGCATCCAGCGGGAGTTTGCCGGTGGATACCTTGCGACCGGTCAATGCATAGACAAGCTGCTTCTCGCCGCCCTGCGGATACTTGACCTTCAGCCCGACAGCCCTGGCATTTTCGCACACGCTGCAAGCCTTGTCCATCTCTGCGACAGCATCGGGCTTGTTGTTCTCGATGCCTACCAGCACACGGCTGATGCCCAATGCTTTCTGCACAAGACGTGCACCCTTCATGATCTCTTCTGCATGCTCCACCATAAGGCGGTGGTCGGCGGAAAGATAAGGTTCGCACTCAGCGCCGTTCAGGATAAGTGTATCCACCTTTTTGTCCGCAGGTACGGAGACCTTTACCGCAGTCGGAAAGGTTGCGCCGCCCATGCCTACGATGCCTTTTTCGCGCGCAATAGCAGAAAGTTCCTGCGCGGTCAAGGATTCGGGATTTTCGGCGGGCGTAAGCCCGACCCAAGTGTCGGTAAAATCGTTATCGATGATCACGCTCATTTGCTGCGTACCGTTTGCGGTGATGCACGGAATACAATCGACCACCGTACCGGAAACAGAAGCGTGAATGGCAGCGCTTACAAAACCGACAGGTTCACCGATCTTTTGACCGACAAGAACCTTGTCGCCCTTTTGAACAAGCGGTTTGCAAGGTGCGCCGATGTGCTGCTGCAGAGGAATGGCCACACGGGAAGGCAGGGGCGCTTCCATGATGGAAAGCCCTGCGGTAGCGACCTTTCCCCCATTTCCTTCATGCGGATGGATACCGCCAGGAAAGTTGAATACAGAACTCATAGGTGATCGTCCTTCCTGTTGCTGATTTGTCCAAACAACCTTCTATTATTATAACACAGTTTCAAAGAGGCGAAAAGCATTGTTATTTTTTCGACATAGTTTGTGGTTGCGCTTACAGTTTTCGTTTCCAGTCCCATGCAGCATTCAGAATCGCCCTGGCATGTGCGAAACCGCTTTCCTGCTGCTCGTTGCTTACGCCGATCAACCTTGCCACCTCACGGATCCGTTGGTCTTTGTTGAGCGGATGGATCGAAGTAAAAGTTCGATCGTTGACAACGTTTTTCTCAACCAGAAATTGTGTATCCGCCATGGCAGCGATCTGTGCAAGATGGGTTACGCACAGCACCTGATGGTATCTGGCGATACTTGCCATTTTTTCGGCAACCACCTGTGCAATATGGCCGCTGATACCTGTGTCGATCTCGTCGAAGATCATGCAGGGAATACCATCATGTGCAGCGCCGGCAGCTTTCATGGCCAGCATGAGGCGGGACAATTCACCGCCGGATGCGGTCTTGTCCAGAGGTTTCAGCGGTTCGCCTGGATTGGGGGCGATGTAGAACACCACATGATCGTCACCCTCTGCAGTGGGAACTTTTTTCTGATCCGGTGCAGGCTGCTCAAATACGCAGGCGAACCTTGTATTGTGCATACCAAGATCGCTCAATTCGCGTTCCATGGTCGCTTCCAGACTTGCCGCAAGCTGTTTGCGACACTGGGTAAGTGCAGCGGCCTCATGCCGGTAAAGCTGAAGCTTATGTTTGTAATCCGCCTCTGCTCTGCGCAAACGATCCTCCATGCTGCCAAGCCGGTTCAACTCGTCCCTGATCTCTTCGTGATGGGCTACCAATTCGTCTGCAGGCATACCAAAGCGTCGTTCCAAACGCCGGATCAGGTCCAGACGCTCCAACACCTGTTCGTTCCGCTCGGGATCAAAGCTCTCCTTTTCCAAAATATCACGAAGCTCCAACCCGATTTCTTCAAGTTCATAGTAAGCGGCATCGATCCTTCCAGCCAGTGCACTGTAACGGGGATCAAGGGCATCTATCGTATGTAACTCCTCGGCTGCAGAGCGCAGCTTATTCATCGCGCTCGCTTCCCGGCCGCCAGCATACGTCTCGGTATAGGCGGCGCGCACTGCGGAATCGATCTTCTCCGCACCTGCAAAACGATCCCGTTCTTTGGTAAGACTGTCTGCCTCACCAAGCGTCAACTGAGCGGCATCCAGTTCGCGAACACGGTTCGTCAGATATTCTGTACGCTCTTCCCGCTTGGCGTTTTCTTTGCGTAGAGCAGCAAATTTGCTGCTGCTTTCACGCCATGCGCGGTAAGCCGCAGCCGTCTGTTGCTTCTGTTCCAAAAACTCAGCATCACCAAAGGCATCAAGAAAAGACATATGCTGCTTGCTGTCCAGCAGGCTCTGATGCTCGTGCTGACCGTGCACATCCACCAAAAACTCAGAAAGTGTTTTTAGCAAAGCAAGCGGGACGATCGTACCGCAAACACGGCAGATGTTCCTTTCGCCGTGGGTGATCTCCCGATAGATGCTCATCAGATTCCCTTCGGCTTCCAACTGCTGTTCTTCCAGAATCGCTTTCACGCGATCAAGTTTAGAAATATCGATCAGTGCTTCAACAGAAGCCCGTTCGCAGCCGGAGCGGATCAAGCCCCTGTCGGCTCTGCCACCCAAAACGAGATTGATGCTGTCGATCAGGATCGATTTACCTGCGCCGGTTTCGCCGCTGAGCACCTGCATACCCGGCGTAAATTCTATCTGTAAGTTTTCAATCAGCGCAATATTGCGCACGGTCATGGACACCAGCATGGTATTGCACTATCCTTTCTTTCAATCAGCGATGCATCATAGCGGCAAGGCGTTCCTGGACGCCGGGCACTTCTTCGATGGTGCGAACGATAAGCAAAATGGTGTTGTCGCCGGCAATAGTACCGAGGATCTCGGGCCAATGCATGTTGTCGATCGCTTCGGCTGCAATGTTTGCGCTGGCAGAGATGGTTTTGAGAATGATCTGATTGTATGCGCTGGTAATGCTCAGCACCGTATCGCTGAACATACGGATCAGGCGCTCGTTGATGCTGCTGTCGGCATTATCGGCAAGTGCATAACGGTAGGTACCCCCTGCCGATTGGGATTTGATGAGTTTCATTTCCTTGATATCTCGCGATACCGTTGCCTGCGTTACACGAAAACCGCGCTTGCCAAGCTCTTCGGCAAGCTCTTCCTGCGTTTCTACCGCTTGATTGCTGATAATCTCCAGAATGGCTACTTGACGGGAACTTTTCATAATACCTCCTGATCAATGGCTCCACTCAGCCAGCTTAATGCGGATCGTTGAGAAAAAATCGTTCGGATCGATGTGGATCAAGTGGGTACACTTTGCTGCACGGGAAATATACAGTTTTTCTCCGGCTTGCAGGTATACCGCTTGCTGACCGTCAACATCCACCTGAGCGGTACTGTTGTAGCGGTCGTCCAGCTCAATTGTAATGGTCTGGGTAGAAGCGGTTACAACCGGGCGGTGCTGCAGTGAATGACAGCAGACGGGGGTCATAATCATACATTCAAGACTGGGATGCACAACGGGACCGCCGGCAGACAAAGAATAGCCGGTAGAACCGGTAGGCGTGGAAATGATCAGACCATCGCCAATGTAAGGATCCAGGCGTTCTTTTTCCACGTGAACATTCATCCCGATCAACCGGGCATAACCGCCACGGCTGAGGACGATATCGTTCAGGGCAAGAAAACGCTTATCCCCCACCCGTGCCTCCAGCAGCATGCGGGATTCGACGGTATAGCTGTCGTTTGCCAAAGCATGGCACGCCGTTCCTATTTGATCCCATTCCACTTCCGAGAGAAAACCGACCGTTCCGAGATTGATCCCCAGCAGTGGCAGCTCGTGGACGAGAGCTACAGCATTTGCACGCAAAAAAGTACCGTCCCCGCCAACTGCGAGTACCGCATCGCAATCTTTCGCCGATGATGCATATTCCAACCACGGAAGCGTATCCGCCATGACAGACGAAAGCCAGGGCTCCGCGATCGGACGGAGCCCTGCTGTCTTCATCTCCGAGCAAAGCTGCCGGATGATGGATACGGTATCGGGTTTCCGCTGATGCATGACAAGATAGATCTTTTTCATGATCCAACCGCCTTTCGTCAGCAGTATATCACAAACCGCATAAATATACAACTGTGCATAATCAAAAATAAGAATAATTGTTCGCTTTTATTTTGCAAGTGTCTGATGGGCAGCATCGACGACTGCTGCGATCGTTTCTTCCGTAACATTTGTGCTGTTGTCTTGCGCAGGAAGCAATTCTGTTATGTACTCAATATTCCCTTCCGGGCCGGTAATTGGTGAAAAATCGAGTTGCGCCATTTGATAGCCGATTTCGGGTACAAACTCTGCAATGGATCGAATCACCTGACGATGCACTGCCGGATCACGTACAACCCCTTTTTTGCCAACGTACTCACGACCGGCTTCAAACTGCGGTTTGATCAGAATATAAAATCGCCCTTTCCGTTCCATCAATTCCGCAGCCGTCGGCAGGATCAGTTTGACCGAGATAAAGGAAACGTCCATCACCGTTACATCCGGTACGCAGGGGATCTCCTCATGGGTCAGATAACGGGCATTGGTCCGCTCCATGACGGTTACCCGCTCATCGTTTCGTATTTTCCAATCAAGCTGTCCGTAACCCACATCAATGGCATACACATGTTTTGCACCATTTTGAAGAAGCACATCGGTAAAACCGCCGGTGGCAGCGCCGATATCCATGCATACGGTATCCTTCACATCTGCGCCAAAGACCCGTAGAGCTTTATCCAGCTTCAAAGCGCCACGGCCAACAAAGGGATGGCTGTGGCCGCGTACAGTGAGCTCCGCACCTTCTTCGATTTTTTCAGAGGCTTTCAGGATCTTTTGTTCCTTCAGGTATACCTGTCCCGCCATGATCAAAGCCTGAGCTTTTTCGCGGCTGGGTACAAGACCCAGCCTTACAAGCGCAAGATCCGCACGCAGTTTTTCAGCCATTGCCGCACCCCTCCTTGGCCATGATTGCACTTATCTTTTCGGTTACGCATTCGTCGCTCAGCCCTACATCCTCCAAGAGATGGCGGTGGTCACCATGCTGCACATACCTGTCCTCAACACCGATAGGAATGATCCGTATACCGTTTCCGTATCCGGCTGCATGCTCCAGAACAGCACTGCCGAAGCCGCCTGCAAGCACATGCTCTTCCAGCGTGAAAACAGGTTTGTTCTCGCTATAAAGCTGTTCCAATGTCTCATTGTCCAGCGGTTTTACCGTTGAAGCGTTGATCACCCGCAGAGAAATACCTTTTTGCTGCAATCCGGTAGCAATACGAAGACCCGCAGCCGTCATACTGCCAACAGAGAGAAGTGTTGCATCCGTTCCTTCCAGAAGGGTCTGCCAACGACCTATGCCGAACTGCTGAATCTGCTGCCCAGCCGGCAGCACAACCGCTGTTTTGGGATAGCGCACCGCACAGGGACCGTCTGACCGATAGGCAGCCTGAATCGCCAGACGAAGTTCGTTTTCATCTGCGGGAGCAATAATGGTTATGCCGGGAATATGGCGCAGAAAAGAGAAATCAAATAACCCCTGATGCGATTGTCCGTCCTCGTTGGAGATACCCGCCCGGTCGATCATCAGCGTAACGGGCAAATGCTGGATGCAGACATCGTGCAGGATCTGGTCGTATCCGCGCTGCAGAAAGGTGGAATATACAAAGAAAAAAGGTTTCAACCCGCCGGCTGCCATGCCCGCGCAAAGCGTTACGGCATGTTCTTCGGCGATACCGACATCATCGAACTGGTCGGGGTATGCTTCGGCAAACGCCGCCGTGCCGGTGCCAAGCGGCATTGCAGCGGTGACAACACGAATGGTTTTGTCCTGTCTTGCAAGAGCGATCAATTCCTCGTTTGCAACAGCGCCGTTACTTTTTCCGTCAGATGTGGCGGATTTACCAGTTTCCAACAGAAACGGAGGCGTTCCGTGAAAAAGTTCCGGTTTACTCTCTGCACTCTGATAACCATAGCCTTTCTTGGTCAGACAATGGATCAGCACAGGCTCGTCCATATCCTTGGCGAGGGTAAGAATACGTTCCACCTCGCTTTGATCATTGCCGTTGATGGGGCCGATATAGCGAAAACCGAGCGCAGTAAAGAATCCCTCGTCCACCACAAGGCTTTTGATCATTTCCTTTGCATGGTGGATAAGGCTGTATAACGGTTTACCGATCAGCGGTACCTTTTGCAGGCGATTTTTTACCCGCCTTTTGGTAACGATCCAGCCGGTAGACGAGCGAAGCTTGGAAAGATAACGGCTCAATGCACCCACGTTTTCTGCTATTGACATCTCGTTGTCGTTAAGAACAACGATCATTCTGGTTTTTGTATTGCCGCAATCATTCAGAGCTTCGTAGCACATGCCGCCGGTAAGCGCCCCATCGCCAACAACAGCAACCACATGGTGTTTCTGCCCCAAAGCATCCCGCGCTCGTGCGTAGCCCAGAGCAGCCGACAGAGAAGTGGATGCATGTCCGGCTTCAAAACAATCGTACTCGCTTTCGCTTCGACGGGGAAAACCCGAAATGCCGCCGTAAGTACGAAGAGAGTCAAACGAGTCGTACCGTCCGGTAATCAGTTTATGTACATAGGTCTGGTGTCCGACATCAAAAATCAGCTTATCCTCCGGTGTGTGAAACACGCGGTGCAACGCCAGAGTAATCTCGACCACCCCGAGATTGGATGCGAGATGCCCACCGTTGTGTGAAACCGTATTGATGATTTTGGTACGGATGTCATTGGCGAGCATTTCGCATTCGTCCATACTCAGATTTCTGATGTCGTCCGGAGATTTAATGCTTGAAAGCTCGATCATAGTTCTCCTCTAAATCTTCAGTGCAGCTTCGAACCGTTCTTCGGACCCGCTTTCCCACCCAGGGAAACACCTGCAAGAATATCAGAAGTATATGCGTAGTTGCTGTCATCCTTATCCTGCTGTGCTTCCATGGCGCAGCGCACCATTTCATCGATCAGCTTGCTGTAGGGAATGCCGCAGGGCTCCCACAGATAGAACGCCAGCGAACCGGGAATGGTATTGATCTCTGTAATGAACAGCTGCTGGCTTTCGGAATCGAACATAAAGTCGATGCGAACGACACCCTTGCAATCCAGCGCCACAAACATATCCTTGGAAAGCTGCTGGATCTGCTGATAAAGCTCGGGCTCAATGGGGGCGGGCAGAACACGCTTGAGGGAAGCCATGCCCTTGGTGGAATTGCCGCCTGCGCCGTACTTATCCATAAAGGAAAGCAGATCGCCGCCGGAGATGGGCATTTCGATCTCGCTGGCTCTCACGTTTCCGTTGTAGCCGAGAACAGAGCAATTCAGCTCCAGGGGATCGTTGAGTCCTTTTTCGGCCAGCACCTTGCGATCAAATTCGAAGCCAAGTTCAAGGGCTTCGCGCAATTCATCACGATTGGTCGCCTTGCTTACGCCAATGGAGGAACCGAGCAATGCCGGCTTGATGAACACGGGATAACCGATCTCATCTTCGATGGTATCCATTACCTGATCGGCATCCTGCTCCCACTGCGCGCGCAGGCAGCCGATCCCGGGAAGTACCGGGAAGCCGCAGCCGCGGAAGAACTGCTTCATATACACCTTATCCATGCCAATGGCGGAGGCACCGATCCCGGCAGAGGCATAAGGAATGTTACACAGCTCCATCAGACCCTGAATGGAACCGTCCTCGCCATGCATGCCGTGGAACACAGGAATAACACATTCCAGACGGGCTACGATCACCTGCTGCTCCTTGGCAAAAAGACCCTTGCCCTGCTCCATGCAGGTAAGCGCGCCGGAACCGGCGGTCACATCCAGCTGCACACGGCGGATGCCTTTTCGATTTTCGTCAAAGGGTGTATAGCTGGCAATATCCAGCAGAGGTTCGCCGGTGAACCATTCCCCCTTCTTGCTGATATAGACAGGGATCACATCATATTTTTCACGATCCACAGCACGCATCAGCTGAACTGCGCTGATGATCGAAACCTCATGCTCGCAGCTGCGGCTGCCAAAGAGTACACCCAGTTGAATCTTGCTCATAATCATTTCCTCCGCAATTCTCAGGCTTCCTGATAATGATCCGGCAGGTCGTTCTCATACAGTACCGTATCGCCGGGTCTTACGATCGTATGCAGTAAACGTGTTGATTCGTCGAGACTGTCCACACGATGGATGTTCTCGGGAGCAAAGCCGCTTTCCTTCAGCCCTTCAATAATTGGTGTAGCGCGGTTTTTGCCGATGATGATCGCAATATCGGCGCAGCCGATCATTTGGGAGCCGAAGGTACGGTTGTATTCCGCTTCTTTTTCGCCCAATTCCACCATGCCGGGGGTGATGATGATACGCCTTGCAGGGAACTGTTTCAATACCTCCAGCGCAGCTTTTGCTCCGACAGGGTTTGAATTGAATGCATCGTTGATGATGGTGAACCCGCCCGGGTTCTGCATAAGCTCCAGACGATTCTTTACAGGCTGCAGCTTTTCGATTCCGTGAGCAATCTGCTTCAACGTAAGGCGCAGATCGCTGGCAACGGCGGCTGCAAGCAGGATGTTCTGTACGCTGTGGTCTCCCAACAGCTTGGTATGGCACTCGATCTCTCCTTTATTTTTGATATGAAGCATAAATCTTGTACCTTCCGGGGTAACGGTTACATCGTCGCACCAGACATCGCAGGTTTCGGGATCGCGACCGCAGAGGGTCTTGGTCTTGGTGGTCTTGCGGTACATTTCCATGCAATGGCTTCCATCATCATAGAAATAGCTGTGGCTGTTCTTTTCGGGCAGAGCATCGATCAACTCATACTTGGTTTTGGCGACCCGCTCAATGGTTTTGAAGGTCTCCAGATGCTGAGGGCCCACAGATGTGATAATACCGATGGTGGGATGTACTAAGCGGCACATTTCCTTGATGTCGCCCACATGGCGTGCTCCCATCTCACCAACGAACACCTGATACGTAGGGGTCAGCTTTTCACGGATGGCACGGGTTACGCCCATTGGTGTGTTAAAGCTTGCGGGCGTGATCAGCGTGGGATACTTTTCGCTGAGGATGGCACCCAGAATATGTTTTACGGTCGTTTTACCATAGCTGCCTGTAAGGCCGATACGGATCAGGTTGGGGTTGGAAAGCAGCTTACGACGCGCGTCACGGAAGTACATTTCGCTGATCAGCTTTTCGACCGGCCATGCAAGCAGACCGGCGAGAGCAACAACAGCAGGCAGCAACAGCGGCCACAGCATGCTGATCCATTTCCAGGGGGGCAGATGATATACGATAGCAGCAATACCAAGCAGCACAAGGGCATAGACCACATACAGCCGCTTGATGCGCCCTGTGAAAACAAAGGGCTTCTTTGCTTTCTTTACCGTAAGCTGCTTACCGACCGCTATGCCGAGAAGAACGGCTGCAGCCGCAATCAGAAGTGCGATTACCCAATAGAGTACGGGAACTTCGGCATTTTCAAGGTTCGCGGCATTTGGCAGAAGCAGGATCAGCAATGCAGAAACCGCCGCCACACAGACACCGGGCAAGTAGCTGTGTACAGGGTTGCGGTTCAGGGTATGATAGTATCCGGGAAACTGATAGCTTTCCAGCTGAAAATAATGAATGATGCCCCGTGCGGCGAAAAAGCAGCCTAAAGCAGGAATCAATACAGTAATCAAACGACTAACAGTTTCATAGTTCATGCATTATCACCGCCAAAAAAGAACTGTTTTACAATAATCACGAAACGCTGCCATTCTTCGGCAAAAGCAAAGTGACCTCTGCCATCAAAAGTAATTAGCGCGGCGTCGGGAATACTCTTTTCCATCTGCTGCCCCATCCAGAGAGGGGTCTCGGTATCTTCGCTGCCCCAGATGAGCAGCGTGGATGCCTTGATCTTCTCCAGCAAATCGGATTGATCGTAGTTGATCACGTTGCTGAAGGTTCGGCGCATAACTTCGTTCAGCTTGATGTAATCGGCAGATCCGTATTTGTTGCGAAGCTTAGTTTGCAGACCCTCTGCCAGTTTGCCCAGCAGCGGAAGCTTCTTCATTGCATCCAGTACACGGTTCATGCGCTTGAACCTGGCTTGCCGCTTTTTCTGCTCTTCGGTAAGAGGCTTACGCAGCCCTGCGCCGCCGGTAATGACCATTTTTTCGAACCGATCCTGATGGGTGGAAGCCAGCTCGATGGCAACGCGCCCGCCGAAGGAATGGGCAACAATATAAATCTTGCCAAGCAATTGCAGGTGATTCAGAAGCAGATCCACCTGGTTTGCAAAAGCGGGCACGTTCCACGGCTCCGGCGGCTCGTCGCTTTTGCCGTGACCGGGAAAATCCAGCGTAAGAACAGTGCACTGTTTTGAGATCTCACGCTGCAAAAAGGAGAATATATTGCCATCGCAGCCCCAGCCGTGGAGAAACAGAACCACGGGTGCATCGGGGTTTTCGTTGCGTTCCAATTCGTAATGGATACGACAGTTTAACAAAGTCGCCTCCAAAAGAAGCACCACCTTTCCCAAGCATACCATACTATTCTAACCTAACTTATGCAAAAAGAAAAGCCAAAAACGCTCCGAAAGAGCATTTTCCGTGTAGCGCTACAATACATGTTGGACAGTAAGAGAAAAGAAAAGAAGGATTGGCTCATGTGGTATAGTTGAGTTGCGACACCAAACTGTACGAAAGGAGCCAAATCCTTCATGAAGAGCATAACACAAGACATGAGGTA
>JAFXBE010000052.1 GCA_017516765.1 Clostridia bacterium | reverse complement strand
TCACCCTTCCGGTGGTTTCGGAACCCTTGCGTAGCAAGGGGTTCCTATCGCCGTTTGCCGCCCGGGGAGCCGTAGGCTCCTAGGCAAACGGTGCAAAAGTCGTCAAAAAAGCCGCCGCAGGCGTGTTTTTTGACGAGCTGAGGCATCCGGTGCATTTGCCGGATGCCTGCTCTGCTTTGGATCACTGTCCCTGTGGCGTGCCTGTGCCGTAGAGGGTGTACACATAGGATCGTATGGATTCTGCCCAGCATTCCTCCACAAAGCCCAGCTTTTGAAACAGAGCGAGGCTGGGCGCGTTCTCCCGGTCGATCAGCGCGACGATATCCGCCGCAGGATCGTACGCCCGGAGCCGGGCGATCACCCCGGTGAGCAATTCAAAGGCACAGCCCTGCCGCTGATGTTGGGGCGCAACGGTGATGCCAAGGGTGTAGCAGCGATCCGCTTCCGTATAGAACACGCTCAGATCGCCGATCATCGCCCCGTCTGCAGTCCGTACGACGGCATAATGCTGCTCCTCCGCCCGGGAGGGAAAAACGCTTGCGGCATATGCCTGCACAAAGCCCCGCAGGAACTCAGGCCCCGTGTCCCCGTACCGCTGGTACCGGCTGCAGCGGGGATCGTTCCGGTACGCGAACAGGGTCTGCGCATCGGCGGGGCAGAAATTGCGCAGGGAAAGCCTGAGGGTATGCAGCATATCGGCACAGCTCCTTTCCGAATCCGTCCGTCAAGACGGGAAAATGCTCCGCAGAAGCCCGCTTACCTCTTCCGGTTCAGCAGCACGGTAACCAGGATGAAGCCCGCCGCCGTGCCTTCTGCCAGCACCGTCTGAGGGTCGGGCTGCAAGAAGCCGGGCAGGGTCAGCACGCCCGCAAAGGCAAGATACTGGAACAGCGCCATCACCGCCAGCAGACCCGCGGCAGCCAGCAGCCAGACCTGCAGACCGTTCATCCGGCTCTTCACGCCGCCGATGGGCAGCACAAGCGCCAGCAGAACGCCCACCAGCAGCCCCTTGAGGGCAAAGGCCCAGAAGGTATTCAGCCAGGCAAAACCGTCCATCCAGCGGCAGACGGCTCCCAGCAGCAGACACAGCACCAGCGGCAGCACAACGGCTACCAGCTTTCTGAGCAGCATATACACAACCACTCCTTCTTGTTGTTCATTCCCCGGCGGGGACAGTCATTCACGCTTTGCCGTATTTGCGTTCCCATTCCGGGTCGCCGCTGCAGCGGCAAAGATCCTGCGCCAGGGTTTCGATGGTATCCTTCAGCTCCAGCCCTTCCAGCCAGCAGGGGTCGATGGCTTCCGCACCCAGCCATGCGCCCAGCAGATTGCCCGCCACCGCACCGGTGGAATCGCTGTCGCCGTCGTGGTTGACGGCGGCGATGACCGCTTCGGTGAAATCGCTGCTGTGGCGCAGGCAGCAGTAGACCGCAATGGCCAGCGTTTCCTCGCCTACCCAGCCTTCCCCCAGCAGGGGGATGTTTTCCGTATCCGGGCGGTGGTTGCGGCTCAGCAGCTCTGCCCGCTCCAGCAGCGACTGCTGCAACGCCAGCTCCGGTTCCCCGGCGAACATTTCATCCAGCAGCTCCCGGCATTCCTGCAGGATGCCATACAGCCCGTCCCCATAGGGGCAGCCCCCGAAGGCCGCCCGGTTGACCATCATGGCAAGCCCGGCAGCGGAAATATAGCCCAGCGGATTTCCGTGGGTAACGGCGGCAGCCCGCGCTGCCTCCCAGCCCAGCCGGATCACCTGCTCCCGGCTCTGTACGCCCTGATGGATCAGACCCACAGGAGCCACACGCATCACGCCGCCGCAGCCCTTGCTGTTGTTGAGAGGATCCTCAATGGTACCGAAGGCGGTCTGCGCCATGGCGGACAGGCAGGTGCCGCCCGGGGCGCGGCGGCTGTGGAGACAGGGGATCCGGTACAGCCATGTGGCAGGCTCCCGGTGATGGATATCCCACTGGGCAAAGCAGCGATCATCTTCGTTGAACTGGGTCATGTACCAATCCCGGTACGCCTCGCGGATATCAGCGGTGGGATCCTCCTCCTGCCCGGTGAGGGCGCAGCGGGTACGCCGGTTCAGCAGCCCGGCGGCGGTGAACAGCGTCATCTGGGTATCGTCCGATATCAGCGCAAGACCTTCGTTGGAGCGTTCATAGGCACGGATGCCGCCCTCGCCGAATTCCTCCCGGATGCTGCTCAGGCTGAGGAATTCCACCGCATAGCCCAGCGCATCGCCGACCGCGCCGCCCAGCAGGCTGCCCCGGACGGCAGAAAGGCTGCCGCTGTTCCTTTTTACATTGTCGTACATACGAACACCTCCGTCATTGATTTTTTCGATGGTTCCATTATACCACACATCCTCCCGCCGGGGGAGAGAAATCAGAAACCCGCCGCTGTATTTCACATGCGGCGGGTATTCGGTATTCCGGCTGACAAACGGCGAGGTCACGCCTCGGGCGCATCTTCCCCGCAGGCGGCGCGCTCCAGCGCGGCTGCCCGCTCCTTGTCGGTCATGGGGGCGGTGGCGAACAGATCGGGGCGCAGGCGCAGGGTTACATCCAGCGACTGCTCCCGCCGCCATTTGTTGATCTTCGCATGGTCGCCGCTGAGCAGCACCTCCGGCACCTCCATGCCCTCGAATTCCCGGGGACGGGTGTACTGGGGATACTCCAGCAGACCGCCGGTGAAGCTCTCCTCCTCCGTGCTGCCGGAGGAACCCAGCACACCGGGCACATACCTCGCCACCGCATCACAGATGACCATGGCCGCCAGCTCG
This sequence comes from Clostridia bacterium, assembly GCA_017516765.1. Lineage (GTDB taxonomy): Bacteria > Bacillota > Clostridia > Christensenellales > Aristaeellaceae > Limiplasma. The sequence continues at coordinate 692 of JAFXBE010000052.1, read as the reverse complement.
CCCCCGGTGAGCACAAAATCGCCCAGGGAGATCTCCTCATCCACCACCAGATCCAGCGCGCGCTGATCCACACCCTCGTAATGCCCGCACAGGATGATCATATTCTCAAGCTGAGAGAGCTGCTCCACCTTCTGCTGGCAGAAGGTCTTGCCCCGGGGGCTCATGTAGATGCAGGGACCGTCGTAGCCCCGGCAGCGCAGATCCCGCACCGCATCCACAATGGGCTGTGCCAGCATCACCATGCCCGCGCCCCCGCCGAAGGGATAATCGTCGGTGTTCTTGTGTTTGCGGTCCGAATAGGGACGGATATCCACCGCCTCGACGGTGATGAGCCCTTCGGTGATGGCGCGCCCCAGAATGCTGCTGGAAAGCACGCTTTCGAACATTTCCGGGAAGATGGTAAGGATGGCGATCTTCATGCAGGAGGTCTCCTTCAGGAATGGTTGCACGTCCGCACGTTCGACCCGCCCTTCGGCGGGTCGCCCGCGCTCATGCTTGGGCAGCAGTTCCGCGGCTTAAAGGGGAAGGGACCCTTCCCTTCCCCACGCCGCTTGCTTGGCTGCACGTTCGACCCGCCTTTCGGCGGGTCGCCCGCGCTCATGCTTGGGCAGCAGTTCCGCGGCTTAAAGGGGAAGGGGCCCTTCCCTTCCCCACGCCGCTTGCTTGGTCGCCTCCTCGAGCCTACGGCTCTG
>JAFXBE010000076.1 GCA_017516765.1 Clostridia bacterium | reverse complement strand
GGGCAGCCAGCCTACGGCCCGCAACCTCAGTCGGCGTACAGACCACTAACCGTGGTCTGTACGTGCTTCGGCTGTCGACTGCGGGTCGCTAACGCCTTCGGCGTTGTGCGCACTGCGCACGCGCTTCCCGACCTCGCCCACCTTCGGAAGGAGCCTTCTCAATAGACCACCCCCCAACCCCGCACCCAAGCCCCACGAACCGGGGGCGCCCCCGCAGAGCCGAAGGCTCGAGGAGGCGACCAAGCAAGCGGCGTGGGGAAGGGAAGGGCCCCTTCCCCTTTAAGCCGCGGAACTGCTGTCCACTATGAGCGTGAACGCCCGGTTTTTCCCCTCCCGGGGAAAAACCGGGCGGACATGCAGCTTGTCACTACGCCCGACATATGCTATACTTTTCCTATACGCGATCCGGCCCATATCCCCACCGTTACCGCCCCCTCGGGAGCGGAACGGGGGCTTTGCCATATGCACCAACAGGAGGCGTTCCACCATGAAAAACCATCGCGCTGTACGTGCGGTCTCACTGCTGGCAGTTCTTGTGCTGCTTCTTTTGGCATGCCTGCCCACCGCTGCTTTTGCCGCCCGCACGGTGCGTGTCGGCTATGTGGATATGAACGGCTTCCTCTATACCGATGCCGAGGGCAACCACTCCGGCTACCTGTACGACCTGCTGATGGAGTGCGCCCAGAACACCACACGCAGCTATACCTTCATGCGCGTCTCTCAGGAGGATTGCTACGATCTGCTCTCCACCGGGCAGATCGATCTGTGCCTGGGCGTAACTCCCTCCATCCCCAACAAGGAAAAGTATATCTTCACCACCGAAGGCATCCTCACCGCACCCCTTGCGCTGGTGGTCACCCCCGAAAGCAGCATCGGCTATGATGATTATACCCACCTGCGGGGCAAGCTGGTGGGCGCATACGCCACCGGCTATTCCGATTCCCTGCTGGATATGCTCCTGACCGGCAAAGGCGCCGACGTGGAGCTGAAAACCGACTATACCTCCCGGGAAGCCATGCTGACCGACCTGCGCTCCGGCGTGCTGGATGCCGCCATCATCAATACCGATATCGGCATCTCCGGGGTGCGTATCATCGGCCGGCTGGGCGAGCGCATCCTTCTTGGCGCGACCCTTGCCGACGGGGAACGCTCCCTGCTCAACGAGCTGAACGAAGCCCTGCGCGAGCTGCGCCTTTCCATGCCCGGGCTGATGGAAGAGATCGTCTCCAAGTACAAAATGGTGGATGACAACCTGTACCCCAGCCTTACCCTTGATGAGCTGGCATACATCCGCCGGGGACGCGCCGTGAAGGTAAGCGTTGCCGAAGGGGATATGCTCACCGCCGACCAGGCGAAGAAACCCATCCAGCAGGTGCTGGACGAGATCGCTCTCAAAACGGGGCTCACCTTCAGCTATGTGGTGCGCGAAAACAGCAACGCCGCCCTGGAGGCCGTGCGCGCCGGCAAGGCGGATATCATGCTGGGCTTCAACAACGATTACCGCTGGGCACAGCAGCGCGGCGTGCGCCAGACCGGCGTTTATCTCGACAGCACCTACCGCGCCCTGCGCAAACCCGATGTGATGGAGATCCGCACCGTTGCCGTGCCCGAGGGCAGCTATATCGCCTTCCGGCTGGAGCAGGAAAAGTCCTACAATCTGCTCTATTACCCCGATGCCATGGCCTGCATCCGCGCCGTGCAGAACGATGAGGCGGATTCCGCCCTCTGCTGGACGCCCGATGCCGAGCAGGCGCTCTACGAGCTGGGCAACCACGGTCTGGTCTACAGCGACCGCACCGAATACGGCGGCGATGTGAGCATCGCCGTATCCAAAATGTCCAGCTCCCGTCTGCTGCCCGTGCTCAACAAGACCATCAGCAGCATCCGTCCCCAGCGGTTCCGCACCATTGCCCTGCCGCTGGTCAGCGATGTGTACAACGAGCAGCAGCACGCCGAGCGGCAGCGGCTCACCCTTGTGATGGTCATGGTCTTCGTTGCCCTTGCTGCCGGATTCATCGCCCTTACCGTCTGGATCACCCGCCGCCTGCGCCATGCCATGCTGCAGGTGAACAGCCGCCGGGATTACCTGCGCACCGTGGCAGAAGAGATCCGCCGTCCCTCCCAGACCATCCTCGGCGTGGCGGCGGGCGGCGGGCGGCTGACCCGTTCCGATACCCTGCAGGCCCTGCACAGCGCCGGCGGCGAGCTGGGCGATCTGGCTGCCGAGATCGAAGTGATGAACCAGCTGGACGACCGCACCTTCGCCCTCGCCCCCATCCCCGTGCGCCCGGAGACCCTCTTTGGCAGGCTCGCCGATGTAACCGCCCAGCAGACCGCCGACCGGGATGTGAACCTGCAATTGCACAAGCCCGAAGAGGAATGCCCCGTGATCATGCTGGACGAGGCGCGCTACCGCCGCGTCTTCCTCAACCTGATGGATAACGCCCTGCGCCGCACCGATGCCGGCGGCACCATCCAGCTCGCCTTTGCGCTGGAGCGGGATCGGCAGCAGAAAAACCGGATGCTGGTCATCGCCTCCATCACCGATGACGGCGCCATGCTCAGCAAGCAATTCGTCAAGCGCATCGCCGAGGACCCCAAGCACGACACCGAACGTACCCTCGGTCTGCGCCTGATGACCGCCAAACGCCTGGTCAAGGCCATGGGCGGCGAGATCAGCGTGCACCAGCGACCCAATGCCGGTATGAAAATCCGTGTCCAGATCCCCGCAGAGCTGGCAGAACCGCTTGAGATCATGAGCCTGAGCCGCGGCGTCTACAGCGAGCAGGGGCTTCTTGCCGGGCGCAATATCCTGCTGGCAGAGGAAAACCCCATCACCGCACAGCTGCTCTACAGCCTGCTGGTCAACGAGGGCGCACATGTGGATCTGGTGGAAAACGGACAGCAGGTGCTGGATCACTTTATCGGCTCCGCGCCCTCCTATTACCACGCCATCCTGACCGACATCACCCTGCCCGGGCTTTCCGGGCTGGAGGCCGCCGAAAGCATCCGCGACCTGCCCCGCCGTGACGGCTGCAGCGTGCTCATCGTGGGTATGCGCTCCGGCACCCCCAAGGTTAATGCCACCAAAGCCATGAACCTGATCCTGCCCAAGCCCGTCAACACAACCACCCTCTGCCGCCAGCTGCACACATGGCTGGGCGAGCAGGCGGGGTGACCGACGGGGTTTTGCGGGCGCTGCCCCGCACCCCGCCAAGGGCAGTGCCCTTGGATCCCCGGATCGGGCTCATTTCATGAGCCCGAAGGATGGGGAAGCTGTCCGGGTGTTCCGCTGCCGAACCGGGTATGCATTACAGGTGGCGACGGATGGGGTTTCCTGATTACCCGTTCCGCAAGGATGGGGAAGCTGCATTGGTTTGTTCTTCTGCCTGCGGCATGCTGTGGGCGGTGTTCCGCTGCCGAACCGGGCTTGCATTGCAGGTGACGACGGACGGATTTTCCTGATTACCCGTTCCGCAAGGATGGGGAAGCTGCATTGGTTTGTTCTTCCGCCTTCGGATGTGGGCGGGGTTCCGCTGCCGAACCGGGCTTGCATTGCATAAGCCCGGTCGGCGCATTTTTTCGGCTGTCTGTTCTGCCCGCCCCCGGCGGGCTTTTCATGGCTGCGCGGGTTTTTCCCGCATAACGCGTTTTTTTCTCACACATCGAAAGGGGATCCTGTTATGACCAAGGTACAACGCCCTGCCAACGCCATTACCGAGGGTGTGATCTGGAAACAGCTGCTTTCCTTCTTCTTTCCCATTCTGCTGGGTACATTCTTTCAGCAGCTCTACAACACCGCCGATGCCATCGTGGTGGGCAAATTCGTGGGCAAAGAGGCGTTGGCTGCCGTGGGCGGCGCCACCGCCACCCTTGCCAACCTGCTGGTGGGCTTCTTTGTGGGGCTTTCCTCCGGTGCAACGGTGATCATCAGCCAGTTTTACGGCGCGCGCCGCTTTGACGAGGTATCCCGCACCGTACACACCGCCGCTGCCCTGACCCTGACCGGCGGCTTTGTGATCATGGTGCTGGGCTACATTTTCTCGCCCGCCATCCTGCAGCTGATGGGTACCCCCGCCGATGTGCTGCCCGGGGCGGTCACCTATCTGCGTATCTATTTCCTCGGCATGGTGCCCTCGCTGGTGTACAACATCGGCACCGGCGTGCTGCGCGCCGTGGGCGACAGCCGCCGCCCCCTGTATTTCCTCATCTGCGCCTGCATGATCAACATCCTGCTGGATATTCTCCTTGTGGTGGGCTTGGAGATGGGCGTGGCAGGCGCGGCGCTTGCCACCATCCTCAGCCAGCTGGTCAGCGGTGTGCTCATCACCCTCAGCCTGCTGCGCACCCACGATGCCTACCGCCTTACCCCCAAAAAAATCCGCTTCCACGGCGATCTGCTCTCCCGCATCGTGCGCATCGGCTTTCCCGCCGGCATGCAGTCGGTGGCGTATTCCCTCTCCAATATCATCATCCAGACCTCCATCAACGGCTTCGGCACCGATGTGGTGGCGGCATGGACGGCATACGGCAAAATGGACGGTCTGTTCTGGATGACCATTCAAGCCTTCGGCGTCGCCATCACCACCTTTGTGGGGCAGAACTTCGGCGCGGGGCGGTACGACCGCATGCGCCGCAGCGTAAAGGTCTGCTTCGGCATGGCGGCGGTTGCCACCATCACCCTGAGCGGCTTCCTGCTGCTCTTCGGCGGCGTGCTGCTGCGCCTGTTCTCCGGCGATCCCGCGGTGGTGGAATACGGTCTGCGCATCATCCATACGCTGGTACCGCTGTACTTTACCTACATCACCATCGAGATCCTCTCCGGTGCGGTGCGCGGCACCGGCGATACCCTCATCCCCACGCTGATGACCCTGACCGGCGTGTGTCTGCTCCGCGTGCTGTGGATCAGCTTTGTGGTGCCAAAGTACCATCAGCTGGAAATGGTGCTCTACAGCTACCCCATTACATGGGTCATCACTTCGGTGATGTACGTGGTCTACTACTTCAGGGGTCGCTGGCTGGAGCGGGGGCAGAGGATCAGAGGGGAATAACCTGCCGCCGTCCGGGCTTTCCAAAAAACGGGCAACCCCCGCTGCGAAAGAAGCAGCGGGGGTTTTCCATATTGTCTTATTCCTCGGCATCGATCAGCTTCTGCCGCCAGTCGCTTACGGTTTTGCCCACACCGTACTTCTCCAGACGTTGGAAGATGCCGCTTCGCATCTCTTGAAAGCCGATGCCGTCGGGCATATAACCGCCCTTGCGCAGCAACACCCGGGGCGTGCCGTCCTCGCCGTCCGTGTACAGGGTGATCCATTCGGTGGTGCCGTCGCAGCCCTCGGTATCCCATGCCAGCAGCCGGGCGATCTTTCTGGGCGAGGCGAAGGCTGCCAGCTCCTCATAATCCTCGGGGGACATCTGAAAAGAGGCGATCTCGATGATGTTCTCCATGGTCAGATCCGGCATCATCACGCTGATGCGCCCGTCGGTATGCACATAGACCTCCGCGCTTGCGCACATGGCCTGCGTGCCATAGCCTGCGCCGTTGTAATCCATCGAGAACAGGATCTCTTTGCTCAGTTCCTCTTCGTCCGGCACTCTGCCCACAAAGGTGCAGCCGGAAAGCAGCAGGGGCAGAAGGCACAAAAGGGCGATCAAGCGTTTCATGATGGTACGTCCCCCTTGGATGGTATACATTCACAGCGGTGGTTTTTTCCATTGTAGCACAGGATCGGCAGGGCTGTACAGCGAAACGGCAGCATTGTTACAGCATGCATCCCCGCCTGTTCAAAACGCCCCGGCACGGAGCTTTTCCGTACCGGGGCGCGGTTTGATTCGGTTTTGATCCTCGCTTGTGCAGACAAAGCATTGCCTGTGCGGGGTTCAAAGGCTCAGACCCGATTACTCCTGACGGGCGCCGAAGTTCACAGCGGTATCGCCCTTCCGGTTTACGCCGAACTCATAATCCTTGCCGGGCAGCACAGCGTTGAGCAGGATACCCACCAGCGCGGCCACAGCCAGACCGGACAGGCTGATGTTCACGCCGCCGATGGCGAAGGAGATCGCGCCGGAGGGATCGTAGTACTTGATGCCGACGGCCAGACACAGGATCAGGGCAGCGATGAGCACGTTGCGGCTCTTGGTGAAGTCTACCTGATTCTCGACCACATTACGCACGCCCACAGCAGAGATCATGCCGTAGAGCACGAGGCTGACGCCACCGATCGTAGCGGCGGGCATGGCAACGATCAGGGCAGCGAACTTGGGGCAGAAGCTGAGCAGGATGGCGAAGAAGGCAGCCAGACGGATCACCATGGGATCGAAGACCTTGCTCAGGGCCAGCACGCCGGTGTTTTCGCCATAGGTGGTGTTGGCAGGGCCGCCGAAGAGGGAAGCCACAGAGGTGGCCAGACCGTCGCCTACCAAGGTGCGGTGCAGGCCGGGGTCTTCCACATAGTTCTTGCCAACGGTGGAGGAGATGGCGCACATATCGCCGATATGCTCCACAATGGTGGCCAGAGCGATGGGCATAATGGTGATGATGGAGGTAATCAGCAGACTGGCATCAAACTCCGCGCCGAAGACGGAGAAAGCGGTGGCTTCCCAGTGGATGGGCAGGCCGATCCACTGTGCCTCGCTTACCTTCTGGGCAACGGCGGCGCGGGCGGCGGGATCGATGATCATAGACAGCACATAGGAAGCCACCACACCCAGCAGGATGGGGATGATCTTGATCATGCCCTTGCCCCAGATGTTGCACACCACCACTACGATGATAGCCATCAGCGCCACCAGCCAGTTGGAGGTACAGCTGGTGATTGCGGTGCCGGCCAGCGTCAGACCGATGGCGATGATGATGGGGCCGGTAACGATGGGCGGGAAGAAGCGCATAACCTTCTTTGCACCGAAAAGCTTGAACAGCAGCGCAAGCAGCAGATACACCAGACCCGCGCAGGCAACGCCGAAGCAGGCGTAGGGCAGCATCTGGGTATTGGCGATGGTGGCTTCGCCGTTGGCATCCAGCAGCTTGGGGGCAACGGCAGCATAACCGCCCAGGAAGGCGAAGGAAGAACCAAGGAAGGCGGGCACCTTGCCGCCGGTGATCAGGTGGAACAGCAGCGTGCCCAGACCGGCGAACAGCAGGGTGGTTGCAACATCCAGACCGGTGATGGCAGGCACCAGCACGGTTGCGCCGAACATGGCGAACATGTGCTGCAGACCCAGCACCAGCGTCTTGGGCAGACCCAGCGTGCGGGCGTCGTAGATGGCTTCGTTGGTTTTCTTGTTGTTTTCCATCGTAGAACATCCTCCTGTATGATTTCTGTAAGAACCTGTGACAGTATACGCCTTTTGAGAGGGGTTTTCAAGGGGAAAATGGAATATTTGGGCGAAAAATGGGCAGAAAGCACTTGTGAAGCGGGGATGATGGGGTGTGCCGGTTCGGGGTGGATGATGCCCGGGGTATAAGACTACCGTCCCCCACGCCTTGCAATTACCCCTACCATCAGGCACTACGTGCCAGCTTCCTCCCCCGCTGGGGGAAGAAGCCTTATGGGTTGGCTGTCTACGAAGGGGACAGCCAAGCATACGAGCCTCCCCTGTGTAAGGGGCGAGGTCGGGAAGCGCGTGCCCAGTGGGCACAACGCCGAAGGCGTTAGCGACCCGCAGTCGTCAACCGAAGCAAGTACAGACCACGGTTAGTGGGCTGTACGCCGACTGAGGTTGCGGGCCGTAGGCTGGCTGCCCGAAGGGCAGACGGAAGGGTTGTACGTAACATCCCTCGCCAAGTACAATCCCTCAGCCCCTACGGGGCAGCTCCCTTTGCACAAGGGAGCCTGCACTGGTGGCTGTTCCAGCCGCTCGACAGGCTATCCTATGGTAACATTCTTGTTTTCTTGGATGGCGGCGCATGCCAACTCGGGGTTGGGGAGGCAGCAAAATCAACTTCAGCAGCCGACAGCCGGCCCGCACCGCGACGATAGAGAGCGACGTCAAATCCCTGTGCCCTTTTTCGGGGCGGCAGAAAGGGCGCACCGTGTGACAGCCAAGACGGCGTATTGTGTCCAGTAACGATAACAGCAGGTGATTGCGCCCGCCGCCACGAAAATGGGCAATTAAGAGGGATTTGACCAAAGCGAACGTGTCGCCCTTTTCTGGTCACTCT